>DATFNV010000444.1:0-22785 GCA_035266225.1 Gemmataceae bacterium
CTGCAACGCACGGTCTCGCCCCCTTAGCATCTGAAGCTCTTCGCGCCACCCAGGCGGCACGATCTTGCCGAGGCACTCGATTCGGCATTCAGCCGAAAGTGGGAACCGCACCACGGCACTGATCTCCGTTGCGGGTGTCACAGGCCGGCCCGCAACAAGAATCTCCGAAAAATCGTCTGCATCGTCAAAAGAGCGAGAAATGAAATTGTTCCAAGGCCACACCCGGATGAACCCAAGGATCTTTTCGTCTGGAACATCCAGTTCCCATTCCACGGATACGGGAGCCCCATCAGCGAGAACCCAACAGCCGGGAGCGGTGAAGCACCACAGGATGGACAGATCGGCGCTAAGCAGCCGACATAGCTTGCGTAGCGCCGCCTCGTAGCAAAATGACGAGTCGTTCCAGTATTCGCCTCTTGACGGGTCAATGGTTGTGATTCGTGGGTCATCAAGACGAAAGCTCGCCGGATGGTACGTCCAGAGTCGCATCGAATCGCCCTTTGTACGAGTGTCCACACATCAGTTTATCAACCCCCTCCACACGCGCCAAGACGACCTCGCGCTTTTTCGTCCCTATCCATCTCGCGTTTGAAAAGCTCAAGCCCATGCGCTAGATGTGGATCCTTGGGATGCTTGGGGGATGCTTGGGGACAGTTCCCCGTGGGAAATTGGGAAATTGGGGAAATTGGGGACACTCTACTTTTCTCCTTTTGCACCATGCACTTATGGAATAATTCGAGCGCCATCCTGGGGGCAAAGATGAGAGCTAATATAAGTCTCTGCTAAAAGATAAAAAGAGGCAGTTATTTTTTCTTTCTCCTTTGCCTGTTAAGAAACGACTCCCCGTCCCCTGGTTCCTCTTTCGGTCTCTCCTTCTGATAGGCCGGCTCAGGAGTTGCCGCAATTTGCCACCTGGCGAATCGTTTCATGGCCCCCCCGACGGGGTGTCTGCCAAAGTCGTGAAATGAATGGCGCCGCCGGCCGTAAGTCGGCGATTGCCAAGGACATGGGGAAACACGATTCGTTTCACCGGTGATGAAACGAATCCGCCGGGCAGGCCGCGCGGCCGTGGTCGGCCGCACGGCGGAGTTGTGGGCCAGGCGCGGCTCCCCTCGACATGGCGAAGAAGCGTGCTGACACTTTTCTTCCAGGGTGAGGAATGGCCGGCCCCGCCGGACGAAGTACAATGATGAGGGGAGGGACTGGCCCTCCCCGTAACGCGGTGGCACCCGGAGGTGAGTCAGACAGACCGAGCCAGGGGCCAGCGGTAGGGGCCAGAGCCGAGAGCCAGCACCACGTCCGCAGACGACAGGTCAGCGCCCAGCGCCAGCGCCGGAACCCAGAGCCGAGAGCCGCAGAACGATCCGACGGGACGACGAATTCGCCTCCGGTGCCGGTCCCCGGCTCGGAGTTGACGCGGTGAACCGAAAACAATGGCAGAAGGTGGCCCTGGAGAGGCTCAAGGACGCCAAGGCCCTCCTGGGGCGGAAGCGCTGGGCCGGTGCCTACTACATGAGCGGCTACGTCATCGAATGCGGGCTCAAATCGTGCCTGCTCCGGCACCTGGGCGAGTCCGACGCGATCTTCGGCGACGAGAAGTACCTCAAGCGCCTGGCCGACTGCTGGACGCACGATCTCGTGAAGCTGGTCAGTTTGGCCGGGTTGGAGGCGGACTTCGGGGTCGCGCGTGGCGCGAACACGACCCTGGACGCTTACTGGGGCGTCGTGAAGGACTGGAAGGAAACCTCCCGCTATGTTGAGACGAGGCCCGAGGCCGAGGCCAGGGCGATGTTCGAGGCCGTAAGCCAAAAGCCGGACGGTGTGTTCCAATGGATACAGTCACGCTGGTAGACGAGCAGATCAGAGACGGCGAGAAGCTGCTCGACCGGCTGGCCCAAGAGGGCCTTCCCGTCCGCGCCGCGGGCTGGGTGAAGCCGATGGACGAGGACCGCTGGTCCCTCTACCTCGTGACCCCCCTTGTGGACGAACAAGGGCCGATAGGCGCTTACCGTGAGGTCTATCGCGTCCTCCGGTCGCTTGAGGATGTGCGGGTTAAGGATTACGAAGTCAAGCTGGTCGGGGAAGGCCAGCGCATCGCTAGTGATTTGCTGGAGGCTCAACCGCGGTATCCCGCCCGCGGGCCGCAGCTTAGCCGACTCACCTCTGTCGGCGGGATGCCGGTCGAAGGGGTGTACGTCTACCCGCTCGCCAAGATGCGGCTTTGCCTCCCCGTCGCGTACGTCTACCGCCGCGAAGACAGCCCCGGGTCGAGGCATTGGCACAGGAACAGCCGAATCATCGCCCCTGCCCCTACCATGCGGCGCCCCGGATTTCTCCTTGTGCTGGAAGCCACTGACAGGCAAGTAATTCTGATTTTCGCAGTCCCCTGCGACGAGCAAGGCTCCATACCGCAGCAGACGCAGGAAGAGTACGAGGACCTGGCGGACCAGACGTTTACCAGCGTGCGCCCGGGGCAAGAAAAGGTGTCAGGATCCTTTTCCGGTCTTTGACCCTTTTCCGGTCTTTCACCCTGAAAAAGGGTCCTGATGCTCCTTCAGTGAGCAAAGTGGGTCCAATCGAGGCGCAAGGACTTCCCTTCTCAAGACTTGCGCGCCGGGACCCACTTTGCTCAGGTGAGCAAAGTGGGGTGGGCTGAATCGTGCCGCGCTGCCGTCGCGGTTCCGGGTGACGCCGCACCCGGATTGCCAGGTCGCAAACCGCTTGCGTCACCGACTCATCACAAGGGCGGCAGCAGGGCCAGCAGGACGGCGGCGATGTTCCAGGCGTCGTCGCCGCCGCGGTGGTGCGTTCCTTCCAGCGGCAGGCCGAGCATCGCCAGCGCCGCCTCCATGCCGACCTCGTGGTGCAGGCCGCGGCAGAGCGCGAACAGGTTCTTGACGTTCAGGTGCGTCGGGCCGAACGGGTACTTGACGCCAAAGGAGCGGCATTGTCGCTCGAACTGGTTGCGATCGTAGTCCCCGTAGCTGGCGAAGGTGCGCTGATCGCCCTGGTACTTTCCCCGCAGCAGCCGGCACGCCTCCTCGAACGAGATGCCGCCCTCGACCTCGACCTGCGTCAGCGTGGTGAGCTGCGTGCAGAACGGGCTGACGCGCGAGCGCTGCGGCCGGACGAGGATCGACTCGCGCCCCTCGCGCCGGCGCCGGCGCACATCGATGGTGCAGACGCCGATCTCGATGATCTCGTTTTCCTGCCCCGCGGGCGGTGCGCCTTCCCAGCAGGTCGCCTCCACGTCGATGACCAGGATCTGATCGAGTCGCTTGGCCATTTCAGGCGCCCTCCGCGCGGCGCAGTACCTCGGCGAACGGCACGTCCTCCAGCGCCCCGAACAGTCGCTCCGACGTCAGCTTGTTCCGCGACAGCCGCGGTGACGACAGCCCGCACAGGAAGCGCGCCAGCGCCCGCGGCTCGCGCAGCAGGTCGCCGCGCTCGCCCCGCAGCGACACCGCCTGTCGCCAGACGTCGGCGTCGATGACCCCTTGTGCCCGCGGCAGCAGGCGCGCCGGCTTCCGCCCGCCGAGGCACCAGGCACAGCGGCCGCACGGCTGGGGGAGCGGCTCGCCGAAGTGCGCCCCCAGGTGCGACGCCTGGCAGCCGTCGTGCCCCGCCAATTCCACGACCTGATTCAGCCGCGCGATCTCCCGCGTCTCGCGCTGCAACGTCCGCCGGTGCAATTCGCCGGCCAGCGCGGCCGGGTCGTTCGGCAGCCGCAGCCGGCGGTAGCGCTGGCGCAGGCCGTCCGCCTTCACCGTCAGCAAGCCCCTCTCGGCGAGGTAGTCGAGGGCCCGCATCACGCGCTCGCGCTCCGCGCCGGCGGCGCGGGCCGCCGCGTCGAGGTCGATGTGAAACCACGTCTTCGCCTTGCGAGCCTGGCGGAACACCGTCGCCAGGAACTGACGCCGTTCCCCCTCGAAATTCTTCAGGATTTCCGCCGAGGTGGCCAGCGGCTGGAAGGCGTAGTTGGCGTAGAACGGCGTGCCGGCTTCGAGGTAGCCGTCCAGCTCCAGGTACGTCAGCAGCGTGTTCACCACCAGCGGCCGCACGTCGTGTTCGCTCGACAGGTCGTAAATGCTGACCGAGAAGTCGTCGCCCTGGGCGAACAGGTCGCGCACCAGGCCGGCCACCCCCTCGGCCGTCGGCGTGTCCCCGTAGACGAAGTTCTCCAGCCGGTTGAGGTCGTCGGGGCAGACGAAGAAGTCGCACGCCGACGGCAGCCCGTCGCGCCCCGCCCGGCCGATCTCCTGCGAGTAGTTTTCGAGGCTCTTGGGCAGGTTGTAGTGGTAGACGGCGCGGATGTTCGCCTTGTCGATGCCCATGCCGAAGGCGATGGTCGCGACGACGACGGCCTCGTCCGAGGGGGCGAACCACTCCTGCACAGCGGCGCGGTCGGCGTCCTCCATGCCGGCGTGGTAGAACTTCGCCGGCACCCCCGCCGCAAACAGCCGGCCCGCCACCTCCTCGGCCGTGCGCTGCAGCGTGACGTAAACGATGGTCGGCCCCGGCGGGCGCTCCTTCAGCCGCCGCACCAGCAGCGCGTCGCGCCCCGCGGCCGCGACCGGCGTAACGTGCAGGGTCAGGTTGGGCCGGTGGAAGCCCGTGCGGACGGCACAGTCGGGAGGAATGTCGAACCCCGTACAGACGTCGGCCAGCACCTGCGGCGTGGCGGTCGCGGTCAGCGCCAGGGTGCGCTCGGCCTTGCACAGCCTGGCGAAGTGGGCCAATTTCAGGTAATCGGGGCGAAAGTTGTGGCCCCATTCGGAGATGCAATGGGCCTCATCGACGGCGAAGAGCGACACGCGCACGCGCAGCAGCGCCTCGCGCAGCCGCTCGTTGTTGAAGCGCTCCGGCGCGACGTAGAGCAGGCGCAGGCGGCCGCCGCGCAGGTCGCTCATGACGCGGCGGGCGTCCTCGACGTCGAGCGTCGAGTCGAGGCGCTCGGCCGGCACCGCGCGGGCCTTGAGGCGGTCGATCTGCTCCTTCATCAAGGCGATAAGGGGGGAGACGACGAGCGTGACGCCGGGCAGCAGCAGGGCGGGCAGCTGGTAGCAGAGCGACTTGCCGCCGCCGGTGGGGAAGACCGCGGCCGCGGACTTGCCGCCGAGGAGGTGGCCGATGACCGTCTCCTGACCGGGGCGGAACTCGGACAGGCCGAAGGTGTCGCGCAGGATGTCGGTCGGTGTGGGCATCAGAGAATTCCTCCAGAGAGCCGCTTGCGGCTTAGCGTTCGCTTCGTCCAGGGATGGCGCGAACGCTAAGCCGCAAGCGGCTACGGCGCGGCGCGCTTCGCCAACCGCTCCAGCGCCGCCTTCGCCTCCTGGCCCAGTTCGTCGTTGGCGCCGCGCTTCGCCAGCGCCTCCAGCGCCTTGACCGCCTCCGGCGCGCCGATGGCCTCCAGCGCCTCCAGGGCGCGCGCCAGCCGCTGCTGCTGGCCGACGGCCATCGGCCCGTCGAGCTTCTTCAGCAGCCCCTCGGTCCGCTGTCGCACCTCGGCCGACGGCGACCCGTCCAGCGCCTTGCGCAGCGCCGGCACCGCCTTGACCCCGATCAGTTCCAGCTCCTTTGTGGCCCTCTCGCGCGTGTCGAATTCGTCGGAGTCCAGGTCGGCGATGAGGCTGGCGATGCGTTTGCCATCGACCCCCGCGGACTGCTCCAGGCGCTCGCGCAGCGGGGCGACGGCCTGCGGCCCGGCGGCGACCGCTCGCCCCACGGCGCGGTATCCTTCCGCCGCATTCTCGCCGGCCAGTTCGTGCCACAGCGCCGTGAGTTGGGCCTCCGTCAGCTTCGTCGCCTCTCGCCGGGGCGGGACGAGGCGCGACACGTCCCAGACGACGGCCGTGCCGTCGGCGCCGACCGTCAGCAGTTTGCCGCCGGCGACGGCCAGCGCGGTCACGGCCCCCCGATGGCATCGTAGCGTCTTCAGCGCCTTGCGAGTGTAAGTGTCGCTGATGCTCACCAGGCCGTCGGCTCCCGCGGCGAGCAGCAGCCGGCCGTCGGCCGAAAAGGCCACCGCGCCGGCCGGCGGATCATTGACGGCCCCTTCCGGCGTCCGTTCCTCTTCGCTGGCCACCTCCCACAGGTGGACCCCGCCGCTGCCGCCCGCCGTCGCCAGCGAGCGGCCGTCCGGCGAGAAGGCGAGGCCGGTCGGCAGGCCGTTGGGCATGACGATCCGGTGTATCACCCGGCCGACCGCGACGTTCCAGCAGACCACGTGAGAGCTGGCGTAGCCGACGGCCAACGTGCCGTCCGGCGCGAAGGTCACGCGCACCGCTTCGGTCTCGTCCTTGACCGTCAGAGGCGAGTGCGGCAGCTCCTTGCCCGACTTCGCGTCCCACAGGTGGACGGCCTGCTTCAGGTCCACGGTCGCCAGCACCTTGCCGGCCGGGGAGAAGACGACGGTGCCGGCCGGGGCGCGGTTCCACCGGGCGCCGGCGACGGCCTGCGACTTCTCGCTGATCGAGGTCTGCTGCTTCCCCGTCGCCGTGTCCCACACGCCGACGTCCTCCAGCCCGCCCCACCGTGCCGCGACCTCCTTGCCGTCCGCCGCCAGGCACAGGTCGATCACGGGAAACTTTCCCGCGATGACCGCCGGCCGCGATTTCCCCGTCGCCGGATCCCAGAAGCGGATCGCCCCGTCGGCGTGGCCGGTCGCCAGCAGTTTGCCGTCGGCCGACAGGGCGGCGCACGTCACCCCGCCGGCCGCCGACTGCGGCAGCTCGTTGCCGGTGGCGGGATCCCAGAGCCGCACCGTCCGGTCGTGGCCGGCCGAGGCGAGGACCTTTCCCTCGGGGCCGAAGGCGATGGCCTCCGCCGTATCGGTATGTCCTTTCAGTGTTCGCAGCTCCTTGCCGTCCGCATCCCACAGGCGGATCGTCCCGTCGCCGCTCCCCGCGGACAGTATCTTGCCATCGGGACTGAAGCGCACGGCGGCGACCAGCTCGCTGAGTTTGCCGAAGTCGCGCAGGTGCTTGCCCTTCTCCACGTCCCAGACGCGGACCGTGCCGTCGAGGGCGCCCGCCGCCAGCCGCTTGCCGTCGGGCGCGAAGGCGAACGACGTGTAGTCCCCGGGTGCGGGGTCGGTGAAGCGCGGCAGCTCCTTGCCGGTCTTCGGATCCCACAGGGCGAGGCCGCCGTTCGGCCCGACGCCGGCCAGCGTCTTGCCGTCGGGCGCGAAGGCGACGTCGGAGCGGCCGTGACCTTTTTCGGAGGCGAGTCGGTGCAATTCCTTGCCGGTGGCGGCGTCCCACACGCGCACGGCGCCGTCGTCACCCTTGGTGGCGACCACCTTGCCTTCCCGGTCGAAGGACACGCTCTTGACGGCGGCAGTCCCGTGGCCGCGGAAGGCGAGGCACTCCTTGCCGGTGGCCGCGTCCCAGAGGCGGGCGCTGCCGTCTTCGGAGGCGGAGGCCAGCGTCTTGCCGTCGGAGGAGAAGGCGACCGCGTTGACGCCGTCGGCGTGCCCGGTGAAGGTGCGCAGCTCCTTGCCGGTGGCCGCGTCCCAGAGACGAATGACGCGGTCGTCGCCGGCGCTGGCGAAGGTCTTGCCGTCAGGGGCGAAGGCGACGCCGAGGGCCTGGTCCTCGTGCCGCAGCCCCGAGCGGCCGATACGGGCGAGGGCGCCGTCGGGGAGCGCGTCGTCGGCGGGACGGCCGGGGGAGGACAGCAGCAGCACGGCGAGCAGGGCGAGGCATCCGAGGGGGCGGGACATGGCAATCCTCCGCGCGGCCGGTGAGGAAGGCGACGGGCCGAACCACCGGAAGATAGCGTAATCCGAGAGGGAGGAGCAAGCCAGAGGAAAGGGAATCGGTTTCGCGAGAAGGGGTCTCGTCCTTGCCGGGGGGAACGCCAGCCCCAAACGGCCACGGCTGGCGCGCGGACGCACTTACCACGGAGGCCCCGGTCGCGGTATGATCCGGTGTCATCCCGAGGGCAACCATGCGTACCGTTAAGATTGCCGTCACCATCGACCAGGATCTTCTCGCCCGGCTCGACCGCCTGGTCGAGGAAAAGCAGTTCGCCAACCGCAGCCGGGCCGTGGAGGAGGCGATCCGGGACAAGCTCGAACGCCTGGGCAAGGACCGGCTGGCGCGCGAGTGCGCGAAGCTCGACCCGCGTGAGGAAAAGGCGTTGGCCGACGAAGGACTCGAAACAGACCTCGAAACATGGCCCGAATACTGAGAGGCGATGTCGCCTGGGCCGACCTCGATCCGAGTCGCAGACACGAGCAAGACGGAACATCAAGTCCACGGCCGATCACTTCTTCGATCCCGGCTCTCCGTTCCGCTCGACGAGCGTCAACCTCTCAACCTCCAGTTCGGTATACATGGGGGGCGACACGTCGTCGCAGAGGAACGTGACGCCGTACAGGCGCTTGCCGCCAACGCCGAGGTTGCCCCGATCCTCCACCACGGTGCCCTCGACCTCCGTCGTCCCCCAGCGGAGCCGTACGCGGTCGCCCTCCCGGAACGGGCCGGGGTTCTTGTCCAGCCAGGGGTCTCTCATCAACGGGTTCATCGCACCTTCTCCCTTAGCGGCCATCGATCCATTGCTTCGCTGTTTAGCGGCGGGTCGCAGACCCGCGCGGGTCTGCGACCCGCCGCTAAACGAAAGTTATTCTCCGATGGCCCCTTACCACGGGGGACGCCGCTTCGCCCAACTACGGCACGGCCGCCCGTTTCGCCAGCCGTTCCAGCGCCGCCTTGGCCTCCTGGGTCAGCGCCGCGTCGGGTACTCCCTTGGCTAGCTCTTCCAGCACCTTCTTCGCCTCCGGTGTGCCGAGCCCCTCCAGCACCTCCAGCGCTCGCGTCTCTCCCACGCGGTCGGTGGACACGGCCCCCTCGTCGATCTTCTTCAGCAGTTCGTTGATTCGCCGCGTCGCTTCCGCGGACGGCGCTGTCTTGACCGCCTTGCGCAGCGCCTTCTCCGCGAGGGGGCCGAGCTTGCCCAGCTCCCGCGACGCGCTCTCGCGCTTCTCGAAGTCATCGTCGTTGAGCTGTTCGATCCATTGGTCGATGCGCTTGGCGTCCGCGGCACTCGCCGGCTTGAGGCGCTCGCGCAGCAGGGCGACCGCTGCCGCGGGCGCCTCGTCGAGCCGGGCCATCGTCTCGAACGCCTTGGCCGCGTCGGCGCCGCCCAGCTCCGCCCACGCGGCGTCGGCCTCGATCTTCCCCGGCGGCGCCTTCGCGTCCGGCTTCAGCCCCGCCGTGTCCCAGAGCAGGGCGGTGCCGTCCGCGCTTGCGGACAGCAGCCGGCCGCCCGCGAACGCCAGTCCGGTCACCGGGCCGTCGTGTCCCGTGAGGGTACGCACCTCCTTGCCGCTCGCGAGGTGCCAGACGCGGATACCCTTGTCGGCGGTCGCCGCGGCCAGGAGGCGACCGTCGGGCGAGAAGGCGACCACGGCAGGCGCCGGCTTGTCCGCCTTCCACTGGCGCCGCTGTCCGCCCGTCGCCATTTCCCACACGCGGACCGTACCGTCCAGGGTCCCCGCCGCCAGGGAGCGGCCGTCGGGCGCGAAGGCGATGCCGGAGACGTGGCCGGCCGCCAGATCCAGCAGCTGCCGCACGTCCTTGCCGGTGGTGGTCTCGTGCAGCTTCAGGCCCTCCGTCGCGCTCGCCCCGAGGAAGGTCCGGCCGTCGGGGGCGAAGGCGAGGGCGTACGGCGGAAAGTGGACCTGCCCCGTGGCGGGATCGGGCGCCACGCCCGGCAGCGACGAGGGCAGGCGCTTGCCGGCCGTCGTGTCGAGGAAATCGATGCCGGCCCCCGCCTCGCCGCGGGCGACGGCCAGCACCCGGCCATCCGCCGGCAGGGCGAGCACCAGGGCCCTTCGGAAGGGGAAACCCTCCTGTTTCTCCCCTTCGACCGTAAAGCGCTTCTTGCCCTCCGCCGTTTCCCACAAGGCGAAAGTGCCCGCTGCGTTGCCGGCGGCGATCAGCTTGCCGTCCGCCGACAGGGCGACCGCCGTCACCGGCCCGTCGAGGTCCAGGGGGCGCCGTAGCGACTTGCCCGTTGCCGGGTCCCACAGGTGGACGCCGTTGTCCGCGTGCCCCGTCACCAGCAGTTTGCCGTCGGCGGAGAGGGCGGCGCAGCCCACCGGGCCGGGCCCCGCGGACTGCGGCAATTCCTTGGCCGTGGCCACGTCCCACAGCTTCACGGTGTGGTCCCAGCTCGCCGAGGCCAGCACCTTGCCGTCCGGGCTAAACGCCACCTCCGACACGATCGACGTGTGACCGCTCCCCTTGCGCAGCTCCTTGCCGGTGGCCGCGTCCCAGAAGCGGATCGTCCTGTCGAAGCCGCCCGTGGCCAGGAGCTTGCCGTCGGGGCTGAAGTGGACCGTGGAGACGGTGCCCTCGTGGCCTTCCAACTTGCGCAGCTCCTTGCCGGTCGCCACGTCCCAGACGCGGGCGAAGCCGTCGCCGCCGGCGGAAGCCAGCTCCTTGCCGTCGGGCGAAAAGTCGAGGCAATTCATGTCCGCCATGTGCCCGGCGAAGGTCTGGCCGTCCTTGCCGGTGGCGGTGTCCACCAGGCGCAGGCTGAGGTCGGCGCTAACCACGGCCAGCGCCTTGCTGTCGGGTGAGAAGGCCAGCGGCGAACCGTTGTCCCGGGCGACGGGGACGGAGTGCAGTTCCTTGCCCGTGGCGACCTCCCAGATGCGGGCGGTGCCGTCGAGCCCCTTGGTGGCGACGGTCTTGCCGTCCGGGGCGAAGGCGGCGCTGCCGATGGTGCCGCGGTGGCCGTTCAGGGTCAGCAACTCCTTGCCGGCCGCCACGTCCCACAGGCGGCCGATGCCGTCACTCGCCGCGGAGAGGAGGGTCTTGCCGTCGGGCGCGAAGGCCACGCCATCGACGTTGCCCTTGTGCCCCTCAAAATGGCGGATTTCCTTGCCGGTGGCCACGTCCCACAGTCGGACGAGGCTGTCGTTGCCGCTGGAGGCCAGCGACTTGCCGTCGGGCGCGAAGGAGAGGTTGATGGCGTAACCGCCGTGACTCAGGCGCCGGGTCCCGACGCGCACCAGCGCGCCCTCGGGGAGCGGGTCGCCCGCGGCGTCCAGGCCCGGCTTGGGCGGGTCCGCCGCGCCGATGGCGACGGGAAGCAGCAGGACGACGGCCGTGGCGATGAGATGACGAAAGATCATAGCGACCTCCTCAGGTTCACATCAGGGCGCGACGGCACGGTTGGTCAACCGTCGCCGCGGCGCCTTGGCCTCTTCGGTGCCATCCTCCGCGCGGGCGGTGAAGCAAGCGACGGGCCGAAACACTGGAGGATAGCGTAATCCGAGAAGGGAGAGCGAGCCAGGGAAAAGGGAACTTGTTGCGCGAGAGAAGAGGCAGCGGAAAAGGAACCGGTTTCAAGAGAAGGGACTCGAAATCGGCTTGAGTTCTTGAAACGTCTCGGTGGCCTCCTCGCTTGGCCGCGGCGGAATTGGCTCGGTGATTCCTCACGAAGGTAAGGCCGGAGGTGGGGATCGGGTAGAATGGGGATGTGATCGCCTAGAGGAGGCTCAGTTATGGCTCCAGTGCCGGCCACACCCACCGCCGAGGAGGTCGAGCAGCGCGTCGTTCGCTTGCTGGCCCGTTGGCGGGAGGAGACGGCGTATTTGTCATCCAGTACGCGCCTTACGGGGCACCCCGCGTATCAGGAATTGATCGCGCTGGGGACGGCGGCACTACCGTTCCTGTTCCGCGACCTGGAGCAGACTGGCGACGGCCACCTGTCGAAGGCGTTGGCGGCGATCACTGGCGCACATCCGGTCCCCGCCGAAGACCGCGGCCAGGTGCGCGAGGTCGCGGAAGCCTGGCTGCGCTGGGCCCGGAGAACGGCCACCGATGGTAGAGCGGCTTGAAGCGCGTTTCCCCGCTTTTGGGGGTGCCCCTTGAAGGACCGCAATTCCTTGCAGGTGCCGAGATGCCACGGTCCCGAGCCCAGGTCTCCCGTAAGCCCCCGGAGACCTGCGGTCGCGCCTCGTAGTCCGGTCAGGAGACCGGACCACAACGGGAGGTCTCCCTGAGCATTCCGCAACCGCTGATGGTTTCGCTTGTCGAGCGGTCACGGCGCGGGCTTGCTCTGAATAGCCGTTTGCGTTTGGGCAGGAGAGAGGGATGCGGTAATCGCCGTCGTCGGCTCTCCCGCCCAATAGCGGCGAGCCGCCTGGACGAAGGCACGAAACGGCAGAACGTCGGCAAAGGCAGCTTTGGGGATGAAAATAGCGTATGAACTCCTCGTGAGAATGAAGGCGTGCATATCGAACTCCTCAATGGATTGCACCTCAGTCCAGGGCACGCGATTAGCAAAGCGGAGGACGTGGCTGACGCCGTTGTCAGTCCACTCCTTGCGCACGGTCACTCCGACCTCCACGGCGTCAATCACCAACTCGCATCTGTAGCCGACAAAATTCTGCCTCTTTCGCTCGTTAGAGCGTACTCGCCTCCGAAGTGCCCTAATGACGCGGTACTTGAACCGGTGCTCCCACGGGCGCAGGAAAGCGACGATGGCGAGGGTGATTGCTGCCGTAACCCCGGCCATCCCGGCGAAGATACGATTGTCGTCGAGAGGCAAGGTCAGAAGGTAGAAGAGGAGACCCTTCCAAAGGGCGAAAGCGAGGACGAAGGCGAAACTGGCCAAGGCAAGCCAACCGAGCCCGATGGCCGGAAGATACCACCGCGACTTTCGTAAGCGGTCCATCGTCCTGCAGTGAAGGTAAAGGTAGAACTGAACATAATCGTCAGAGCTGAGCAGGTATTCCAGCCTCATGCACGTCAAGCCTCACCGACAGCCCCCGAGGCGGGGCTGGTTCACATCCGGGTAACACTTTGCAGGGTCTCTCCTGCTGGGCGCAGCTGGCAGATGGGCCTGAGGAAAAAACGCGTCAGGAACGAATGATGCTGTGGTTGTCTGAATCGACATCGTAGAGGGTCCCCTCGACCACGACAACAGGGCGATGGCACAGGCAACCAAGAGACGCGGACGCACGGTTTCCTCCTCGGGATCACATCAAGGCGCGGTGGCCCGTTTCGTCAACCGTTCGAGCGACGCCTTCGCTTCCTGGGTCAGTGCCGCGTCCGGCACCCCCTTGGCCAGTTCTTCCAGCACCTTCCGCGCTTCCGGTGTGCCGAGCGCCTCCAGGACTTCCAGCGCCCGCGTCTCTCCCACGCGGTCGGCGGACACGGCCCCCTCGTCGATCTTCTTCAGCAGCTCGGTGATCCGCCGAGTCGCCTCCGCCGACGGCGCCGCCTTGGCCGCCTTGCGCAGCGCCTTCTCCGCCAGGGGACCGAGCTTGCCCAGTTCCCGCGACGCCTTCTCGCGCATCTCGAAGTCATCGTCGTCCAGTTGGGTGACGAGTTGGTCGATGCGCTTGGCGTCGGCGGCACTCGCCGGCTTGAGCCGCTGGCGCAGCAGGGCGACCGCCGCCTCGGGCGCCTCACCGAGCTGGGTCATCGTCTCGAACGCCTTGGCTGCGTCGTCGCCGCCCAATGCCGTCCACGCTACGTCCGCCTCGATCTTGCCGGGCGCCTTCGCGTCCGGCTTCAGCCCCGTCGCGTCCCAAATCAGGGCGGTGCCGTCGGTGCTGACGGAGAGCAGCCGGCCGGGCGCGAACGCCAGGGCCGTCACGATGCCGCTGTGTCCCGTGAACGTCCGCAATTCCTTGCCGCTCGCCAGATGGCGGACGCGAACGCCCCCTCCGTCCTCGGACGAGGCCAGCAGCCGGCCGTCGGCGGACAAGGCGACCAGGGTCATCACGCGCTTGGTGCCGGGCCACTGCCGCCGCTGTCCGCCGGTCGCGGTTTCCCACACCCACACCGAGCCGTTGTAACTCCCCGCGGCCAGGGAGCGACCGTCCGGCGCGAAGGCGACGCCAGACGCCTGGGCCGCCGGCTCTAGCAGTTGCCGCACGTCCTTGCCGCCGGCGGCCTCGATCAGCCGCAGGCCGTCCGTCGGGCTCGCCGTGAGGAAGGTTCGGCCGTCGGGCGCGAAGGCCAGGGCGTGCGGCGGAATGTGGACGCGGCCGGTCTCGGGATCGGGCCCCTTGCCGGGCAAAGACGGCAGGGGCTTGCCGGTCGCGGTATCGTAGAAATCGATGCCGGCCCCGACCTCGCCGCGGGACACGGCCAGCACCCGTCCGTCCCCCGGCAGTGCCAGCATCAGGGACCGGCGGCGCGCGGCGACGGTCTGTTTATCCGCCTCCACGCCGAAACGCTTTTTCCCCTCCGCTGTTTCCCACAGGGCGAAATCGCCGGCCGAGTTGCCGGCGGCGGTCAGCTTGCCGTCCGCCGACAGGGCGACCGCTGTCACCGGCCCGTCGAGCGGCAGGGCGGCCCGCACGGCTTTGCCCGTTGCCGGATCCCAGAAGTGAACGCCGTTGCCCGCGTGCCCCGTCACCAGCAGCTTGCCGTCGCGGGACAGGGCGGCACCCAGCACCGGCCCCGGCCCCGCCGACTGCGGCAGCTCCTTGCCCGTGGCCACGTCCCACAGCCGGACCGCGGTGTCGTGACTCGCCGAGGCCAGCATCTTGCTGTCCGGACTGAAGGCCACTTCCGATACGGACGCCGTGTGACCGATACACTGGCGCAGCTCCTTGCCGGTGGCGGCGTCCCAGATGCGGATTGTCTTGTCGAAGCCGCCGGTGGCGAGGAGCTTGCCGTCGGGGCTGAAGTGGATCGCGGCGACGGTGCCTTCGTGCCCCTCCAGCTTGCGCAGCTCCTTGCCGGTCGCCACGTCCCAGACGCGCGGCACCCCGTCGGCGCCGCTCGAGGCCAGCAGCTTGCCGTCGGGGGAGAAGTCCATCGAGTTCAGGGCCGTGCCGTGTCCGGCAAAGGTCTGACCGTCCTTGCCGGTGGCCGTATCGACCAGGCGCAGGGTGAGGTCGGCGCTGACCAGGGCGAGGGTCTTGCCGTCGGGCGCGAAGGCCATCGGCGAATTCGCATCGCCCGCGACGGGGAGGGTGTGCAGTTCCTTGCCGGTGGCCACGTCCCAGATGCGGGCGGTGCCGTCGATGCCCTTGGTGGCGACGCTCTTGCCGTCCGGGGCGAAAGCGGCGGCCCCGACCACGCCGCGATGGCCGGTCAGGACCAGCAGCTCTTTGCCGGTGGCCACCTCCCAGAGGCGGCCGGTGCCGTCCCGGCCGGTCGAGACGAGGGTCTTGCCGTCGGGCGCGAAGGCCAGGCCGGAGGCGCCCCCTTTGTGCCCCGCGAAATGGCGGATTTCCTTGCCGGTCGCCGCGTCCCACAGGCGGACCAGTTCGTCGCCGCCGCACGAGGCCAGCGACTTGCCGTCGGGGGCGAAAACCACGTTGATCGCCGCGCCGGCGTGGCGCAGGCGCACGGTCCCGATGCGCACCAGGGCCCCCTCGGGGAGCGGGTCGCCCACGGCGTCCAGGCGCGGTTTCGCCGGGTCCGCGGCGCCGAGGGCGACGGGCAGCAGCAGGGCGACGGCCGTGGCCACGAGATAACGAGAGATCATAGCTACCTCCTCGAGTTGACGGCGTCCGGAGTGAATCTTCGTTTAGCGGCGGGTCGCAGACCCGCGCGGGTCTGCGACCCGCCGCTAAACATGTACCGTACAGTGCGCGCGCGTATCAGGGGCGCTGCGCCAGCCGTTTCAGCGACGCCTTCGCCTCCTGCGTCAGGGCGGCGTCGGGCGCCCCCTTCGCCAATTCCTCCAGCAGTTTTTTCGCCTCGGGCGTCCCGATCCCTTCCAGGACTTCCAGCGCCCGCGTCTCGCGCAGGCGCTCCCCGGACACGGCCCCTTCTTCGATCTTCTGCAGCAACTCGGCGGCTCGCCGCACCACCTCCGCCGAGGGCGCCGCCTTCACCGCCTTCCGCAGCGCCCCCTCCGCACGGCTGCCGAGCGTCGCCAGCTCGCGCGACGCCTTCTCGCGCACCTCGAACTCGTCGTCGTCGAGCTGGGCCATCAGCCGGTCGATGCGCTTGGCGTCGGCGATGTCCACCGGCTTGAGCCGCTCGCGCAGGGCGCCGACCGCGGCCTCGGGCGCCGAGCCGAGCCGGCCGATCGTCTCGTACGCCCTCGCCGGCTCGTCAACGAGACTCGCCCACGCCGCCTCCGCATCGATCTTGCCCGGCCGGTCTTTCGGATCTATTGTCAGCCCCGACGTGTCCCAGATCAGGGCGGTGCCGTCCCCGCTCACGGACAGCAGCTTGCCGTCGGCCGCGAACGCCAGCGCCGTCTCCAACCCTTCGTGGCCAGCGAAGGACCGGAGTTCTCGGCCCGTGGCGACGTGCCAGACGTGGATCACACCGCCCAGCTCGGCCGCCGCGAGCAGCCGGCCGTCGGCCGAGACGGCGACTGCGGCGGCGGCCTCTTTTTGCGTGCGCAGCTGGCGCCGTTCGCCGCCCGTCGCCGTCTCCCACACGCGGGCCGTGCCGCCCAGGTTGGCGGTCGCCAGCGCCCGCCCGTCGGGGAAGAAAGCCACCCCCGCGAACGTGACTGAGCCCGGGTCGAGCAGCCGGCGGACCACCTTGCCGGTCGCCGTGTCGCAGAGCGCCGCCCCTTCCGTCAGGCTCGCCGCGGCGAAGGTACGCCCGTCCGGCGCGAAGACCAGGGCGTGCGGCGGAAGGTGGATCGTGCCGGAGAGGGAGTCGGTCGGCTCGCCGGGTAGAGAGGAGGGCAGGCGCTTGCCCGTCGCGACGTCGTGGAAATCGATGCCGCCGCCGAGTTCGCCCCGGACGACGGCCAGGGACTTGCCATCCGGCGGGAAGGCGAGGACGACCACCCCGGCGCCCTGCCCCAGGCGCTTCCGGGCTCCCTCCACGGCGAAGCGCTTTTTTCTTGTAGACAACTCCCACAAGGCAAAATCGCCCGCCTGGTTCCCCGCGGCGACCAGCGTTCCGTCCGGCGACAGCGCCACCTCCGTGACCGGGCCGTCGAACTCGAGGGTCGGGGGCGCCGACGGCTTGCCCGTCGCCGGGTCCCACAGGCGAACGCCGCTCCCCTTGTGGCCCGTCACGAGCAGTTTGCCGTCGCCGGAGAGGGCGGCGCAGGCCACCGGCCCCGGCCCCACCGACTGCGGCAGTTCCTTGCCGGTCGCCGGATCCCACAGTTTCACCGTCTGGTCCCAGCTCGCGGAGGCCAGCACCTTGCCGTCCGGGCTGAACGCCACCTCCGACACCGTCGCCGTGTGACCACCGCAGCGGCGCAGCTCCTTGCCCGTCTCGGCGTCCCAGATCCGCACCGTATGATCGACGCCGCAGGTGGCCGCCGTCTTGCCGTCCGGGGCGAAGCGCACCGAGGCAGCGACCCCCTCGTGCCCGCGCAGCTGCCGCAGCTCCCTGGCCGTCGCCACGTCCCAGAGGCGCACGGTGCCGTCAGCGCCGGCGGAGGCCAGCCGCTTGCCGTCGGCCGAAAAGGCAAGAGAGTTGACGTCCTCTCGATGTCCCGTGAAACTCTGGACCTCCTTGGCGGTGGCGATATCGACCACGCGCACGCTGCTGTCGCGACCGACCAGGGCCAGCACCTTGCCGTCGGGGGAGAACGTCAGGTTCGACGTGCCGGCGTCGCTGGCGGCGGGGAACTGGTGCAGCTCCTTGCCGGTGGCCGCGTCCCAGAGGCGGGCGACGGCATCCCTGCCCTTGGTGGCGACGGTCTTGCCGTCGGGGGCGATGGCGACGGCGTTGATCGAGGCGCGGTGGCGCAGCACCAGCCGCTCCTTACCGGTGGCGACGTCCCAGAGGCGGGCGGTGGTGTCGGTGCCGGACGAGAGGAGCGTCTTGCCGTCGCGCGAAAAGGCCAGGCCATCCACGTTGCCGTCGTGTCCCGCGAAGCGGCGGATCTCCTTGCCAGTCGCCGTCTCCCAGAGGCGGACGAGGCCGTCGTTGCCGGCGGAGGCGAGCGCTTTGCCGTCGGGGGCGAAGGCTACGATGATCACCGAGCCGGTGTGGCGCAGGCGGAACGAGCCGATGCGGGCGAGGGCGCCGTCGGGCAGCGGGTCGCCGGCGGCGTCGAGCCGCGGCTTCGGCGCGTCGGCGCGGCCAGCCGACGGGAGGAGCAAGAGCGCGACGAGCAGGACGAGGCGACCGGGAAGCCGGGGCATAAACAACCTCCGCGCGGCGGAAGAAGACGTGCGACGGGGTGGGGGCGACGAAGGATAGGGTAATCGGAGATGGGCCGCCGAGCCAGGGGAAAGGAGAGATGATACACAGCGAAGCGCACGGCCGGGAAGGGAGGCACTAACTTTTTGGCGAGCGGCGCGGCGTCAGCCCGCCGGTACCGCCGACGCCGACGCCGACGCCGACGCCGACGCCGACGCCGAAACCGGCGGGCTGACGCTGCGCCGCTCGCCAAAAAGTTACAGCCTCTTGGGCTCATTTTTCGTCGAGGCGCACCTGCACGACGGCGTCGAGCGACCTTGCCCCTTCGCCGGCGTGCCTGGTGACCTTGGTGACGACGCCGCGGACCTTGCTGCGGACCTCGTACATCTCCAGGATCGTTGCGGCCATCCTCGCCTCCCGCGCCGCCACCTTGACCCCCTCGGTCTTGCTGATCGTCTCGTAGACGGAGCGGTCGTAGCTGAGCTTGGGGGCAGTGGCGTCTTCCTTGGATCCGGCGCCCTGCTTGTAGAGCTGGTCGGCGCGCAGCCAGCGCTCCTTGTAATCCTCGCGCGCCCTCTCGGAGGAAGCGCGGTCGGCCTCGGCGGCGTCGAGCTTGGCCAGCTTGATGCTCAGGTCATCGACCGCCAGCGACGGGTCGATCAGGGCGACGAGCTGCCCCGGTTGCACGGCGGCTCCTTCCTTGAGAGGGAGGAACCACTTTTCTGCGCGGTGGAGCCGGACCTTGTTGGGCCGCAGCTCGTCGCGCTTGTGCAGGGGGCGATACCACTTGCCGCCGATTATCTCCCAGTCCGCTTGCGGCGCCTTCTCGTCGTCGGCCACCGTGACGAGGTAGGTCATCTCGTGCTGGAACGCCCCGGTAGGCGGCTTCTCGCCGGACTTGACCGCGACCTCGCTGCCGACAAAGAGTACGATGCCCTCGCGCGGGTTGGCCACATCGACGAGGTCGCGTCGCTCCTCCTTGTCGGTCGCCGGCTTTCCCGCCGGATCCTCCTTGACGCCGGCAGGCACGGCGGGGCCGGGCGCCGACCGGGCCGGCTCGTCCTTCGGACAGGGGGGCGCGGCGGTGGCGGCGTGCTGGTGCCACCAGGCACCGCCGCCGCCGATCACCCCCAGGGCGATCAGGGCGGCGACCGCCAGCTTGCATTTTCTCAGGAACATGGCTCGCATCACTCCTTCGGCAAGGGCGGTCGCGTGAGTCGAGGCCGCCGCAGTCAGTGTTCCGCCGGCCGCGGCGACGAGCGCGGCCTTCAACGTCATCTGCGCCAGCCCGGCTTCCACGGGGGCCGCCTGGGCCCGGCCGGCCAGCACCACCCCGAGCAGCGCCGCCGGCAAGATCAGCTTGCACCGGTCGAGTCGCCGCCGCAGCCGCTCGCGCGCCCGCATCAGCCGCACCGCGACGGTCCCCTTCGGGCAGCCGAGTTCGCGGGCAGCCTCCTCGTTGGTCTTGCCTTGCAGGTAGCAGAGGACGACCGGCGCGCGGTACTTCTCGGGCAGGCTGGCGATGGCCTCGTCCAGCAGTGGCCGCAGCTCGCGCCAGGCGGCCGCCTCCTCGTCGGGCGCGGCGGGCGGCCCCTCCTCCGGCAATTCGACGGCGGGCCGGGCCGTGGCGCGGGCGCGGAGGGCGACGCGGTAGGCCACGCGGTACAGCCAGGCGGCGACGGCGTCGCCGCGGCCAATCGAGGCGGCCTTGCGGACCAGCACCAGGAAGGTCGCCTGGAAGGCGTCCTCGGCGTCGGCGGGCGGCAGCAGGCGACGGCACACGGCCAGGACCATTGGCCCGTGCCGCCAGAACAGCGCCTCGAACGCCGCCTCGTCGCGCCGGCCGACGAAGCGGTCGAGGAGCTGGGCGTCGGTCAGCGCGCCGGCGACTTCCTCGCCGGCGCGGCGGCGGAGCAGGCGCAGCAGGGTGCCGAGGTGTTCGCGGGCCATGTCGATTGTCCTGGGGAAGACCGTTCCTCTACCGGGATAGAGACGGCAGCGGGCGAATCGCTTTCACTTTTTCTTTCACCCGGCCGCCGCGCCAAGCTCAGCCAACCCGGGGTCGGGGTCCTGGCGGCGGATGTCGCGTTCGATGTGCAGCAAGCGTCTCCCATCCTCGTCGTCGGTTGATCCGTCTGAACCAGTGTAGGGAGTAACGCCGCCCGGCTTTTTCCTTGCCTTCGGCCGCGCCTCGCGGTAGCGAAGAGGTACGAAGTCAGGCCCGTTCCCTCGCCCTAGATCAAGGGAGGAATCAGCGTATGCGAAAAGTATTGTTCGCGGTGCCGCTGCTGGTGCTGCCGCTGCTCGCGGTGGGGCCGCAGCCGGCCGAGTCGGCGTGCTGCTACTTCGCGGCCAAGGACAAGGACATCCTGCAGCCGGCGCAGAAGGCGTTTCTCACCTGGGACGACAAGGAGAAAGTCGAGACCTTTACGGTGCAACCGAAGTTCGAGGGCAACGCCGTGGACTTCGGCATGGTCATCCCCACGCCCGCCAAGCCCAAGCTCGACGAAATGCCGCGCGAGTTCTTCAAGGAACTCGCCGTCTTCACCATCCTCGAGCCGATGGACATCTCCAAGTACAAGACCCTGACGCGCTTCGGCGCCCCCGGGGCCTCGGGCGGCGCCGTCCTCGAAAAGTCGAAGGGCACCACCGTCAAGGTGATCGAGGCGGGGGTGGTGGGGTCGCTGGATTATAAGATCATCCAGGCGAGCAAGGCGGACGACCTGTACGAATGGTTGAAGGACAACAAGTACAGCTACAGCGGCGACGAGGCCACCCTCGACTTCTACATCAAGAAGGCCTGGTTCTTCACCGTCATGAAGATCGACCCCATGCAGATGAAGAAAAAGAAGGACGGCTCCTACGAGGGGGAAGTCACGCCGACCCGCTTCACCTTCGCCAGCGACAAACTCGTCTACCCCCTCAAGATCACGCAAATCTCGGTGAAGGACAAGACGGAGGCGCTGTTCTACGTGCAGGCGGCGCACAAGGTCGATCTGCCAGGCGACTTCTCCTACGAATCCACCTGGACGCCCATGTGGAGTCAAGCGACCGGCTTCGCCGTCCCCGAGAAACTCACCAAGCAAGAGAGTGAGTGGCAGAAGCACGTCCAGCCGACGGTGCAGGACGACCTCAAGAAGGTGAACGACCTGCGCGGCAAGAAGCACGAGCCGGCCACCCTCGAATGGACCAAGAAGGTCACGGAGAAAGACGTCGGCATCCTCGAAGGCAAGGAAAAGTACAACCGCGAGGCGCCCAAGGAGGATGTCGAAAAGCTGAAGCTGCTCAAGGGGCACGTCAAGAAGGGGCAGTTCGTCACCAAGTTCCGCAAGGTCTTCGCCAAGGACGAGATGAGCGACGACCTGGAGTTCGTCCGCGCCAAGGTCGGCGACAAGGACGACGACATCGAATACTTCTCCATTCTGCCGACCTCACCTCCGTAACTCTCGGTTAGGAGCTGTAACAACAATGACTTCGCCGCTTGCGGCTTCGCAGGGCATGCGAAGCCGCAAGCGGCGAAGACATTGTCGTTACAGTTAAACGGTATCAGAAGTGTCCCACGACGATGACGTCTGCCCTATCCACCGCGAGCACCAGGCGGTCAAGGAAGGACGGCCCGAACCAGCGGCTGTACCACGGCCGGAGCGTACGGCCGATCAGGATTTGCGTGATGCCGTACTCGCGGGCGAAGGCGGCGATGGTGCTGACCACGTCGGCCCCCTTGTACTCTAACGGCGTGCCGCCGAGTTGGGTCGTCAGGGCGAGGTTGTTGCTCACCCGCCGCTGCACGGCCGCATCGACACGATGCATCTCCTCCGCCGGCGTCTGCACGTACACCGCGTACCACGGCGCCCCGAGCCGGGCGGCCAACCGCGACGCCTTGCGCAGCAGTTGCTCCGGACTGGGGCTGAGCGAGCTGAGGCAGACCATCACGCGCTCGGACGCGCCCGTCGTCTGTCCCTCCCCCTGCTCGCGCCGCCGCCGGTCGAGCAAGTGCTTGATCTCGCCCAGGGCCATCTCGCGCAGGCGCGTCAGGTTCTCCTCCGTGAAGAAGTTGGCCAGGGCGCGATCGACGCGCTCCTGCGGGTAGATCTTGCCCCCCTTGAGACGCTCGCGCAGGTCCTCGGCGGAAAGATCGACGTTCACCAGCTGGTCGGCGAGTCCCAGGACGTAGTCGGGCACGCGCTCCTTGACCTTGACCCCGGTGACCCGCTCCACCATGTCGTAAAGACTTTCCAGATGCTGGATATTGAGCGTGGAGATGACGTTGATGCCGGCGTGCAGCAGCTCCTCGACGTCCAGGTAGCGCTTGGCGTTGCGGCTGCCGGGGGCGTTGGTGTGGGCCAACTCGTCCACCAGGACGATGGTCGGGTGGCGCTCGAGGATGGCGTCGAGGTCCATTTCCTCCAGGACGACGCCGCGGTACTCGATGCGCCGTCGCGGCACCTGTTCGAGGTCGCCGATCAGGGCCGCCGTTTCGGCCCGGCCGTGCGTCTCGACCACGCCGATGACCACGTCCACCCCCTGGCGCTTGAGGCGGTGTCCCTCTTGCAGCATCTCGTAAGTCTTGCCGACGCCGGCGGCGAAGCCGAGGTACACCTTCAGCCGGCCGCGCTGCTGCTGGCGGATGAGGGTCAGGAAGTGCTCCGGCGTCGGGCGACTCGGTTCGGCGCTCATGGGGAGGTCTCCTGTGACTCTGGCGAGCGGGGGGCGTAAGCCCCCCGGTTCCGGA
>DATFNV010000445.1:0-8239 GCA_035266225.1 Gemmataceae bacterium
GCCGTGCGCGCCCTCTTGAGCTGGTCCTTGATGTAGGCTTCGGCCACGGCGTTGGCTTCGGTCAGCTTGCCGGCGCGAGCGAGCACGCGCACCAGGGCGCCCAACCCGTTGGTGTCGTCCGGGAACTTGTCCCGCCACTTCGTGAGCCACTCCAGGGCCTTGTCGTACTCGGCGGCGTTCTCGGACAGGCGGGCCAGGCCGAGGTAGCCCGCGGGCATCTTCGGGTTTTTCTCGATGAACTTGCTATAGAGCTCCTTGGCCTCGCTGACCTCACCGCGGGCCTCGTGCAAGGCGGCGCGCCACAGGGGCAGGTCGATGGCGTCGGGCAGCAGCACCTCGGCCGCCTTGAGGCCGGCGGCCACCTCCGCCCAGTCCCCGTCGGCGATAGCCAGTTGCGTGGCCAGGGCCACGGACGGCATGTGAGCCATGTTGCCCTTCAGCTCCTGCCGCGCCCGGTCCGGCCGGCCCGCGGCCACCCACTGCTGGGCGGCGGCGTACGGCCCGCTGGGGGCCGTGGACTTGTCCTCCGCGAGCACCCGGATCATTTCCGCCAGGGCCCCCTCCATGCCGTCGTCGCCGTACACCTGGTCCATCAGCCGCGCCGTCATCGCGAAGGTGATGAGGATGACGGGGTCGTGCGGGTGGGCCGCCCGCAGCCGTTTGACCTCGGCGAAGGCGGCCTCCGGGTTGGCTTTGCCCGGCTTGCCCGGCGGGCCGTTGGCGACCCCCAGCACGCAGGCGACGATGCCGTTTTGCGACTGCCCCTTGAACTGCGCGAACTGCAGCGAGCGCTCGTAGGACTGGATCGCCTGCGCGTACTCCCCGTTGAACTGCTGCACCCGCCCTTGCAAGAGGTGCGCCAGGCCGCTCTGGTCGTGCTTGGTTACCACCTCTTTGATGACCTTCTCGGCCTTCTCGGGGTCGCCACCCCGCAACACTTCCTCGACGAACAGGAAGGTGGCGTCGGTCGATTCCGGGTCCTCCTTGCGCATCCCCTCGATGATGTCGTGGGCCTCCCCCGACTTGCCGCTGGCCATCAGCAGCTCGGCCCGGGCCGCCTGGAGTCGCCGCCTGTCCGTGTCGGTGGTGGCCTTGTGTTCCATCTCGCTCAGCTTGGCGAGGGCCTCCTCGTTGCGGCCGTTCATCCTCAGCCACCGGACCCAGGTCAGCTGCGTCATCATGCTGTCGGCCTGGGCCGCGGCGGCCTGCATGATGCGCTGCTCGGCCCGCTGCCACTGCCAGGCGAAGGCGGCCCGCAGGCGCCCCATCTCGCCCAGGCGGACGGCCAGGTCCGTCGCCGCGCCGAGGGGGGCGGCCACGGCCGCGGCGACCGCCGCCGGGTTCGTTTCCTTCTGGCTGAGGATCACCCGGACTTCCGTCCATAACAAGCGCGGGTCGTTGCGCCCGGAAGCGGGAGTGCTCGCGATGAGATCCTGCACGTCCTTTTGCAGCAGCTCCGACTGCAGACCGCCCGGGTTCTTCGCCTCCAGCGCCGTCAGGCGCGCCAGCTTGTAGTCGATCAGGACGGCCCGGGCATCTTCGGCCAGGAAATCCCCCTGCAGCTCTTTCCAGCGCTGCATCGCGGCCCTCTCCTGCGCCTCGACCTCAGCGCGATCCTTCGGGTTGGCCAACGCCCGCCGCGCCAGGGCCAGATGACATTTGAACAGGCTCAGACTCGCGTGGGTCAGGGTCGGTTGCCACAGATCGACCCAGAACTGGTCCTCACGGTTCTTGCCCTCTTCGCGCTTACGAATCACGTAGAGTTGCTCCAGGACCGGCAGGGCATTGTCCAGCTGCCCCTGGGCCATGTAGCCGTGCGCCAGGCCGAGCAGCAGAGGCAGGTTTTCCTTGTAGCGGGGGGACGCTTTGGCGATCACCAGCTGCCGGACCCCTTCCTCCAGACGCCCGTCGAGGACGGCGCCCAGGCCCCGCATGTAAGCGACGTCGGTGCTCAGCTGCTGCTGTTTGCTGATCAGGCCCAGGAACTCCTCCGCCTCCTTTACCTTGTGATCGAAGAGCAGCAGCCAGGCCGCCTGGGCCTGCAGCGACAGCACGCGCGGGTCATTCGCCGCGATGCGCTGGTCGCCCGCCACCTTCAACCCCCGCCTCGCCAGCTCGAGGGCGCGCGCCCGGTTCGGCGGCGGGCCCTTCTGGGCCGATTGCGACATCTCGAGGTAGGCGGTCGGGTCGATCGGCCCGCCATTCTTCAGGACCACGTCGTTGAGGACGACCGCCCGTTCCTGGAACTTGCTCAGCTCCTCCGGCGCCAGGCGCCGGGACGCGGGCAGGGAGGCGTTGAGCAGGGCCAGCCGCGACGTGCCGCGCACCGCGTCCTGGTAGACGTGCGTCTTCGCGTCGGGGGTGTTGGCCAGCTTCTCAGACACCTCCAGCAGCAGCTCGGCCCGCTCCAGGACCATCGCGTGGCTGTCCCCCTTGACCACGCCCGTCATCAGGACGTCGAACAGGCCGTTGGTGTTGGTTTGCGACATGGTCGCCAGCAGCGGCATCTCGGGCTTGCCGTCGGCCGCCGGCACCGTTTGCCCCAGCTCGGAGCGGGCGCGCTCGATGTTCGCCGCCAACTGCGTCTTGAACTTCTCCTGGGGGTCCTTCAACTTGTCCTCGGGGCCCCTGACCGGGGGCGCCTGCTTGCCGGCCTGCTCCGCCTTCTTCTGCAGCGCGCTGATCTCCAGGGCGACGGCCCGCCAGCGCGGCAGCCGCTTGCCGTCGGGCTTCGGTTTCTCCAGCTCCAGCGACTGGTCGAGGAACTTCAGGGCCGTGTCGGGGTGGTTGTTTTCCACTTCCTTCAGCGCCAGGACGTAGTAGGCGCCGATGACGTAATCGTCGAAGCCGTCCAGGTCGATGCTCTTGCGATCAGCGGGGAGGTTATCGACCAGGTCGCGGGCGTACGGGTAAGCGTTTCGGAAATCGTTGTGGCGGAAGTGGTTGTAGAGCATGACCGCCTGGGCCTCGACGTTCTTGTTATCGACCCGGAGGGCCTCTTGGCCGGAGCGGAACCCCTCCTCCTGGAGGTTGGCCGCCTCGCGCTCCTTCCCGGCGTCCTTCTCCACCTTCGCCTCGCGCTCGATCAGGAACGACGTCTGGGTCAAGATCTTGTAGCGGAGCATGTGCGCCTGAGAGAGGCGCGAGTCCTTGGGGGCCTTGTGGATGAACAGCTCGATCTCCGAGCGGGCGCGCTCGTAGTCGGCCTTGGCCTTGGCCAGGTCGTCGTCGGACGGCTTCTTCTTGGGGTCGTCGGCCCCGCGCAGTTTTTCGCCTTGGTGGTAGTGCTCCACGGCCGACTCGTACAGCTTATCGGGCCGGCCGTTGTACCAGACCCAAGCGCCGGCACCGCCGGCGAGCAGCAGGACGACGAGGACGGAGATGCCGACGATGCGAAGGTTGACGTAGGGCAGTCTCACGGGTGCTTACTCCTGGGGGGAGCCTTGTCGTTTACCAGAATAGACCACGGATTCGACGGAGTTACAGGAACCTAATCTGTGGAAATCCGTCGAATCCGTGTATCTATCTCTGCAATCTATCATCTGCGAATGGAGATGGGGAGGGTTTCGCTCCCCCTGCGCGCCCCGGGCGGCAGGTGGGCTTGCAGCCGTTCATCGACCAGCCGGACGAACTCCGCGGCCTGGTCGAGTTGCTCGGGCGTTCGGGCGTCCGTGTGGACCTGCACCGTCAGGCTGGGGCGGACGCCCCACTCCGCGTGCAGGCGCTGCAGCACGGAGAAGCGGCCGACGTCGGGCGGCTCGAAGGTGTAGTGCCAGTAGTAAACATAGCTAAGATAGTTGCGGTCGTCGCCCCGCGTAAAGCAAAATCGCTGCACGGGTTCCCCCGCCCCGCCCACCGGCAGGGCCTGGTGCCTCCCCGTCTCCTCCGAGCACCCCGTCACCTTGTAGCAGACGAGGGGGTGATGGTGCCGGTCGCGGCCGTCGCGGAAATGCACCATCCACAGCATACAATGCGGGCCGTACACGTGGCCGCCCTCGTCCTTCTGGACGTAGCCGCGGTTCAGCCGGTCGTCGGCGGCGGTGTAATAAGGGAGCGTGGCTGGGTCGGGAGTTACCTCCGTGCCAGACCACGCTCCCAGGGACACGGGGAAGCCCCTGTCTCCTTCGCCCCGAAGGGGTTGGCTCAGGTAGGTCGATCGGGCGACGCCCTCGTCGGCCACCGCCAGGTGGGCTTGCAGGACCAGTTGCAGCGCGGCCGCGACGCCCAGGCAGAGGACGGCTCCCCCGAGCCGGCGGACCAGCCCGGGCGACACCACCAGAGGCGGCGCTCCGGTCCCCTCGTCCTTCGCTGCCCCATGTCCGGCCGCTTCGGCCCGCGCGGGGGGTTGATTCGGGAAGACCCGCCCGAGCCACCAGGCGACGCCCAGGAGCAACCCGAGCCCGGCGCACATGGTCAGCAAGCCCCAGGCCGTGTGGTAGGAGATGCCGAAGACGAGGGTGTTCCTTTCGCTGATCGAGCCCTCTCCGAAGTGCATCACCAGGAAGGCCATCAGCAACACGCGCAGCAGGTTGGCCGCGATGGCGACCGGCACGCCGGCGAGGACGATGCCGAGCCGGAACGGCCAGCGGTCCCTGCTGAGGTAGGCGACGAGCAGCGTCAGGGCTGCGAAGGTGACGATTTGACGCAGGCCGCTGCACTGCTCGCCGACCTCCAGCTGGTGGCCGGGCAAGAAGATCTTGTTCCCCTGGTGGTAAGCCGGCACAAAGATCTGCAATAGCCACGTCCCCGCCGACGCCACCAGCCCTTGCAGCCAGGTCGCGACGTGATTGATGAGGACCGGCGACAGGGGAAACATGAAGAACAGGAACAGGATCGGGAAGAGGAAGCCTTGCGCCCACCGCCGGCCGCCCGCCAGCACGGCCAGGCCGTACAGTAGGGCGGTCAGGGCCAGGAAGTCGATGGGCGGCCACCAGATGATGACGGCCCAGAGGTGCAGGAGGCAGCCCATCCCGACCCAGAAGAGGCCAGGGCGCCAGGCGCCTTCCCCGGTCAACCCCTGCCGCCTGAGCACGACCCAGACCAGAACGGCGCTGACGACCGGGACGAGAAAGCCGTGCGAATAGTTGTCGCTTTCGGTCCAGAGGGCGTACAACTCGCGGAATCGGTCCGCGAAGAGCAGCGCGAGGAGGCCGACGAAGGCGACGCCGAGGACTACGGCAACCCCGGCGGGGCCCCCGAGTGTCGGCGATGACTGCGTCTGTGGAGTGGGCACGGCCTCCGGGCCGGCGGGCAGCGCCGGAGGGAGGGCCTCCGTGGATGACATTGAACTGACCCCGTGTCCAAAGGTCGGTGACACAAGCGCATGTCGGCCCGCAGGGGCCGATCCGTCGTGGGCTTGGTTCCGCTCGCCCCAGTCCGGGCGCGTCCGGAGCGGCGGCAACAGACGAGACGGCAACCCCCCGTTACCTTGGTTGCCCCTCGAATCGACGGTGTTTTAATGGAGTGCAAGGGGCGTGCCGTGGACGGTGCCCCGCTGGGCGCCTGCTGGGAAACCCCGGAAATCGCGGGCTTTTTCCCATCTGCCGTCGTGCGACCGGGCAGCTGCAGCCAGACGAGGGGCGGCGACGACGTTCCCCGCCTTAACACTGTAAACCAAGGGCGCTAACGAAGGTTAACAGTCAGGGAGTGCGAACCCGGAAGCGGCCCAGCTCAATCGAGTTGGTACTTTTTGACCTTGGCGAAAATGGTGCGCGGGGTGAGGCCGAGCCGCTGGGCGGCGTGGGTGCGATTCCCCCCGGTCTCGGCCAGGACTTTCTCCAGCAGGCGGCGCTCGTACTCCTCGACGGCCGCGGCCAGCGACAGGCGGGCGTTGCACGCCAAGTCGATCAGCGGACCCTCTTCGACACGGCAAGGCGGGGCGGGCGGTACGGGAGCCTCGGCGACCTTCTCGAAGACCCAGCGCGGCAGGTCGGCCATCTCGAGGAGCGGCCCCCTGCCCACCCGGTCCGCCAGGGTCTCGCGAACGACGTTTTCCAGCTGACGTGTGTTACCTTCCCACGGCAGCGACTGCAGCGCCTCCAGCACCCGGGGCCCGAACCCGCTGACCTTGTCATCGCGATCGGCCTGGTAATGCTCCAGGAAGTGCTGGGCCTGCAGGGCGACGTCTTCGGGGCGCTCGCGCAGGGGAGGAAGGTGAATGCGAAAGACGTTGAGGCGCTGGTACAGGTCCTCGCGGAACTTCCCCTCCGCGATCATCTTGTCGAGCGGGCGGTTGGTGGCGGCGACGACGCGCACGTCGATGGGGTGTTCGTAATCCTCGCCGACGGGCAGCAGGCGCCGCTCCTGGAGGACGCGGAGGAGCTTCGGCTGGAGTTCGAGGTCCAGTTCGCCGATCTCGTCGAGCATCAGGGTGCCGCCGTTGGCGGCGCGGAAGAGCCCTTTGCGCTCGCCGTTGGCCCCGCTGAACGCCCCCTTGGAGTGTCCGAACAGCTCGCTCTCCGCCAGCGTCTTGCTCAGGGCGCCGCAGTTGACGGTGATGAACGGCTTGTCCCGGCGGCGCGGGTCGAGGGCGTGGATGGCCTCGGCCAGGCGCTGCTTGCCGGTGCCGGTTTCGCCCAGCAGCAGCAGCGGCAGGTCGCTGAAATGGCTGGCCTTGATCGCCCGCCGAAAGACCTCGCGCATGGCGGCGCTCTGGGCGATCAGTCCGCAATCGGCGAAGAGCCGGCCCAGTTGCTCCTGTTCGTGAAACTGAATCCGCAGGTCCTGCGTCAGACGCTCTACCGCGGCCGTCAGGTCGTCGAGGAAGGTGGGCGATTGTTCGTTGAGGAGTTGGCGGGCGCCGGCGGCCAGGGGCTGACAGTAGAGGGTGATCGACAGCCGGGCGGTGTCGGCGTAAACGAGGATGGCGGCGTGGCGTGCGCAGGCGCGGAGGAAATCGAGGGTGGCGAGCGTCTCCGGCGCACCGGCGCCTGCGGCGCCGAAGGGGAGGAGGATCAACTCCGGGAAGTCGAGTTGACAGGCGAGCCGGGCCGAGTCGAGTTTGCCGTGGAAGACGACGCGGCCGCAGGCGGCCAGCGCAGATTTCACCCGGGCGGCGCGGATGGGGTCCGAGTCGCACAGGAGGATTTCCGGGCGGAAAGCCGGCGCGGTTGGATGCGAAGGGCAGGAGGGCGCGACATCATTTCCGGTCGGCATTGGCGTGGCGGGCCGCTGCGACATCATCGTCGCTCTCCCCAGAGATCGAAAGCCAGTTGCATCATCCAGGTGGCACTCAGCGGCCCCGGACCGCTGCGGCCGTCATTGACGCACCGCCGGGGCGATCGAGCGGTTTCCTCAATCCAACCGGTCCGCGCCTGCTATCCGGCGGAAGGGGGCACGTGGGAGGGATCCCGGCGTGCGAAAGACGCACCCGCCTCGACAGGGGACGGCACTTGAAACTTCGTTTATTTGTCTAACCGATCTTTCTAATGCGCCCATCCCACGTTGGCAAGAGAATTTTCGGAAAATCGACGTAGTTGCGAACAATCCTCACCGCAGATTGCCTGCCAGGTCGTTGGGACCGATGGCGAAGGAGGAAGGGACAGGGCGAACAGGGCGAAGGTGCCAACGCACGATGGGCACCGAGCACTGGGCGCTGTCGCCCCCCACGATCTCCCCCGGGCCGGCATCTTTTCAAGTATCGAGAGATTCCTTTCCCCGTGCAAATTTGTTGCCTTTTGATGAAAGTACACCCTGTGAGCCAGTGCCCACCCCTTCTTCCGCCCCGCTGTCTTTCCCGCGCCCAGGTCGCATCATCTTTCACGGTCACAGGTTAGAGTGAATGGCTCGGCCGGCGGGCGGTGTCGGACCCTCTCGTCAGCCGACGCGGTTCCTCTCGCGCGATTCGCCGTCACAACGGAACCCTCCCTCCCATTGTTAAGGGAAGTTAACAGCGCTCCTTTACACCGTTAACTAACGGGAGCGCGAGCCCGACTGGCCCACCGCGCCCTACGGCGGCCCTCTTTTTCGTTCACGAGCGGTAACCGGATCGGCTAGAATGAACTTTGCCGAAACGCCCCGTGTCAAACCCCAGGGGGAGACGAGGGTAAGGCAATGCGAGTTGAGCGAACCGATCTGACGGTCTTCGCGAAGGACTTCCCCGAGGCCCGTCTGGTCCTGGGACTGACGTCCGGCGTCTCATCACCTTTCGACGTCGATGCCGCCGTCAAGGAAGTGGCGCGCTCCATGTGGGGGTCAAACTGCCACTACGGGCTCATCATGACGCCTGCGAAGACGTACG
>DATFNV010000446.1:0-20918 GCA_035266225.1 Gemmataceae bacterium
CCCGCCTCAGGCCACCTGCGCTTCGGCCTCGGCGGGCGGCGCCTCGATCAGCGCCAGCCCGATGAGGTCGGTAATGTCGATCAAGCCGACCGGGCGGCCGGCGCCGTCCACCACCGGCAACTCGCTGATCTTGTGGCCGCGCATCACCTCGACGGCCTCCAGGAGTCGGCTGCCCTGTTCGACCGTCAGCGGGTCGGCCGTCATCACTTCCTTGATGGGGCAGTCCAGGGCGCCGTCGCGGCCCTGCTCGATCAGCCGCACCACGTCGCTGTCGGTGAACAGCCCGCACAGCCGCCCGTCGGCGCCTGTCAGCATCACCGCCCCGGTCCGCCGCCCGCGCCGCCGGGCCTGCGCGAACACCCCGCGCACCGTCTGTTCGCACGAGGCCAGGCGGACGTCCGGGCCGCGGCGCATGACCGCCTCGACCTTGAGCAGCTTGCGGCCGAGGCTGCCGGCCGGGTGGAAGCGGGCGAAATCCTCGTGCGTGAAGTCGCGCATCCGACTCAGGACGAAGGCCAGCGCGTCGCCCAGGGCGATCATCGCCGTGGTGCTCGTGCTCGGCGCCAGGCCGAGCGGACACGCCTCGGTAATCGGTCCGTAGACGAGGGCGAGGTCGGCCCGGCGGGCGAGGCTGCCGTGGGCGTTGCCGGTCAGGGCGACCACCGCCTGCGCCAGCTGCCGTAGCGGGTCGAGGAGGCGCACGATCTCGTCACTCTCGCCGCTGTGCGACAGGACCAGGGCGACGTCGTTGGGGTGGACCATGCCCAGGTCGCCGTGCATCGCCTTGACGGCGTCGAGGACGTAGGCGCGCGTGCCGGTCGAGTTCAGGGTGCCGGCGATCTTCTGTCCGACGTCGGCCGACTTGCCAGTGCCGGTGACGGCGACGCGCCCCGGGCAGTGGTAGAGCAATTCGACCACGGCCAGGAACGAGTCGTCGAGCCGGCCGGCCACCTCGTCGAGGGCCTGGGCCTCGGCGCGGACGATCTGCCGGGCGTACTCGAGGCGCTCGCCATCCGTGAGGGCCGGGGCGCGGTCGTGGAGTTGGAATGGCATCGGCGCATCCCTGCGAGGGCGGGCGAAGTTCCACGGTGCCGGCGGTCCGTGCCGGCACAACCGACCGACTATAACGGGCCCCCCAGGAAATACAACCGCAGCGCGCAGGGCGAACCTGCCCCATTATCGGCAGGTTGCCGCGCTGGGCTTGATTTATCGTTTCGCGCTCGCGAGCGCGAAACGATAAATCGAACGGGTCTCACGCGATGGTGATGTTCTTGTCGAGGTAGACGTCCTGGATGCGCTGGAGCAGGGCGGCGCCTTCCTTCATGGGGCGCTGGAATGCCTTGCGGCCGCTGATGAGGCCCATGCCGCCGGCGCGCTTGTTGATGATCGCGGTGGTGACGGCCTCGGCCAGGTCGCTGGCCCCCTTCGACTCGCCGCCGGAGTTGATCAGGCCGATGCGCCCCATGAAGCAGTTGGCCACCTGGTAACGGCACAGGTCGATCGGGTGGTCGCTGGACAGCTTCTTGTAGACGTCGGGGCTCGTCTTACCGAACTTGAGCGCGGTGAAACCGCCGTTATTCTCCGGCAGCTTCTGCTTGATGACGTCGGCCTGAATGGTGACGCCGAGGTGGTTGGCCTGGCCGGTGAGGTCGGCGGCGCCGTGGTAGTCCTTCTCGGGCGTCTTGAAGGCCGGGTTGCGCAGGTAGCACCAGAGGATCGTGGCCATGCCCAGCTCGTGGGCGCGGGCAAAGGCGTGGGCCACCTCAACGAGCTGCCGGTCGCCCTCGGCCGAGCCGAAGTAGATGGTGGCGCCGACGGCGGCGGCGCCCATGTTCCACGCCTCCTCGACGGTGCCGAAGAGGATCTGGTCGTACTTGTTGGGGTAGGTGAGCAGCTCGTTGTGGTTGACCTTCACGCAGAAGGGGATCCGGTGAGCGTAGCGGCGGGCGACGAGGCCGAGGACGCCGAAGGTCGAGGCGACGCCGTTGCAGCCGCCCTCGATGGCCAGCTTGACGATGTTCTCGGGGTCGAAGTAGGCAGGGTTAGGGGCGAAGGAGGCGCCGGCGGAGTGCTCGATGCCCTGGTCCACCGGCAGGATGCTGACGTAGCCGGTGCCGGCGAGTCGGCCGGTGCCGTAGAAGCGCTGCAGGTTGGCCAGGACGCGCGGGCTGCGGTCGCTGGGGACGAAACTGCGATCGACGAAGTCGGGTCCCGGCAGGTGGATTTGGTCCTTCGGGATGGTCTGGCAGCGGTGTTCGAGGAGGGCATCGGCGTTCTTGCTGCCCAGCAGGTCGTGAATCCAGGTGCTCATCGTTCATTCCCCTCGGGAAGCGTGCGGAGAAGCGCACTCGATTGGGAGGCCCCTTCAGGGGTCCGCAGTGCTGACATTTTAGGCCGCCGATGGGGCGTGGCAACCCGCGGGTGCGCAGGACTTTTCCCTGATTGGGGGCCGGGAGGTCGGCCGATCAATAGGACTGTCAGCGGCTGGCGCCGCGCCCGCCGGCGAGCCTCGGCCAGCCGACAAGCCGGCTCGCCACCCCAGGGGCCCCGACCCAACCTCCCAGGCCCCGCGGCGCCAGCCTCCCTTTTTCCCCCATCTTTTTCGTTGGCCTTCCGCCGCGGTGCTGATATATAACCCTTCACGTCGTTCCACACAAACAGTCCGGCAACACCAAGGGAGAACCTGCCATGTCGATGTTCGTCGGAGAAAGTCTCGTCATCGAGGGGAGTGACCTCGACAACGTCGCCCACATCGACCTGCTGATCGGCGACAAGACCGGGCCGGTCGGCGCGGCCTTTGCCAATGCCCTGGCGAACCAATCCGCTGGTCACACGAACCTGCTGGCCGTCATCGCGCCGAACCTGATCTGCAAACCGGCCACGGTGCTGATCACGAAGGTGACACTGAAGAAAACCAAGCAGGTCATGCAGATGTTCGGGCCGGCCCAGGCGGCCGTCGCACGCGCCGTGGCCGATTCGGTCGCCGCGGGCGTCATTCCCAAGGACAAGGCCGACGACTACGTGATCGTGTGTGGCGTGTTCATCGCCGCTTCGGCCAACGACGACAACAAGATCTTCAAGAACAACTACGAAGCGACGAAGCTGGCGATCAAGAGCGCCATGAAGGGCGAGCCGAAGATCGACGAGATCCTCGCCAAGAAGGATAGCGTCAAGCACCCGTTCTCGCCGAAATAACCACAGACCCCGTTTAGCGGCGGGTCGCAGACCCGCGCGGGTCTGCGACCCGCCGCTAAACGATGGGGCGTCACCATGTCCGACAAGCGCAAGATCCTCATCCAGCTCGACAGCGACCCGCAGCCCAGCGTCTTCGACCGCGTCGTGGCCATCGACGCCGGCGCCGACGAGGTCTTCAGCTACGGCGGCGTGAGGCCGGAGCAGGTGCGCGACCTCGTCCACGGGGCGATCTTCACGCGCGGCCCGAAGGACTTGAAACGCACCGCCCTCTTCGTCGGCGGCAGCGACGTGGCGGCGGGCGAGAGGCTGCTGGCCGAGGCGCTGCGGCACATGATCCCGGCGTTTGGCCTGCGCGTGTCGGTGCTGCTGGACGCCAACGGCGCCAACACCACCGCGGCCGCCGCCGTGCGCGCCGCGGCGCGGCACCTCGACTTGAAGACGGCCAGGGCGCTGGTCCTCGGCGGCACCGGTCCGGTGGGGCAGCGCGTCGCCCTGCTGCTGGCGCGACAGGGGACCGAGGTCCGCGTCGGCTCGCGCCAGGAGGCGAAGTCGGCGGCGACCTGCACGGCGATCCGCGCCAAGGTGGCCGATGGCAAACTGGAGCCGGCCGCGGCCGGTACGCCCGCCGAGGTGCAGGCGGCGCTGCAAGGGCGGTCGCTGGTGATCGCGGCGGGGGCGGCCGGCGTGACGCTGCTGCCGCGGTCGGTGCGGGCCGCCAGTCCCGGTCTGCGCGTCGCCATCGACCTCAACGCGGTGCCGCCGCTCGGCATCGAGGGCGTCGAGGTGAGCGACAAGGGCAAGGAGGGCGACGGCGCCGTCTGCTACGGGGCCGTCGGCGTCGGCGAGACGAAGATGAAGGTCCACAAGGCGGCCGTCGCCAGGTTGTTCGAGAGCAACGACCAGGTCCTCGACGCCGAGGAAGTTTACGCCCTTGCCCAGTCCTTCTAGTCCCGCCCGATGGCTACCACCACCGCCAGCAGAGCCAGCAGCACTAACAACAGGGTCAACGCGACGTCCCAAAGGACGAGGACGGCGTGGTCGTTGATGGTCACCATGCGGACGGCGCGCAGGGCGCGGCTCAGCCGCCCGCGTTTGCGCACCGACTGGATCTCTTCGCGCAGGAATTCGCGGTGCGCCTGAAGGAGTCGTCGGCCGCCCTTCCAGTGCTGCGCCAGCGTCTCGCGCTGCCCCGGCAAAAGCGTCTGGAAAATGGGCACCGGCGCCTGCTGCCGGGCCAGGACCACGACGGAGTAGCCGGGCTGCCCTGCCTCGCCGAGCAGCGGCGGAAAATCCTCCAGGGCCTCGCGCACCGCCTTGAGACGGTTGATCAATTCCGTCGCCTCGGCCGGCCTGGTCAACTTGCGCTTGGGGTTGCCGAAGTACTTGCCCGCCCGTTCCCAGGCGCGCATCAGACGGCGGGTCTGCGCCAACCGGTGGTAGATGGCGCGGCGAGTGCCGAGGCCGCGCCGGGCGACGCCGGAGCGACTGGCCTCGAGCACCGGGTCGGCCTTGGGCCGCGGTTGGGGCGGCGCGGGCGGCGGCGCGGCGGGGAGCGCTTCGACCACGGCGGCGGGCAGTGGGACCGGCGGCTCGGACCCGACGCCTGGCGGGGGGGTCTCCGTCGGGACGGGGACCGGCGGGGGCGGCTCGGCGGACGGCGGGACGGGGAGGGCGACCGGCCGCGCCTGGACCTCCGGCACCGGTGGCACTTCCGGGCGCGGCGGCGGCGGGCGCTCCGGCGCGGGGACCAGCACCGGGGCGACGAGGGCGGGTGCCGGCGTGACGACGGGCGCCCCCCTGGAGCGGACGGGCGGCGACTTGGCCCCGTTGCCCGCCGGCCGGCCGAAGCGGGCGGCGTCGTAGGCCCGCCGGGCGTCGGGGTCGGTCAGACAAACGTACGCCTGCGCCAGGCGGTTCATCGCTTCCGTGACCAGCTCGGGGTGGAGCAATTGGTAGCGGCGCACCGCCTCCAGCCGCTGGTGGACCCGCTGCTCGATGCGCGCGCAGTCGGACTCGCCCGGCTCCAGGCCGAGCAGCCGATAATGATCGGGCGGCCAGTCGCCGGGCGGCAGACCCAGCCAGGTGCAGATCAACTCGTGGCTCATGCCGCATCCAGGGCTGCGAGAATTTCCTGTTCCGTTAGAATGCCAAATCCCCGCGCAAATTGCAAAGAGTTAAGGACGACTTGCCCCGTCGCCGCCGGATGTGATACAACGCCGCTCCACCCGGGACGCGCATCCTGCCTGTTATCCGAAGTCTCGCTGGTCGAGCGACCCTTATGAAGAACTTCCTGCGCGCCCTCCGCGTCGCCTGGGGCTACCGCGGCCGACTGCTCCTGTCGCTGGCCTGCGCCCTGTTCGCCGCCGTCCTCTGGGGCCTGATGTTCACTTGCATCGACCCCGTCCTCTTCATCCTCAAGAACGGCAGCAAGTCGGACAATAACCTCCAGGCCCGCCAGGAAGGCAAGATCGCCGACGCCGAAAAGATCGTCAAGGACCTCGAGCCGCAGATCGCCGCCCTGGTCAAGGAGCAGGAAGTCCTCGACCAGGCGCCGCCGTCGGACTTCCGCGACAAGCATCGGCGCGATGTGGCCCGCGACCTCGACAAGGTTACGCGCAAGCTGGAGACGGCCCGCAACGACCTGCGCTGGCTGCACTTCTCCAAGAAATACATCGACCAATTCATGCCGGGCGATGCCTTCACCACCCTGGTCTGGCTGTTCGCCTTCGTGGTGGGGACGGTGGCCCTGCGCGGCGTTTTCGAGTTCGCACAGGAATCGCTGGTCGGCAGCGTCGTTAACCGCGCCCTGTACGACCTGCGCAACCGCTTCTTCCGCAACGTCATCCACCTCGACGTCAATCAGTTCGGCGAGCAGGGTTCCGGCGAGATGATGGCCCGCTTCACCAACGACATGGAACTGGTCGGCCAGGGGATGAAGACGGTCTTCGGCCGCGTCATCTCCGAGCCGCTCAAGGCGGTCAGCTGCGTCGCCTTCGCCTGCTGGATCTCCTGGCAGCTGACGCTGATGTTCCTCATCCTGGTGCCGGTCGCCTTGTTCATCCTGACCAAGGTCGGCCGCATGATGAAGCGGGCCACGCGGCGGCTGCTGGAGCGGATGTCGAGCATCTACAAGATCCTTCAAGAGGTCTTCCAGGGCATCCGCGTCGTCAAGGCGTTCACGCGCGAGGCCTACGAGCGCCGCCGCTTCCGCACGGTCACCAAGGACTACTGCCGCAAAGCGATGCTGGTCGTCAACCTCGACGCCCTCGCCGGCCCGGTGATCGAACTGCTCGGCGTGGTGGCCGTGGCGGTCGCCCTGCTGGGCGGGGCCTACCTGGTGCTGGAGAAGTCGGCCGAGGAGCGCCTCTTCGGCCTGCGCATGAGCAACCACCCGCTGGAGCCCGAAGAACTGCTGCAGCTCTACGCCTACCTGGCCGCCATCGCCGACCCGGTGCGCAAGCTGTCGAGCGTCTACACGCGTATGCAATCGGGCTTCGCCGCCTCGGATCGGATCTTTGACTTCATGGACCGCCGGCCGCGCGTCCGTCCCAACGCCGAGGGGCGCCGCCTGGAAGCCGTCTGCCAGGGTATCGAGTTCCGCGACATCTGCTTCTCCTACGACCCCGACAACCCCATCCTGACCAACGTCCACCTGCACGTCCGCGCCGGTGAGACGGTCGCCCTGGTCGGCAAGAACGGCTGCGGCAAGACGACCCTCGTCGGCCTGCTGCCGCGCTTCTACGACCCGGACCACGGGGCCATCCTCATCGACGGGGTGGACGTCCGCAAGATGAGCCTGCGCAACCTGCGCAAGCAGATTGGCGTGGTTACGCAGGACGCGATCCTCTTCGAGGGAACGATCTACGACAACATAGCTTACGGCAACCGGCGGACGACGGCGGCGCAGGTGGAGGAGGCGGCGCGCATGGCCAACGCCCACGAATTCATCGCCGGCCTGCCCCACGGCTACCGGACGCAGATCGGCGAGGCGCGCAGCCTGTCCGGCGGACAGAAGCAGCGCATCGCCCTGGCCCGGGCGATCCTGCGCGACCCGAAGATCCTCATCCTCGACGAGTTCACCAGCGCCGCCGACGCCGAGAGCGAGGCCGCCATCCACCGGGCGCTGCGCGAGTTCAAGCGCGATCGCACCACGTTCGTCATCACCCACCGCCTCAACACGTTGGAGATCGCCGACCGCATCGTGGTCATGGACGAGAAGCGCATCGTCGCCGTCGGCACGCACGCCGAGCTGATGGCCACCTGCGCGCTGTACCAGCGGCTGCACGAGGCGCAAGGACAGAAGCTCGTCGCTTAATGGGAAAAGGCATGGATGCGAGCGCTGATTCATCGTTTCGCGAAACGATAAATCGAGTCTCGCGGCTCAACGCGCTTCCCGTGGCCGGTCTGACCTTTCTGTGCTGGTTGCTCTTCTTCCGCGGCCTCGGCGAGCGCGACCTGTGGAGCAGCCACGAGGGCCGCGCCGCGATGGACGCCCAGTCGCTCCTCGACGACGGCTTCTCCACGATGCCGCATCTCTTCGACGGCCGCGCCGAGGTGCAGAAGCCGCCGCTCTACTACTGGCTGGTGGCCCTGGCGGCCCGCGCCGCCGGTACGCCGGTCGATGCCTGGACGGTGCGCCTGCCGGCGGCGCTGTCGGGACTGGTCGGCGTCCTGCTGCTGTACGGCTTCGCCGCGCGGCGCGGCCGGCCGGTCGCGGGACTTGTGGCGGCGGTCGTCCTGGCCACGGCGCTGCACTACACCTGGCTGGCGCGGGTCGGCCGCATCGACATGCCGCTGACACTGACGACGGCGGTGGCGCTGCTCGCTTTCTATCGGATGGGGAGAGAAGCGCCGCCCCGAGAGCGGCGGCTAAGAGACTGTAACACTAAGGACATCGCCGCTTGCGGCTTCGCAATCGTTCCTGCGAAGCCGCAAGCGGCAAGAGGGTTTTTAATACTATTCCTAAACGGGTTGGCGGGATACCTCGCCGTTACTGCGGGGTTGCTGCTCAAGGGGCCGATCGGCGCCGTACTACCGCTCGGGGTCGCCGCCGCCTGGCTCCTCGTCAACCGCGACCTGCGCCGACTGCGTCACTGCGGCTTGTGGTGGGGCGTGCCGCTGGTGGCGCTGATCGTCGTGCCGGTCTACCTCTGGGCGAACGCACAGACGGGCGGCGAGTTCTTTCGCGCCTTCCTGTGGCACCACAACGTCGAGCGCGGCTTCGGGGGCTCCGAGGTGCTGCGCGCCCACCCGTGGTGGTTCTACGCCCCGCACCTGGTCGCCGACTTCCTGCCGTGGAGCCTGCTGCTGCCGGTCGCCGCCTGGGCCTTCGTCCGTCGCGGCTGGTGGCGTGACGACCCCGAGGCGCGCTTCGGCCTCGTCTGGCTGCTGACGATCACACTCCTCCTCTCGGCGGCGCGCTTCAAGCGCGCCGACTACCTGCTGCCCGCCTTCCCGGGCGCCGCCCTCTTCCTTGGCTGCGTCGGCGAGCGCTGGTATCGCGGCTCGGACCATCCCGCCCGGCTCGCGGCGGGGTTCGCCATGATTGGCTTCGCTTGCGCCGCCGGCTGGTGGCTGTACCTGGAGCACCAGCTGCGCGCCAACGAGCCGGGGCGCGAATCGGTCCGCTTCGCGGAGGCGGCCCGTCGCATCGCCCCCGCCCCGCAGCCGATCCTCTTCTTCCGCACCGAGGCGCAGGCCGCGGCGTTCCACGTCGGCCGGCCGCTCGCCCTGTTCGTAGAATGGGAAAAACTGGACGCCTGGGCCGCCCGCCCCGAGCCGGCTTACGTCGTCATGCCGGCCCAGGTCGCCGCCGAGTGGCCGCGCTTCGTACACACCGGTCGCCTCGAAGAAGTGCTGCGCGAGCCGGCCCCGCCCGGCGGCGGCGACTGGGACCTGCCCGCCTGGCTGCCGGCCCGGCTGCGCCGCGACCTGGAACGGTTCCAGGCCGGCGAAGGCCACGGGCGGCCGCTGGTGCTGCTGCGGACGGTGCCCCATTCCGCAACCCCCGCGCCGTGACCGAGCCCGACGATGCCCGAACTGACTCCGCTCCCTCCCATCGCCGGCCAACCCATCAGCGTGGTGCTCCTCGCCCACGACGAGGAGCCGCACCTCGAAGCCGTCGTCACCGAGTGGGCGGCCCTCCTTGAGGGTCTGAAACGCGATTACGAGATGCTGCTGGTAGATGATGGCAGCGCCGACCGGACCGGCGCTCTGGCCGAGGCGCTGGCGGCGCGATTGCCGCGCCTGCACGTGCTGCGCCACCCGGCACACCGTGGCCGGGGGGCGGCGCTGCGCACCGCGCTGGCCGCCGCGACGAAGCCGCTCCTGTTCTACACAACCGCCGACCGCCAGTATCAGCCGGCCGACTTGAAGCGACTGCTGGCCGAAATCGACAAGGTCCACCTCGTTTCGGGCTTCCGCCTCTGGCGGCCGGTGCCGGCACCGTTGCGCTGGCTCGGCCGCGGCTGGCGGCTGATCCTGCGCGTGTTCCTGGGCCTCGGCCTCGAGCCGCTACCCGGCTGGCTCGGCGGGCGCGAGCACCTCTACCGGGCCCTGTGCCGGGCGGTCTTTGCCCTCCGCCTGCAGGACGTCAACTGCGCCTATCGTCTCTGCCGCCGTGACATCTTCGCGCGCATCCCCATCCAGTCGGACGGCGACTTCGTCCACACCGAGGTGCTGGCCAAGGCCAACTTCCTCGGCTGCTACCTGAATGACGAGGTGACGGTCGCTTACCGGCCGCGCGAGCGGGACGCCCGGGGGCGCATGTGGAAGGACGGCTACCGCGTCTTCGCCCGGCCGGACTTCGGGCCGCCCGTGCTGCCGGCCGAGGGGCAGGCCCAACCGGCCCCGCCAGCCTGATCCCCGTCGCCCTGGCCAGCGTGGCCGCCTCGCTCATCCGTCCCTTCCTGCTCGGCCACGGCCCGCTCTTCAAAATTCCCCCGCACGACACCCTCCCCCTGGAGGCGCTGCTGTCGTCCGGCGGGGCCGGCCTACTCGCCGGCCTGATGGCCCTCGGCTTGACGCTGGCGGTCTACGCCTGGGAAGACCTGTTCCTGCGCCTGCCGATCCACTGGATGTGGTGGCCGGCCATCGGCGGGGTGGTCGTCGCGGCCGAGCATTCGCCCCGGGCCGCAAGCGGTACCAGGGGGGATGCGCGAGTCAGCGCCCGGTCAGAGCGCCGCGCAGCTGGTTCTGCTGCTGCTGCAAGGTGAGCAGCAGGGCAGTCACCTGTTGCTGTTGCGTGGGGGTCAACTGCTGTTGCTGCTGCACCGCGGTCAGCAGCGCGATCAGTTGCTGCCGCTGCTGCATCGCGGTCAGTAAGGCGGTCTGCTGTTGCTGCATCGCGGTCAGCAGGGCACTCTGCTGAGTGGTGCCCAGTTGACTTCCCGTGGTGCCTTGCGTTCCCAGGGTTCGGGTCCCGCTCCTCTGTCTGCCCGCGCAGCCAGCCCTCGTCTGGCCGTGGGACTGCCCTGCCGCGAATAGCAGCGACGCCGCGGCCAGCAGGACCGCGCTCGCCCCCTTTGCCGAAATCATGCGTGCCTCCTCCGTTGGTGTGAGACAGGGGCCTGCCAACGCGATCCGATGAGTAGTTCATCCCGAGACCGCCTTTACTTACGTCCGGCGGACGCGGGAACTGTACATGAGCGCGCGAAGATTTCAGGCGCTGGTGACGACGGCCGTGAAGGCGGCGCCGGCCAGTGTCCCGTCGCTCGGGGTGACCTGCGGCGTCGGCCGAGTGTTATTACCACCGTGCGCTCACTTACGCCGCCTGGGGACAACCCGAGGTCGCCGGCGGCGATGACGACCGCGCCCGGGCGCTGGCGCTCCGGCCCGCCGCCTGTTACCCACCACTGAACCTTGCCGAACCCCTCCCGGGTCGCATAATAGCCCCTTGTGTAGCCGAATCCCGCGCCGCCCGGCGCGGGAGCGGGGGATCCATTGGGCCGAGTCATCGACCCGGGGGCTCAGGTCCAGACCAGCGGACCGGGGCACTTACAAGCCCTAGCCCGTCAGCTAACCTCGTAGGCAGGTCGTGGCGCGGCGCCGCGGCCGGTTGTAGGGGCACACCCGTCTGGCTGGTTGCGACGAAGAGCCCGTCCGCTGCTTCGACGGACCGTCGAAGAACCCACCGATGTCTACCCCCGAAGGCACGCCGGCGCCGTCCAGCGGGCTGGTGCGCCGCCTCGCCCGGCCGGCGCAGGTGATCATCGTCAGCAGCGTGATGTTCACCTTCATCAGCTACTGGCGCACCGCCGCCGTCGTCCTTTGCGACCTGGCCAGCACCGTCTACTACATCGGCGGCATCGTCGAGAACGCCATCGGCCCGGCGGCCCCGTGGTTCATCCTGGCCGTCATGCTCTTCAGCTACACGGTACGCTCCGTTTACATCGAGAGTTGTTCGCTGTTCGTCCGCGGCGGCGTTTACCGCGTCGTCAAGGAGGCGATGGGCGGCTTCCTCGCCAAGCTCTCCGTGTCGGCGCTCATGTTCGATTACGTCCTTACCGGGCCGACCTCCGGCGTCTCGGCGGGGCAGTACATCATGGGGCTGATCGTGCAGTTCCTCAGCCTGATCTCACCGGAGACCTACAAGGCCTGGGGGCTCGACCAGACCGACCCCGGCCAGACCGGCGAGCAGGTCATCCGCTGGGGCTCGGTCGTCCTGGCCCTGGGGGTGACGCTGTACTTCTTCCGCCAGAACCTGATCGGCATCCACGAGTCGAGCGACAAGGCGCTGAAGATCATGTACGCCACCACCGTGATGGCCATCGTCATCATCGGCTGGTGCATTTTCACGTTGATCTACAACGGCGGCCCGGCCCAGTGGGTGCCCCTCCTGCCCGACCTCCACCCGAAGGTCGAACACGTCGAAATCCCCGCCGAGGAGGCGGCCGACCCGTCGCGGTACAACCTCCCGCAGGAGGACAAAGTCTGGGTTCGCGACCCGGACAGCCCCGATCACCTCAAGCCCAGGGAGGAAGATGGCCAGCCGGTCCCCAAGGAGAACGAGGCGATCAAGGAGATCGCCAACGTCACCGGAGTGAAGGCCCACAAGCCTGACGACCCGCTCGGCTTCATCTCCTCGACGGGGCTCGGCCAGGCGATCCAGAAGGCCGGCATGCCCGGGTATTCGTGGCTGAGCATCCTCGGCATCCTCGGCCTCTTCCTGGCGTTCGGGCACTCGATCCTGGCCATGTCGGGCGAGGAGACGCTGGCCCAGGTCTACCGCGAAGTCGAGTCGCCGAAGCTGAAGAACTTCAAGAAGGCGGCCTTCATCGTCTTCGTCTACAGCGTGGTGCTGACCGCCGGCATCAGCTTCCTGGCCGTGCTCATCATCCCGGACGAGGTCCGCATGAAGTTCTACAGCGGCAACCTCATCTCCGGCCTGGCCCGGCACGTCGTCGGACCGCCGACGTTGAAACTGGTCCTGGAAACCTTCGTCGTCGTCATCGGCTTCCTGATCCTGGCGGGGGCCGTCAACACGGCCATCATCGGCAGCAATGGCGTCCTCAACCGCATCGCCGAGGACGGCGTGCTGCCCGACTGGTTCCTCAAGCCGCACCCCCGCTACGGCACCACCTACCGCCTGCTGATCCTGATTACGTCATTGCAGCTCGGCGTTATCCTCATCAGCATGGGGCACATCATCGTGCTCGGCGAGGCGTACGCCTTCGGCGTTGTCTGGAGCTTCGTCTTCAAGGCCCTGTCGATGGTCGTGCTGCGCTTCAAGGACAGGACGCCGCGCGAGTACAAGGTGCCGCTCAACGTCCGCGTCCGCGGGGTCGAGGTCCCGATCGGCCTGATCCTGATCTTCCTGGTGCTGCTGACGGCCGCCGTCCTTAACTTCTTCACCAAGGAGGTCGCCACGGTCAGCGGCCTGATCTTCACGGCCGGCTTCCTGACGGTGTTCGTCCTCTCGGAGCGCTACCACGAGAAGAAGCGCGGGCATGCGGCCCACAAGCACATGGAGCAGTTCAACCGCCAGCAGGCGCCGGTCGTCAGCCTCGAAGCGCTGGGCATCAGCAAGCCGTATCGCAAACTGGTGGCCATCCGCTCGACGCAGAACCTGGTGATGCTGGAAAAGGCGCTCGCCGAGGCCGACCCCGACACGACCGCCACCATCGTCATGACGGCCAAGGTCATGCCGATAGGCGACGCGCCGTCCAACGGCAACGTCGATCTGGACGCCTACGACCAGCAGCTGATGACCGCGGTGGTGGACAAGGCCGAGCATGCCGGCAAGCAGGTCAAGCCGCTCATCGTGCCGACCAACAACCCGCTGCACGCCGTCCTGCAGACCGCGGAGCAGCTGCACGCCAACGAAGTGGTCATGGGGGCGTCGAACAAGTACACGGCCGACGAGCAGCTGGAGCAGATCGCCTTCTACTGGATCAGCATGCACCACGGCACGCCGGCGCCGCTGACGGTGCGCGTCCTCGGCGCCGACCGCGACATGGCCCTGGACCTGGGCGGCGGCAACCGCATCCCGAAAATCAGCGAGCGGCGGGCGCGGACCGTCGCCGAGCTGCGCGCCGCCGGCGTCGGCGTGCGCCGGGTGCTCATGGTGCATGACGGCACCCCGGACAGCAGCGACCTGTTCCAGCAGGTGCTGACCATGCTCGACGCGCAGGTCCACCTGGCTGTGGCCCCTGTGGCGCCGGCCGACGAGCAGCCGCCGACGAGCCTGAACCTCGTGCCGCACGACCAGGAGCGGGCAAAGCAGCTCGGCCGCGACGTGCCCCTGGTGAGCCTGACGAGCAGCTCCGGCGAGGAGATCGTGCGCGTCGCCAAGGAAGGGCAGTACGACTTGCTCGTGGTGGGGCTGCCGACCGAGCCGCCGGCGGGGCAGAACGGGCGCGTCGATGCCCGCGCCCGCTACGTCATGGACCGCGCCCATTGCCGCGTCTTTTTGGCGGCGGCGCCGCTGATCCCCCGCGAGGTCGTGGACACGCGCCAGGGGGTCTGAATCCAGCCGCTTGCGGCTACGGACGATTTATCGTTTCGCGCTCGTATATCATGGCGCGAGCGCGAAACGATAAATCGTCAGCGCTAAGCCGCAAGCGGCCCAGCTGGGGATGCCCACGATGTCCCTCTCCCGGCCGGCGCAGGTGATCGTCGTCAGCAGCGTGATGTTCACCTTCATTAGCTACTGGCGCACCGCCGCCGTCGTCCTCTGCGACCTGGCCAGCACCGCCTACTACATCGGCGGCATCGTCGAGCAGTCGATCGGCAAGGCCGCCCCGTGGTTCATCCTGGCCGTCATGCTCTTTAACTACGCCGTGCGCTGCGTCTACATCGAGAGCTGCACCCTGTTCGTCCGCGGCGGCGTCTACCGCGTGGTGCGCGAGGCCCTCGGCCCTTTCGCCGCCAAGCTCGCCGTCAGCGTCCTGACCTTCGACTACGTCCTGACGGGGCCGATCAGCGGCGTCTCGGCGGGCAAGTACATCGTCGGCCTGGGGATCGCGACCCTCGACGCCTTCCGCGACAAGCCCCTGCCCCGCGAAAGCACCGCCGCCTGGACGACCTGGGGGCCGGTCCTGATCGCCTGCGCCGTCACGCTGTATTTCTACCGTCAGAACATCCGCGGCATCCGCGAATCGAGCGACAAGGCGCTGAAGATCATGGCCGTCACGACGGTCATGGGCGTGCTGATGCTGGCCTGGTGCGGCATCACCCTCGTCGATCGGGCGGCACGTGGGACCGCCCCCGAAGTCCCGAGCCCGGCCCCCCGCCTGACCCCGCGCGAGGACCCCGCCACGGGGAGGACGGTGGACCCGCTCGGCGCCCTCGGCTCGACGGGCGTCGCCGCGGAGGTGGAGGCGGCCGGGGAAGAGGCCGGCCCGTCGTGGCTGAGCCTGGTCGGCCTCTTCGGCGTCGCCGTCGCCTTCGGCCATTCGATCCTGGCCATCTCCGGCCAGGAGGTGCTGGCCCAGGTCTACCGCGAGGTGGAGTCGCCGAAGCTGAAAAACTTTAAAAAGGCGGCCCTCATTGTCTTCATTTACAGCCTGCTCTTCACCGGCCTGATCAGCTTCCTGGCGGTGATGCTCATCCCCGACGGCGAGCGCGTGCCGAGGTACGCCGACAACCTCATGGGCGGCCTGGCGATGAACGTCCTCGGCCCGCCGCCGGCCCGGCTGATGCTCAACGCCTTCGTGGTGGTGGTCGGCTTCCTGATCCTGGCGGGGGCCGTCAACACGGCCATCATCGGCAGCAACGGCGTGCTCAACCGCGTCGCCGAGGACGGCGTGATGCCCGAGTGGTTCCTCAAACCACACCGCAAGTACGGCACCACGCACCGCGTCCTGACCCTGGTCGTCGGCCTGCAGCTGGTCATGATCCTCGCCACGCGCGGCAACGTACTGCTGCTCGGCGGGGCCTACGCCTTCGGCGTCGTCTGGAGCTTCGTCTTCCAGGCGCTCTCGATGGTGGTCCTGCGCTTCAAGGACCGCCGGCCGCGCGCCTACAAGGTGCCGCTGAACCTGCGCGTCCGCGGCGTCGAGGTCCCGGTCGGCCTGCTGCTGATCCTGGGCGCCCTGCTCGTGGCGGCGCTGCTGAACCTGCTCACCAAGCAGGTCGCGACCGTCGGCGGCGCCCTCTTCACGGTCGCCTTCTTCCTCGTCTTCTGGCTGTCGGAACGCTCCTCCCGGCGGGCGCGCGACCGGGTCGGCGAGCGCCTGGAGCAGTTCAACGAGCAGGCGGTGGACGAGGTGACGTCCGAGAGTCTCGGCCTGACCCGGCGCTACCGCAAGTTGGTGGCCATCCGCTCGCCGCGCAACCTGTTCATGCTGGACCGGGCCCTGGCGGAGGCCGACCCGGAGACGACGGGCATCGTGGTGCTCACCGCGAAGCTCCTGCCGCCCGCCGCCGCCCAGCCGGAGCGCCTGCAGCTAGACGTCTACGAACGGGAGTTGTTGACGGCGGTGGTACAGAAGGCGGAGTTGGCCGGCAAGGAAGTCAAGCCGCTGGTCGTGCCGACGAACAACCCGCTCTACGCCCTGCTGCGGATCGCCCGCGACGTTCAGGCCCACGAGGTGATCGTCGGGGCGTCGAACACCTACACCGCCGACGAGCAGATGGAGCAGCTCGCCTTCTACTGGATCAGCCTGCACGACGGCGAGCCGGCGCCGCTGACCGTCCGCATCGTTGGCCGCGACCGGGACGTGGCCCTGGACCTCGGCGGCGGCAACCGCATCCCGAAGATCACCGAGCGGAAGGCGCGCAGCGTCGCCGAACTGCGCGCCGCCGGCGTCGGCGTGCGCCGCGTCCTGATGCTGCACGACGGCACGACGCCTTGCAGCGACCTGTTCGGGGCGCTGCTGACGATGCTCGACCCGGAGGTGGCCCTGGCCCTGGCGCTGGTGCCGGCGGCGCCGGGCGACGAGGCGCCCGGCGACCCCACCTCGATTGTGCAGGACCGGGAGTGGGCGCGGCAGTTGCGGCGCGACCTGCCCGTCCATGAACTCCCGGGAGGCGGCGAGGGCGTGGTGCGCCTGGCGAAGGAGGGGTGTTACGACCTGATCGTGCTGCCGCTGCCGCCGGACCTGCCGGCGCGGCCGCACCGCCCGCTGGACGAGCGCTCGGCGTACATCCTCCAGCACGCCCACTGTCACGTTTTCCTCGCGGGCGCGCCGGTCATCCCGAACGAGGTGGTTGATGCGCGCCCGTAGCCGCTTGCGGCTTAGCGTTCGCGTCATCCCGCGATGACGCGAACGCTAAGCCGCAAGCGGCTTGCTTTTGGTAGAATAGTCTGATCGTCCAACCATCATTCGTGAGGGCTTACCGATGCGGCAACTTCTGCTCCGCTCGGCCGTGCTGGCCTGCCTCCTGCTGACCGGTGCGCGGCTGAGCGCCGCGGAACTCCTGTCCGACCTCCATTCGCCGGCGGCCAGCGAGGCGCGGCTCAAGAGGGATATCACCTACCTGGCGTCCGACGAGCTGGAAGGCCGCGGCGTCACCACCCGGGGCATCAAGCTCGCGGCCGACTACATCGCCGCCGAGTTCAAGAAGGCCGGCCTCAAGCCCGCCGGCGAGGACGGCAGCTATTTCCAGCCGTTCAGCATGGCCGGCTCCGTCCTTATCGAGCCGGCCTCGCTCAAGTTGCTCGGGCCCGAGGGACAGAAGGTCGAGCTGAAGCCCGGCACGCACTTCCAGCCGCAAGGCGTCTCCAGCTCCGGCCAGGTGAGCGGGCCCATCGTCTTCGCCGGCTACGGCATCACCAGCAAGGATCCCGAGATCGACGAGTATGCCGGCCTCAACGTGTCCGGCAAGGTGGTCGTCATCCTGCGCGACACCTTCCGGGCCGACAATCGCTTCACGGTCAATCCCAACTGGCGGCGCAAGTACGCCTCGCTGCCCGAGAAGATGACCAACGCCGTGGCGCACAAGGCCGCGGCGATCCTCCTGGTCAACGACCGCGACACCGCCAAGGACGGCGACGACCTGCTCAACTTCGGCTACTACGCCGGCGCCGGCGGCTCCCTGTTGCGCCTGCCGGAGATCCCCCTTCTCCACGTCCGCCGCGCCGTCGTCGAGAAGATGCTGGGGGCGAAGCTGGAGGACATCGAGCGCGACATCGACCACGATCTGAAGCCGCGCTCGCGCGAGCTCACCGGCTGGAGCGCGAGCGCCGACGTGAGCGTGTGGCGCGCCAAAAATGCCCTCAAGCTGAAGAACGTCGTCGGCGTGCTGGAAGGGTCGGGGCCGCTGGCCGACGAGACGGTCGTGCTCGGCGCCCACTACGACCACGTCGGCTACGGCGGCGCCAACAGCCTCGCCGACCTGAAGACGATGGCCATCCACCACGGCGCTGACGACAACGGCTCGGGGACCACGTCGATCCTGGAACTGGCCCGCCGCTTCGGGGCGGTGCCGAAGCGCGAGGGACGGCGGCTGGTCTTCATGACCTTCAGCGCCGAGGAGAGCGGCCTGTTCGGCTCGGAGGCCTACTGCAAGGACCCGCTCTTCCCGCTCGACAAGACCGCCGCCATGATCAACCTCGACATGGTCGGCCGGCTGACGAAGGACAAGGACTCGGGCAAGGACCGCCTCACCGTCTACGGCACCGGGACGGCCAAGACCTTCGACGCCCTGATCGAGGCGCTGAACAAGAAGTACGACTTCCAACTGAAGAAGGTGCCGACGGGCATGGGGCCGAGCGACCAGATGACCTTTTACGAGAAGAAGGTCCCGGTGTTCTTCTTCTTTACCAACGACCACGCCGACTATCACCGGCCCAGCGACACATCCGACAAGATCAACGTGCCGGGCATGCGCCGCATCGTCGATCTGACGGAGGAGCTGGCGGCGCACCTGGCGACGGCGGCGCGGCCGGAGTACGTCAAGGTGGCCGGCCCGAGCCTCGGCGGCGGCGACGGCCCGCGCCTGGGGATTCGGCCCGATTACGGCGACGCCAAGGAAGGGGTGCTGCTCAACGGCGTCATCGACGGCGCCGCGGCGTCGCGAGCCGGGCTCAAGGAGGGCGACCGCATCGTCGAGATCGCCGGCCAGCCGGTGAAAAGCCTGGAGGGGTACATGGCGGTGATGCACGCCCAGAAGCCGGGGAGCACCATCGACGTCGCCGTGCTCCGCGACAAGGAGAAGAAACTCTTCAAGGTGAAGCTGGATTAGCGCCGCTTCTGGGAGCCGCTTGCGGCTTCGCAATCGCCTTGCGAAGCCGCAAGCGGCGGCGCGGCCTCACTTGTCCTTCTTGTCCTTCTCCTTCTCGTAGTCTCCCTCCACGAGCTTCTTGGCCTCGTCGCTGGTCTTGGGCGAATTCAGCTCGCTGATGACCAGCTTGTCCTTCTCCACCTTGAAGTGGAACGAGAACAGGTCGCCCACTTCGGGGCCGCCCTCGATGTTGTTCTTCGTGATCTTGCTGACGCGGGCGAACAGGACGCCGTCCTTCGACGTGCCGTAGTCGGCGGTCACTTCGATCTTCCGGTCGCCCTCGCCCTTGAGGCTGGCGGTCAATCCGTCGGCCTTGATGCGGAAGGTGATGGTGGTCTCGCCTTCCTTCTTCGTCCAGGTGCCGACCGGCTTCTTGGCCGGCTCGGCGGCGGCCAGCGGCGCGGCGCAGATCACGCCCACAACCAGAGCCGCGATTACCCATCGAGTCATCGCACGATCTCCTTTCGACTGCCGGGGGGAAAGGGAGCTGCATCGACATAGGGTAGCGGCCCGGGAAGCCGATGGGGAGTGAAAAATCGGTGTTGTTCCGCGGGACCGGGGGACGGCGCCACTTGACAATCGACGACGATCCAGGCATTGATATACTAAACGGGGTCCGCTTCGCACCTGGCGCTCGACGTCGCACACGGACAGCGCTGGGAGCAGACTCGTTCGCTCACGTCGCCATTTTTCCTTTCATTCGTCCGGAGGTGCGCACGTGCCATTATTCCGAGTCTTCCGCCGTTGGCGGGGCTTCACGCTGATCGAACTGCTGGTGGTGATAGCGATCATCGCCATCCTGATCGGCCTGCTCGTCCCGGCCGTCCAGAAGGTCCGCGAGGCCGCCGCTCGCCTGTCGTGCGGCAACAACCTCAAGCAAATCAGTCTCGCGACGATCAACTGCGCCGACACGAACACCGGGCTGTTACCGCCGGGCGACGGCCTCTACCCGAACACCAACCCGAGCAACTACAACTCGTATGCCAGCGTGTTCTTCCACATCCTGCCGTACATCGAGCAGGACAACGCCTACAAGGCCACGCTCGCCCAGGGGGACGCGCACGGCAACAACGGTGGCTTCCTGACTTACAGCCCGTTCTGGAACACCCTCAACGCCAACGTCAAGACCTACATCTGCACCGCGGACCCGAGCAACGGCAGCAGTGGCGGCTGGAACTCGGGCCAGAACAGCTACGCCTACAACGGCCAGGTCATGCCGGTCTACTGGGAGGGTTATCGCCGCTACCCCTCGAGCATCAGCGACGGCACGTCGAACACGATCTTCTTCACCGAACAGCGGGCGTCGTGTGACGGCTTCTGGCCGGACTGGGGTCCGTCGATTGCCGACGCGGACTGGCCGCAGCCGATGGGGCCGGCCGCCATGTTCGTGGTGCGGCCACCGGGGACCGGCTGCCCCTATGGCGGCGGTAACCTGTACCAGGCCACGTCGCCGCACGCCGGCGGCATCAACGTCGGCCTGGGCGACGGCAGCATTCACTTCGTGAGCCAGGCGGTCAACCCGAACACCTGGTGGGCCGCCCTGACCCCCGCCGGCAACGAACTCCTCGGCCCCGACTGGTAAGAAAGGAGGATCACGTCAATGACAATCGCATTGCGGACCTCCCTCTTCCGTATCTGCGGCGCCGCCTTGCTGGTGACCTTCGCCTTGCTCTCGGCCGGCTGCGGGGGGACCGGCACCGTCACGGGGAAGGTTTTCTACAAGGACAAGCCCCTGGGCGGTGGCACGGTGGTGTTCTGGAACATCGACGGCAAAGGGAGCAAGACGAGCCGCATTCAGCCGGACGGCAGCTACACGATGGAAAACATGCCGGCCGGCCCGGTCAAGATCACCGTGGAGACGAAATCGGCCCGGCCGAGCGGCGCGGGCCAAGCTCCGGGCCAGGGCCGCGCGCCGAAGATGCCGGCGCCCCCGACGGATAAGCTCCCACCGGAGGCCGACATGGGCAACGTCTACGGCGCCCCGCGGCCGCCGGGCGAGAAGTACGTCGAGATCCCCGCGGACTACGGCGACATGGACAAGTCGGACCTGACTTACA
>DATFNV010000447.1:0-21526 GCA_035266225.1 Gemmataceae bacterium
GGTGTCTCAAGGATCGTGAATGACCGAGAGCTGTGGGATGAACGCAAGTTGCTTTCCTACAAGCTGTTGTGCCGACGCTGGCCGAAATGCCATGCTTACCCCCGATTTCGCCTTGGTAAAGTATGCGTTGACCCTGGGGGGGGGGGTGCGATACAGCCGTACAGATGGTAACGCCGGTAACGCTGGTAACGCTACTTTCCCTCTGTACCCCCTTCCCCTGCTACACTCCCTCTTTGTCTCCCCCAGATATCCAGAAATCAATCCTACCCTAAAGGGTACAGAGGCAGAGTATCGTTACCAGCGTTACCAGGGCTACCTAGCTACCTGCCTTGTCCGCCTTTTTCTTGGCTGCCTCTTTCTCTGCCCTCGCGTTCAGGCCGGCAACGAATTCCTTGGCATCTATTCCAGCCTTCACTGCTTTTGCGTCGGGAGCGCTCTCCTTGCCGGTCCAGCGCCAGCCACGGCCGCCACCCGTCCAGTTGCTCTTTCGCAGTTCTGTGATGCTCAGAGTCCCCAGGTAGGTCGTTGTCCTTTGCGTCGGCCGGTGTGGCTCGTTGGTCACTTGGTTCACGATGTTCGCTGCCATCTGAGTCGGGAAGAAGACGACATCCTTATCCGGGTTCTTACCGTCGGCTTTGAGGAAGGTCACGAACGCCTCTCGAACCAAGTCCGAATCCTCCTGATCGCCGTCTACTGCGGCTTGTCGCTCCGCGATCATTTCCTGGCACTTCGAGGGATCATCGACGCAGGCCAGTACCTCGGATTCCCAATCTGCCCAGCGCGTATACCTGGTCAGTCTCCCCCCTCCCTTTTCTTCAGGAAATAGGGCGGCGATCACGTCGCCGATGATCTCCCATTTGTTGTCCTCGATGAACTGTCGGGTCGTGTCCCTCCATGTTCCATCGAAGGTCGGTCGCTTGACCTGGATGATGACGCAGCGCTGGGCCATGTCCTTCGACAAGTTCGCGCCATTCAACGTGATGAACCATGTCAACGTATTCGGGCGCCTTCCCTCCCCTACATACAGTTTGCGACCGCTGATGGTGTTGGTCGTGATGAGCGCCTCCAGGTCCGACCACGAGAACTTCATCGTCTTGACGTTGTCGAGGAGGCACACGCGGCGCTCCAGTCCGGCCGACGACAGCAGACGGGTCATGATCTTGTCGATGTCCTCCGATGGCCTTACGTCGCAGTGACCCCCTGCCAACTCGGCCACCATCTCGGCGAAGGTGGTCTTGCCGGTCCCTCTGCCTCCTTTACCGTCGTCATCGTCGGACACCACCAGAAAGGCCGGCCTTGAACCTGGTCTACCCCCCCAAAATGGTGTCAGGAACGCGGCCATCATCAAGGCACGATCAACCTTTGTGGCTGGGTTGAACCGGTCTAGCAGCGCCTTAAGCGCCTTGCCGTCGCCACCTGCTGGGGCCGGATGCATGTAGTAGTGCCGCGGGATCGGTGGTTGGTGGGGAAGCAGCTCCATCGCGTCGTACTCATCGACTTGCTGCCGCAGGTAGGCATTGAACACTGATTGCGACACCTTGTCGTCTCCGGCGGCCCACTGGATAGGTTCCTTCATCATCCCACTGATCCATGCGAATAATGAACTCACGTCTTCAAGCCACCCAGGCTTGTAGTCCTTCTCCGCGAAGAGCAGTCCTCCGACTCGCTTTGGCCAACCACCGGTGACACGTTGACGCTCATTCCCGATCCCGCCGGTGATGCGTCGTAGTAGGTTTGCGATCTCAGTTACGGTCACACCTACCTTGTTCGTGACGGACTTACCTTTGGCATCCTTGGAGTCTTGCACGGCGAAGTTAGTGAATGGCCCGACCAACTTCGCCGGCAGTAGGTCTTCGATTTCGGCAAGGAACTCTCTGTACTCCGCTTCGAGTTCCTTCTTCTCCTCCGGTAGCGGGTCCTCGCACTTCGTCGCGATGTCCCTCAGCGCCTGGAGACCAGCCCTCCGAAGTCGGTTGCGCTGCTCCTCGTCGCTGAGGCTGTACCACGGATCGATGTATCCATCCCGCTCTTCGTCCCAAGGTTGTAACCACCACTCATCGACCGCGCTGTCGGAGAGTGGTGGTCCGGCGGTGGGCTTGCTGCCGGCTCCCAGGTGCCCATTTTTCCGGGCGGCCGCCGGCTCGGAATGTAGACGTGCCGCGAGTGAATCGGGTATGATAGGATCAGGTTCCATTACTGGCATGTTTCGCCTCCTGTTTGTGACCCATTGCAGGTGTGTTTGGTCGCCGCCTGCAATGGGCTTTACCACCTACTTTTCCACTCTCTTAGCACTGCGGGACCGACCCGTCGTGCGACTGCTCGGCTGACCCAGCTGGCTGCGGACTCAGACATTCGCCACCTCCTGCCGCTGGGCGCGTTCCGAGACGCGCAGCTGCGAGCGGAGTAGCGCCACCTCGCGCAGCGCCCGGGTCAGGCGCTCGCGGACGATCTCGGGGGGTGGGATGGGGTTCGGCGGGCGGCCGTTGGCAGGGGGAGCAGGGGTCGGGGGGCGGTCGTCAGGGGTGAGCATGGGAGTCCTCCGCGGCGGGGATCTATCTCGCTACGGAGGGCATTCTAACGGGAGGCGGTTGCAAAACGGTTGCACGGCTGCAACTTCTGGACCTATTGCCCCCAGGAACAGACGACGTTGTAGCTCTCCGTCGCCAGTCCGAGGTAGATGCCCACAGTGTTCAGTTTCGTGTTGAGGCGGCTTACTGACGATTTGAGAGACGTGCGAAGGGTGTCTTTTCCCTCCCAAACGTGTTCGAGCAGTTCCTCGAAACCGACGCATCCCCGCCGCCTGCCGCCGTCCCAGAGGTACGCTAGCAGCCGGTACTGGAGGGGGGACAGCCTCTCGCAGACGTTGCCGCGCCAGCGGAACTTGTTCGGCGGCACGGGTCCGTCAGTCGTCTTTCCACCTCGCAGGACGGCCACGATACCCGCCAGCGCTGCCGGGTCATCGGCCCGCTCGTTGCCCCGCGGCAGGACGTAGGGCCGCAGCCGATACAGCGCCGCACGCACGGATGGCGTTAGGGTTGCGCCGTCCATCTCCGGCCAGAAGTCCCTGTCAGTGCAGCAGAGCAGTTTGCGCACTTTCAGGCAGGTGCGGAAGTAGGCCATTCTCCAGGCCCGATCATCGGACGGCCCGTTCTCCAACAGCGCGATCATGGTCACGACGGCGCGGACGATGGCGGGTAGGTCGGCTTCGGACAGGGCGTGAGGATGTTCGTTGACGGCTGAGGGTACAGCCATGCTTCACCTTCCTTTCAGACGGGCGGCTCCGGCCGGCGAACGGGCGAAGGTGCTTCCCGTCTGCCGGCCGGGCCTGAAGGGGGGATCAACCCCAAACCCGATGCCTCAATTCTACCCGAAGTTGGCCAGCAGGGGCAACGATCCGGCCCCGCCATCCTCCTGAAGAAGAGAGAGGCAGGGCCGTTGCCGGATCGGTGTAGGGGGCAGAGTCAGGGCAGGGCGCCATCCACCTTGAACGGGGGGGAGTTATGCGGCGTATCGCTCGAAGGTGCGGTACAGGCCCGGCACGTTGAGCCGGTCGAGGTGGCCGTACAGCGTTCGACGTGTCGCCGCGGTCGAGGTGAGGTCATTGACCGACGGCCCGCCGATGGTGCGCGCCAGCCGGCCGGACGCGGTCAGCAGAGAGTCGCGCGTCGCCTCGAAGTCGAGCCGGCGCGGCACCCTCCGCCACAGCAGGGCGTTCTCGGGATCGACGCGCCGACACTCCGGGCGGTCGTCGTCGCGCTGCTGGTAGACGGCCGACAGCATGATGAGCCGGTGCATCGCCTTGAGCGACCAGCCGCCCTCCACGAAGACCGTCGCCAGGTGGTCGAGCAATTCGGGGTGCGTCGGCGGGTCGCTGCGCAGGCCGAAGTCGCTCGGCGTCGTCACCAGACCGCGGCCGAAGTGATGCTGCCACAGGCGATTGACCATCACCCGGGCCGTCAGCGGGTTGTCCTTGCTGGCGACCGCCCGCGCCAGCTCCAGCCGGCCGCTGCCGTCGCTGAACGGCTTCCGCGCGGCGCCGGACAGCACTTCCAGGAACTGCCGCGGCACCGCCTCGCCGGGGTTGTTGGGGTTGCCGCGACGGAAGACACGCGGCTCGTTGGGCACCGGCAGGTCTTCCAGGACCATCGCCCGCGGCGGCGCTCCGGGGCCGGTAGCGCGCCACTGCTCGACGGCCTTGCGCAGCTCCTGCAACTTCCCCTGGGACGGCCGGTCCGGCAGCAGCGACAGGTCGCCGTAGGGCAGCAGCGCCACGTTGGCCGGCGCGTCGGGCCCGTGGAACGCCTGACGCAGCTCCTCCTGGGCCGGCTCGGACAGACCCGCCGGGGCTTGCCGTTTCGCGCTCGCCGCTTCCTTAAGCGCCTCCTGCCACAATTTCTCGGCGTTATTGAGCAATTCCCCGTAGCGCTGCGCCGTCTCGGCGAGCGTCTTCGGCGGCTTGTCGGCGAAGGCACGAGCGACGAGCGGGTTGACTGGGCGCGCCGCGTCGGGCTTCGCCAGCTGTCCGCAGAGGGAGACCGCCCCGGAGGCGAAGTCCTTTTCCGGCAGGTCGGCGAGGGCGTGCCAGGCGGCCCAGGCGGGGTACTGCCCCTTCCGCGTCCGCTCCAGGTACTTCTGATAGCGGACGATCATGGTCGGGTTGAGGTCGGCGCCGTCGGCGATGAGCATGAACTCCTCGGTCGTCGGCTGGTCGCGCTGGGCGTACGCCGCCATCAGGTACTCGGCCACGCGCACCTGCGCCGACTTCACCAACTCGTCGTGCTTGGCCCGCACGAAGTCCTTCAGTTTCGCCTCGCGCGCTTGCAGCTCTTTAGCGAAGTCGGCGTACTCCTTGGTGTCCGGCGGGTCGGCGAACAGCGGCGGCACCGTCGGCTCGGTGCAGCTGGCGAAGACGCCGTACAGCGAGTAGTAGTCTCGCATCGGAATGGGATCATATTTATGATCGTGGCAGCGGGCGCAGCCGACCGTCAGGCCGAGCAGGCCGCGGCTGACCACGTCGATGCGGTCGTCGATGATGTCGTGGGCGTTGTTCATGAAGCGGCCGCCCAGGGTGACGAAGCCGAGTGCGGTCAGCGGCCGCCTGTCCTTCCCAGCAGGCAGCCGGTCAGCCGCGAGCTGTTCGAGGAGGAAACGGTCGTAGGGCAGGTCGTCGTTGAAGGCACGGATGACGTAATCGCGGTAGGTCCAGGCCCAGGGGAACTGCGCTTCCTCGAAGAAGACGTAGCCCTTGGTGTCGGCGAACCGGGACACGTCGAGCCAGTAACGGCCCCAGCGCTCGCCGTGGTGCGGCGAAGCGAGCAAGCGGTCGATCACCCGGGCGTAGGCATCCGGCGACGGGTCGGCCTCGAAGGCGGCGACCTCCTCCGGAGTCGGCGGCAGGCCGAGCAGGTCGAAGGTGGCGCGGCGAATCAGGGTGCGCCGGTCGGCTGGCGGCGACGGCGCCAGACCTTTCTCTTCGAGCCTGGCCAGGAGGAAGCGATCGACGGAGGTCCGCGGCCAGGCGGCGTCCTTGACCTTGGGCAGAGGCGGCTTGCGCACCGGCTGGAACGCCCAGTGACGCTTCGCCTCGTCATCGGCCGACGCGCCCGTCCCCGCCAGGGCGATGCAACATCCGATCAGGAGGACGCGCGCGGTTTTCATGGTTTTCCCCCGCTCGCCAATGCCTTCACGACGGCAGCGGCCGCCGGAGCAGGGCCGCCGCCACCTCGGCCGTGCGGGCGATGGCCGCGTCGAGGCACTTGCGCCCCTTCTCGGCCGTGGCACTCTCAGGATAGCCGACGCAGCCGTGGTCGGTGCGCTGTTTCATGTCCTCGGCCAGGTACAGCCCGCGCAGCACCGGATCGTCGTTGGGCGGGTCGTCCTTGATCTGCTCGCGCCGCACCAGCTCCGGCCGCAGCGCCAGCACCATCGACGTCTCGAACTCGCAGGCGTGGCCCATCGATTTGCGCGGCCCTTCCGCCAGGGCCGCCAACTCCTTCGCGGCCACGTCCCAGTACGACGCCGCGCACAGGGTGCGGTCCTGCCACTGCGGCTGCAGGCGGCGCAGCGCCATCTGCATCGTATCGATGTTACCGCCGTGGCCGTTGAGCAGCAGCAGGCGCTGGTAGCCGTCTTCCAGCAGCGGCGTCAGCAGGTCGCAGAGCATTGCGACGTGATGATCGACGTGCAGCGACAGCGTGGCGCCGAAGCGCAGATGATGATGGCTGGCGCCCATCCACTGCGTCGGCAGCAGGAGCACCTGCTGCGGCATCCGAGCCTCGACCCCCTCGGCGACGCCGGTGACGAGGATGGTGTCGGTGAAGGTCGGCAGGTGAAGGCTGTGCTGTTCGCAGGCGGCGATGGGCGCGACTACCACGGTCCGGTCGCGCGCCACCTGGCGCAGCTGGGGGAAGGTCATCTCCGCGAACTTCATGGGTGGTTCCTCTTGATGCAACGATGCGGGCACGGCATACTCCGCGACCCGTGCGGGCAAGTCAACGGAAAACCGGCGGGCGGCAGGGGGGCGGGATCATGCGGGATCGGGGCAAGTGGCGCCGCTGGCGCGGGTTGGCGTGTCTGGGCCTGCTCTTGGCCGGCTGCGACGGTCAGGACGCCGACCGGCTGGCGAAGATCGGCCACAAGGTCCTGGACAGGCTGCAGGCGCAAACCAGCGGCGACCCGGGCCGCCTGCCCGACAGCCTGCAGTCGATCCGCGGCGGCTTCGGCGAATTCGCCCTCGATGCCAAGGTATCGGCGCGGCTGCGCTGGGACAAGAACCTGGAAGGCACGTCCATTCAGGCGGCGGCGCTGGGCGGCGGCGTGGTCAAGTTGACGGGCGTGGTGCCGACCTTCGAGGCGCGACAGCACGCGGTCCACCTGGCGCGGACCACCACCGGCGTCAGCAACGTGGTCGATGAGCTGAGCGTGGAGAACGGGCGATAACCGACCAGCCGGCACTACCTCGGCTGACCCGCGAGGGCGGGCAGACACAGGGTGAACCGGCTGCCGGCGCCCTCGTTGCTCTTCACGACAACGCTGCCCCCCAGGGCCGCGGCGATCCGCTGCACCATCGCCAATCCCAGGCCGACGCCGGGGAGTCCCAGTCGGCGGCTCTCGGCCGAACGGTAGAACGGCTCGAAGACGTGCGGCAGGTCCTCTCCCGCGATGCCGTGTCCGCCGTCCTCCACGTCGAGGGCCACGGCGCCCTTCTCCTGCCTCAGTCGCAAGACGACGGGGGTGCCGGCCGCGCTGTGCTTGAAGGCGTTGTCGATCAGGTTGTCGAAGAGCTGCCCCAGCAGCAAGGGCTGCACCTGCGCGAGAAACGGGCCGTCGCCGATGATCTCTGTTCGCAGGTCGGCGGTCCGCGGATGACCCGACCAGCGCGCCGCGACGGTGGGCAGCGCCTCGGCTACGTCGGCGACGGCGAGGCCGTCGAGGCGCGCTTCGGCGTCCGCGCGGGCCAGGAACAGCAGCGCCTCGACGATCTGCCGAAGGTGGTCGGCCTGCGCCTGGACGCGGGCCAGGGCCTCGCGGTACTCCTCGGGCGGGCGCCCCCGACGCAGGGCCACCTCGACCTGGCCGAGCATCGCGGTCAGCGGCGTGCGCAGCTGATGCGAGGCGTCGCCGGTGAAGCGGCGCTGGCGCTCCAGCGCCTCGTGCAGGCGACACAGCAGATCGTTGAAGGCCCGCTGCAGGTCGTCCAGTTCGTCGTGCGTTCCCGGGCACGGCAGGCGCTGCCGCGGGTCGTCCGGCGTCATGGCCCGAGCGGCCTTCGCCATGCGCGTGACCGGGGCCAGCGCCTTGCGCGCCACCCACCGGCCGACCAGCGCCGCCAGCAGCCAGAGCCCGACCGAGAGCCCCGCGAGGGTCGCGGCGAGACGGAGCAGCGTCCCCCGCACGGGCTCCAAGGACACGCCCCCAGTCAACACCAGCGCGCCATGCTTGGGGGGGACGGCGGAGGGCCCCGACTCGAGCCGCCGCTCCAGCACGCGCCACGCCGGGGAGTCCTCGGTCAGAGGGTCGTCCGCCCCGAGGTTCGCGGAACGGTCCACCACCCGACCCTCCCCGTCGCGGACGAACCAGCGGACCTGGTCGGCCGCCCCGTCCTGGCCCAGCGTCAGGTGATGCACGTTCGGCTCCCAGTCGATCCCGTCCGGCTCCATCTCGGCAGCGGCCACCAGCGTGTCCAGGGCCGTCGTCAGGCGCTCCTCGACCTGCCGGTGCAGGTAGGTCCGCGCCAGCAGGTAGAGCGTCGTCGAGAAGCCGGCCAGGACCACGGCCAGCACCCCAAGGAGGAACGCGGACATGCGGGTGGTCAGGCTCACGGCGGCCCCTCCGTAGCGGCACCGGGGGCGTCGCCGAACAGGTAGCCACGGCCGCGCAACGTGTGGATCAGCCGCGGGCCGCGCGCCTCCAGCTTGCGGCGCAGCTCCATGACGTGGACCTCCAACGTGTTCGAGAGGCCGTCATAGCGCTCGTCCCAGACATGCTCGTAGATGCGCGTGCGCGACAGCACCTCGCCGGGGTGGCGCAGGAAAAACAGCAGCAGCGCCTGCTCCTTGGCCGTCAGGTCGAGCGGCCGGCCCGCGCGCTCGGCGCGCTGCGTCGCCAGGTCGAGGCGCACTCCGTGGCAGGCGAGGACGGTGCCGGCCGCGTCGCGCCGCCGGGCCAGGGCCCGCACCCGGGCCAGCAGTTCCTCGAAGGCGAACGGCTTGCACAGGTAGTCGTCGGCTCCGGAATCGAGGCCACGGACGCGATCCGACACGGCGTCGCGCGCGGTCAGGAACAGCACTGGCGTCGCCCGGTCGCGCTGGCGGAAGCGGCGCAGCAAGGTCAGGCCGTCGATGCCGGGCAGCCACCAGTCGAGCAGCACCACGTCCCAGGTCGCCGACGATAGCTCGTGCCAGCCCGACTCGCCGTCCGCCGCGTACACGACCGCGAACCCCTCCTCACGCAGGCCGCGCACGACGAAGTCGGCGATCCCCGCCTCGTCCTCGATGACCAGTACGCGAATTCCCATGACCTCTCCCCGACCGGGACAACATGACGGGCCCTCCGTTCACCTTACCAGACGAGGACGGCCGCGTGGGTGGATAAGGAGGATCTTATCTTCGCCTGGTGGGAGAAGCAGCCGGCCCGCGAGCCCGAGCTATCTTCACTTGTGCCCTGGCTGGTATACTGAACGGTAGACAAGGGAGGGCAACGCCATGTCCGTGCCGACCGTTCGCATCAGCGAGGCATCGCACCAGATTCTGAAGGAGCTGGCCGAGCAGACCGGCCGAACGATGATGGACGTGCTGGACAAGGCCCTGGACGCCTACCGCCGCAAGCTGTTCTTTGAGCAGATGAACGCCGGCTACGCCGAGCTGCGGGCCGATCCCGAAGCGTGGGCCGAACACCTGGCCGAGCGGAAGCTATGGGACGCAACCCTGATGGATGGCCTGGACCCTGACGAGCACTGGACGGAAGAGGGCCGCTGTCTTACTCCGGAGGAGGGCAAGCCCTGAGCCGAACCGCTCCGCCGTACTGTCCGCACATCCCCACCTGTGCCCACCGCCTGGCCCACGAGCGTCCACCTGCTCGCGGGGTAGGATGGGGCAGACGGACGAGAGCAGGCTGAACGGCCACGGGGAGAAACGGACATGGCTGACCCGAGTCGCGGGGAAATCTGGCTGGCCGACCTGGGGACCGGTCGCGGGCATGAACAGTCCGGGCAACGGCCGGTGCTGGTGGTGAGCGACGACGCCTTCAACGCCGGGCTGGCCGGGCTAGTGATGACCGTTCCGCTGACCTCGAAGGTGGCGAAGTCGAAGAACATCCCGGCCCACATCCGAGTTGACCCGCCCGAGGCCGGGCTGAAGACGCCGATCCCACACCCTGGATTATACCAGCCATTGACTTTAAGTCAAATGTTGACGTTAAGTCAAGGTGAAAAAGCGTCGTCACTTCTGTTTTCAAAGCCAGGCTCACCGCCGACGATGGCTCCTCTGACAAAAAAGGACTCCGCCCCCGACGCGACCGCGTCGGGCAGCGGGGCGGCCGGCGGCTCGTGGGACAGATCCTCCTCACAGGAGACGAACCGTAACTTCGGCCCGCGCTGCCCGGGGACGTGGTCACCGCCGCATCTGTTACGAGTGCCTCCTGCCCGGGTTGCGGGCGCGCGGCAAGGGGGTGCTGGCGCTCGGCCACGACGACGAGTATTTCCACGTGGCGTACCGCGTCGTAAAACTGACCGAGGGCCAGCTGCGGGCGATCGCCCCGCGAGCAGCGCGCCGGGGGTGCGGCCCCGGAGGCGCGGGTGTCGGCAGCCAGGGGTGAAACCGCTGCGGCCGCCCCTCCGGAGTGTTCTCGACCGCAGGGCTCGTATGGCCGCGTTCCGCCACTCCCTCGACCCGTTCTTCCAGCCGCGCTCGGTGGCCGTCGTCGGCGCCAGCGCCACGCCGGGCCGCGTTGGCAATATCCTCATCCGCAATCTCCTCGAAACCCCCTTCGGCGGCGTCGTCTACCCCGTCAACCCGCGGCGCAGGGCGATCCACGGCGTCCACTGCTACCCGACCCTGTCCGCCGTGCCGGACGCCGTCGATCTCACCGTCATCGCCACGCCGGCCGCCACGGTGCCGGCCGCGATCCGAGAGTGCGTCGAGCGCGGCGTGAAGGGGGCCATCGTCATTGCCGCGGGTTTCTCCGAACGGGGCGCGGAGGGCATGGCGCTGGAGCAGGAGATGCGCGCGACGGCCCGCGGCAAGATGCGCGTCATCGGGCCGAACTGCCTCGGCGTCATCCACCCGCCCAGCGGCCTCAACGCCAGCTTCGCGGCGGCCATGGCCGGCAAGGGGCACCTGGCGCTGCTCAGCCAGAGCGGCGCCATCTGCTCGTCGATCCTCGACTGGGCCAACGACGCCCACCTCGGCTTCAGCAGTTTCGTCAGCGTCGGCTCGATGATGGACGTCGATTTCGCCGACCTGATCGACTACTTCGCCGACGACCCGCAGACGCGGAGCATCATTCTGTACATGGAATCGATCGGCGACGTCCGCAAATTCCTCAGTGCCGCCCGCGCCGTGGCCCGGACCAAGCAGGTGATCGTCGTCAAGGCCGGGCGGCACGAGGCCGGCGCCCGCGCCGCCGCCTCGCACACCGGGGCCCTGGCTGGGGCCGACGCGGTCTTCGACGCCGCCTTCCGCCGGGCCGGCGTCCTGCGCGTCACGACGATCCCGGACCTGTTCAACATGGCGGAAATCCTGGCCATGCAGCCGCAGCCGCGCGGCCCGGCCCTGGCCATCATCACCAACGCCGGCGGCCCCGGCGTCATGGCCACCGACGACCTGATGCTCCAGGGCGGCCAACTGGCGGCGCTGAGCGACCCGACGCGCGCCGCTCTCGACCAGGTGCTGCCGCCGTTCTGGAGCCACGCCAACCCCATCGACATCCTCAGCGACGCCACGCCCGAGCGCTACCGCCAGGCGGTCGAGATTTGCGCCCGGGACGCCAACGTGCAGGCGCTCCTCGTCCTGCTGACGCCGCAGGCGATGACCGACCCGACCGAGACGGCTCGCCGGCTGGTGCCCTTCGCCCACCTGGAGAGGAAGCCCATCCTGGCGTCGTGGATGGGGTCGTCGGCCGTGCGCCCCGGCAAGGAGGTGCTGAACCAGGCGGGCATCCCGACCTTCGACGCCCCGGAGGCGGCCGTCCGCGCCTTCCTGCACATGGTGCAGTACCGCCGCAGCCAGGAACTGCTCTACGAAACCCCCGAGGCGCTGCCGGAGGACGTGGCCCCCGACGGCGAGCGCGTGCGCCGGGTCATCGCCGCCGCCCGCACCGCCGGCCGCACGCTGCTCACCGAGGTCGAGGCCAAGGAAATCCTCGCCGCCTACGGCATCCCCGTCACGCCCACCATCCCCTGCACGACGCCCGACGTCGCCGTGGCGGCGGCGCGGCAATTGGGCTACCCGGTGGTGCTCAAGCTGCTGTCGAAGACGATCACCCACAAAACGGATGTTGGCAGCGTGCAATTGAACCTTGCCGACGATGCGGCGGTGCGCGCGGCCTTCGAGAAGATCCGGGGGAACGTCATGGGGCGCGACCCGTCGATCTTCGAGGGGGTGACGGTGCAGCCGATGGTCGCCGACAGGGGCTGTGAGCTGATCGTCGGCAGCAGCATCGACCGGCAATTCGGCCCGGTGATCCTGTTCGGCGCCGGCGGCATCATGGTCGAGGTGTTCCAGGACAGCGCCCTCGCCCTGCCGCCGCTGAACCGCACCCTGGCTCGCCGCCAGATCGAGCGCACGCGCATTTCCCAGGCGCTCAAGGGGGTGCGCGGCCAGAAACCCGTGGACATGCAGGCGCTGGAGACGCTGCTGGTGCGCTTCAGCAACCTCGTCGCCGACTTTCCGGACATGGCGGAGATCGATATCAACCCACTCCGCGCCGGGCCGGAGGGCGTCGTCGCCCTCGACGCCCGGGTCTTGCTCACACGGCCCGACCTTCCCGAAGCCGAGCGCCCGCGCCTCGCCATCCGCCCATACCCGAACCGCTACACCCAGACGCACCGCCTCAACGATGGTACGGAGGTCCTCGTCCGGCCCATCCGCCCCGAGGACGAGCCGCTGATCGTGGAATTGCACGAGGGCCACTCGGAGCACACCATCCGCATGCGCTTCTTCAGCATGGTGCGGCGGCTGTCGCACGACAGCCTGATCCGGCTTTGTTACCTGGATTACGACCGCGAGATGGCCCTGGCGGCGCTGCACCGCGGGGCCGACGGACGGCCGCACGTGATCGGCGTGTCGCGCTACCACCGGCAACCGGAGACGGGCGAGGCCGAGTTCGCTGTGGTGGTGACCGACGCCTGGCAGGGCAAGGGCGTTGGCTCGTACCTGATGCGGCGGCTCGCCGACATCGCCCGCGAGCGCGGCGTGAGGCGCCTGGTCGGCGACGTGCTGCGCGAGAACGCCAACATGCTGCAGCTGATGAGCGCCCTGGGATTCACCGTGCGGCCGACGGAGGACGCAACGGTGGTGCAGGCGTCGATGGATCTCACCGCCTGAAATAGGCACCCGGTGATTTGGTCCGTTTCGCGAATCGATTCGTCGTTTCGCGAATCGATAAATCGAGGGCGGCCAGGCGCGGCTTCACCGGTAGGACTTGCCCTGCCCCTGCACCTTGCCCTTGCGGATGGCACTGAGCTTGCGCAGCTTGGCGCGCCGCCTCGCCTCGCAGGGCTTCTCGTAGTACTTGCGCTTGCGCAGCTCCTTGGTGACGCCGCTGCGCTCGAGCAGCTTTTTGAAGCGGCGCAAGGCCGCACCGATCGGTTCGCGGTCGTGGACGCGCATCTTCAAAGGCATGCTTCCTCCTTCAGGGTCTCTTACCGGGGTTTGACTTGCGACGTGGCGTCAGGCGTCCCGAGAACGGGCCTCGGCGCTTTCGGGTCCCCCGCGCGTCCGCCGGACGTCTGGCCGGCTGCCGACGGCCTGGGCGTAGAGTCCGGGGTTGCCGGTCCGCAGCAGGGCGAGCAGTTTTTGTTCCACCATCTGTGCCGGGGCCAGGCGGCCACGAGGGTCGGCGACCAGAATCTCATCCGGCATCAGCATGGTTGTTACCATCTCTTGTGTCACCAGCGGCTGGAGAACGGGGCGGTGGGATCCGAGGCCGGAATACCCGGCCCCGTCGTCTCCCGCGAGGGGGACGAGGGCCATCCCTAGCTCCAGCCGGGGTGGTTCTGGCGGCCGAACTGCCTGGCGCGGTTCCCGCCGAATGAAGATCTGGCTCGGCATGGCGTCCTGCTTTCTGATGAGGGTCAAGGCCGGTCGAAGACGACGACGCCCCCTTGAACGGCGTCGTCGGGCGGCTTCCCCGCTCAGGGGGCCCGTAACTCCGAAATGGCCCCCGGGGCCTCGATGGCGACCAGTTCCACCTCCAGCTGCAGCACCTCACCCGCGCGCGGGTGATTGGTATCGACGACCACCACCTGGTCGTGGACCTCCACGATGCGGACCAGGCGACGCCGGCCGCGGCGGTCCAGGATCCGCAGCCATTTGCCGACGGGAAGGGTCTGGCCTTCCGGGAAGCGGGTGCGGGCCAACCGGCGCACGCGGGCCGGGTTGAAGCGCCCGTGTGCCAACTCCGCGGGCACGGTGAGCGTTACGTGGTTGCCGGGGGTCAGGCCGACCAGACCCAGGCCGAGCCCCGGCAGGCGCCGGTGCTCGGTGCCGATCGTCACTTCGAGCGGCCCGGCGCCGCGGGACCGTGACGAGGCCGTCGAGCCGTCCTGGAAACGCTTCACGTAGTGGACCTGGACGCGGTCGCCCTGCCGAGCCGTTAGCATGAGACTCTCTCCTGTCGTGAGTGCGAATACAGGGCGGTGGCCAGTTTATTTGGGCAGACGCGCCGCACCTGGGCCAGTTAGCCCTTACGCAAGGACTCCCGGTCGGAGAATGTCCCGGTGCCCGGCATCCCCGCGCACGCGGGGACGAGCGTCCTTTTCCGCACGCTTGATGTCCGCCAGATCCGAAAAGGAGTTTGGGAAAAGGAAGGCATCAGGAATGTAGAACTGCCCTGGGTAACCTACTGGCGCGAGGGCACAACGGCAACCCCCCCCCCGTGAAAAAGATCCGGCGGGCCCGCCTGAGCTTCCTCGGTCGGGAGCCGCTATCGTTTCTTGGCTTCGCGGAAGAGCGGGGGCGCGGCCAGGGTGAAGAGAAGGACCTCTTCGCCGGTTACGGTGCTGACGTCGTGGTGCAGACTCACCGGCTGGATGCCGGTGATCTGCTGGATCATCGCCTCCAGGGCCGGCCGCGCCGTCTCGACCAGGTGGGTCCGCACCTGTTTGAGCAGGTCTCTCCCCTTGTCGGCGGGGAGCGCCTTGACCAGCTGCTGCTCGGCCGCGGTCAGCACGCCTTTGAGCCGGACCACGAGAAGGTCGCCGATCAGGTGAGCGCGGATGTCCTTGGGTCCCCGGCCCATGAAATCCTGCTCGAAGCGATTGATCCCTTCGCAGATAGCGGCTTCGATCTCGCCCTGGGTTTTCATTGTTACCTTCAACGTGTCCCCATGCGCGGACGGTAGCCCGCAGGGGCCGCGGGGCACCGCTCACGAGTTGCCGCGCGATCCGGGGCTTATGATACCAGGCGCAGAACAGAAATCCACTTGCTTTTCCCCGCACCGCGGGCTATGATGAGACAGGTAAGGGAGATAGTGAACGCGAAATCGGCTTCAAGAACGACTTGAGCCGAACAGGTCGGAAGACTAGGCAAAGGGAAGCCCGGCCGTGCCGGGGGGCCCTCAGACGAGTAAGCCGACGTGGCGGAGTACCCCAAGGTGCTCCGCCACGCCGGCTTTTTTGCTTTCGGTGGCGCGGGACGTTCGCGGCCACCAGGGACGAACCCGATGGACCCGTACAACTCGGCCATGGCGCAGCGGATCGCCCAGGCGGCGATCACTTTCGAGCAGCGGCGCACGGGCCACGCGCCCGGGCGGGTGACCGCGGTCCTGAGTGAGGACACGCTGGTGATCACGCTGCACGGGACCCTGTCCCCGGTCGAAAGGGCCCTGGCTCAGAGCCCGGCCGGCGCCGCCGAGCTGCGCGAGTTTCACCGGCAGCTCTTCACCAACTCCGCCGACTCGCTGCGCCAGGAGATCGAACGAATTACCGGGGTGAGGGTGCGTGAGGCGGCCGCGGAAGTCGCGCCGAGCACCGGCACCATGGTGCAGGTCTTCCTGCTCGCCCTCGCCGTGCCCGAGGACCGCTGCGCCGGCGGCGACCCGGGCGAGCGCTCGGGGAAATGCGGCTTCGGCCCTGGGGATCGTCTCGAGGGGGAGTAGGAGTCGGGATGTTAACGCACCAATCGCGAGGTGTTGCCATGACACAAGAACTCAACAGCGGAGTGCGCCCGCCGAGCGGCGCTCATGGAGATATTGATGACCTTCAAAGGATTAAATTCGGCGCGGACAATGCGTTTCACGTCGAGCTTCGGCGGCGGGTGGACGACTACTTCCGCGCCACCGGCCGGCCGCGGCGCGACTGCTGGCAAATGTACCTGAAGACGGCGGTCCTGCTCGGCTGGTTGGTCGCTTCGTTCGTGCTGCTGGTCTTCGTGGCCCAGACGTGGTGGCAGGCCCTGCCCCTGGCGGTCCTGGTCGGCCTGGCCACGGCGGGGATCGGCTTCAACGTCCAGCACGACGCCGGACATCATGCCTATTCCAACCGCCCCTGGGTCAACAAGCTCATGGCGATGACGCTGGAACTGATTGGGGGCAGTTCCTACCTCTGGCACTGGAAGCACGGCGTGTTCCACCACACCTACCCCAACGTCACGGAGCACGACACCGACATCGATCTGGGCGCCCTCGGGCGGCTGACGCCGCATCAGAAGCGCTTTCGCTTCCACCGCTGGCAACACTTTTACCTGTGGGCGCTGTACGGGCTGATGGCGATCAAGTGGCAGCTCTACGACGATTTCCGCGACGTCATCACCGGGCGGATCAAGCGCCATCGCTTCCCGCGTCCCCGGGGGTGGGAGCTGGCCCACTTCCTGGCGGCGAAAGTGATCTTTCTGGTCCTGGCCTTCGGGATTCCCTTGCTGTTCCACCCCGTCTGGGTCGTGGCGTTGTACTACGGCGTGGCGGCCCTGGTGCTGGGTACTGTGCTGAGCATCGTCTTCCAACTGGCCCACTGCGTCGAGGAGGCGGAGTTTCCTCTGCCCGAGGGAGACAGCGGGCGCATCGCAAGCCCGTGGGGGGTCCACCAGGTCGAGACCACCGTGGACTTCGCCCGCGGGAACCGGCTGGTGGCCTGGCTGCTCGGCGGCTTGAACTTCCAGATCGAACACCACCTGTTCCCCCGGATTTGCCACGTCAATTACCCCGCCCTCTCGAAGCTGGTGGAGGCGACCTGCCGGGAATTCCGCGTGAGGTACACCGAACACTCGTCCGTCTGGGCCGGCCTGGTCTCGCATTTCCGCTGGTTACGTCGGATGGGGATGCGGGACCTGGCCGGATACTACCCCGGCAAGAAAGTGGCGCACACACAAGCCTGACGCGCCAGCGAAGGACACACAAGCCTGACGCGCGAGCGAAGGGCAGCCAGTCCTCCTTCGCTGGCGCCTCAGGCTTGTGTGCTTCTTTCTTGCCGGGGTAATCACAGGCCGGTCCCTCGGCCGGCGCTTCGCCCCGGAGCCATTCCAATTTCCAGCGATGCTCTTTCTCCTCTGTCGTTCGACGGCCCCTCGCCCGGGGCGGGGGTGGCGGAATACCTTCAGGATCCGTCCCTGCGGCTGCTCGTCGATTTTTTCCGGGCCAAGGGTTTGCCGGCGCTCAAGGAGGAGGATCGTCGGGAAGACTGGTACCAGGATTGGATCGACTACCAGGCCCAGCACCGGCTCTACGCGAGCCTCCTGTCCCCCAAACAGTACTCGAGCCTCGGCGGCCGATTCGACATCCGGAGACTGACGCGCTTCCTGGAGGCATTCGCCTATTTCAGCCCGGCGCACGCCTACAGCCTGCACGTCTCGTTCCTGGGCCTGTTCCCCATCCTCATGAGTCCCAACGAGGCGTTGAAACAGGAGGCCGTCGCCCGGCTGGAAGGCGGCGGACTCTTCGCGTTCGGGGTCTCGGAGAAGGCGCACGGGTCGGACCTGCTGGCCAACGAATTCACGGTGACACCGGGGGACTCGTCCGGTTGGATGGCCGACGGGTCGAAGTATTACATCGGCAACGCCAATGCCGCGTGCCTCATCTCGGTCCTGGCCCGCAAGGGCAGCGCCGGCCCGGCCGACACGACAAAACGGTCCCCGCTGGTCTTTGTTGCCATCCGGCCCGGCGAGGCCCCGGCGCTGCGGAACGTGCGGAAGATCCGCACCCTCGGCATCCGGACGGCCTTCGTCGGCGAGTTCGAGGTCCGGGGCCACGCCTTCCCGGAGACCGACGTCATCGCCCAGGGCCGCGAGGCGTGGGACGCCTTCTTCGGCACGGTGAACTTCGGCAAGTTCTTCCTGGGGTTCGGGGCGATCGGCATCTGCGAGCACGCCTTCACGGAGGCCGTCGCCCACATGCGCCACCGGGTCCTCTTCGGCAAACCCGTCGGCGAAATGTCTCACATCCGAGCGGCCACGGCCTTCGCCTTCGCCCGGCTGACGGCGATGAAGCTTTACGCCTACCGGGCGCTCGACTACCTGCAGGCCTCCGGCGACGACGAGCGCCGCTACCTCCTGTTCGGCGCCGTGCAGAAGGCGAAGGTGAGCACCGAAGGCGTCAAGGTGATGGGGCTGCTGTCCGAATGCATCGGGGGCCGGGGTTTTGAAGCGGAGACGTACTTCGAGTCGGCCCTCCGGGACACGCAGCTCATCCCCGGCCTCGAGGGCAGCACCCACATCAATTTCGGACTCACGGCTCAGTTCATCGACACCTACTTCACGACGCCCACTCGGGAAGTCCCGCTACCGAAGTCGGTGACCCTGGACGGGATCGACCCGGATGAGAATCCGTACTGGTTCGCGGCCCGCGACAGGAACGCCAAGACGGTGCAGTTCGCGCATTTCCTGAGGGCCTACGAGCCCCTGCGCTCGGTCGCGAACGTCCGCACGTTCCGGAAGCAGGTGAAGGCAGTTCGGCAGTTCGCGGACGGCGGCATTTCCTCCGTGAACCCCACCGGGGACGCCGGGCTGCTCATCGCGGTGGGGAAATGCCTTGCGACCATCGCCTACGGGCAACTCGTGGCCGAGAACTGCCTGGCGGCGAAGGTCGCGCCCGCGACGGTTTCGCTCATTTTCCAGGGGTTGATCGAGGACCTCAGCGCGGAAGCGGTGAAACTCTCGGCGATATTCCCACCGGGGAGCCCTCAAAGGGCCCTGCTCAAGGGGGCCGTCCGGTTCCCGAGGACGAGCGCGGCGGACCTCACGTCGGTGTCCGAGTTGATCGCCCTGCGCCACGGGACGTAGTGCGCTACGGAGTGGTGTCGGAGCGCACGGGGGGCGCCGTCTGGGGACCGTTGGCGGGTGCCGCGGGTCCGTGCGTCGCTGCCCTCGCGGAGCGCGCCTTGCACTTCCGTTCCAACTCTTCGAGAAACTCGACCCGCTCAAACTGTTCCAGTTCGCTCACCCGGGCCATTGCTCGGCGGAACAATGGCGTTTGAATCATCGCATGGCGCTCTTGCTCTGTCTTCGCAATTTTGCCGAACAGACCCATCGGCCCAAACAGGGCGTTGCTGAGCGCCTGGGAAGTCATGACCTCCGCCGCGACGAGGTCTTCGATCTGCTTTTCGATCGTCTCTTTCATGGCCAATCCCTCTCAAATGAGTCGCAACTTCACAGTCTACTTCTTCACGTTCCAGCACACCAGCCTTTTCCCGTCGCGGCCGTACAACCTCCCGTCCGCCAGCGCGATCTCCGCGCGGCACGGTTTGTCCTTGAGCACGGTTGCCCGCGATTTCTCCTTGTAGCCTTCCGGCGTCGGCTCGACCAGCACCAGTTCGCCGCCCTCCGTCAGCGCGATGAGCAACCCGTCCGCCAGGATCATCGACGCGCAGCCGAAGGCTTCCTGCTCCCACTTGACCGTGCCGGTCTTCAGCTCCACGCAGCGCAGGCGGGGCCCCTGCTCCTGGCGGCCGTCGATGCCGTACAGGTAACCGTCCTTCTCGACCGGCGTGTTGTAGTGGCTCGACAGGCTCTTGTTGCCGCTCCACACCTCCTCGACCCCATCCTTCGTCACGCGCAGCAGCACGGCGCCGGTGTCGTAGGACGCCGTCAGGAAGAGCCGATCGCCGATCAGCAGCGGCGCCGCGGCGTTGACCGACGCCTCGCCGCGCGCCCGCCAGCGCTTCGTGAAGCGTACCTTGCCGTCCTTCGGGTCGAGGCCGACCAGGCCGGTGCGCGTGAAGAAGAAGACGTGGCGCACGCCGCCGACGGTCGCGGCCATCGGCGACGAGTAGCTCGCCTCGTCGTCGGTCGCCTTCCACACCTCCCTGCCGCTGGCCTTGTCGAAGGCGACGATGCCGGCCCCCTTGCCGCCGACGTTGACCAGCAGCAGGTCGCCCTCCAGCAGCGGCGAGGTGCCGATGCCGAAGAACGACGGCCGCAGTTCGTAGTCCCTCGCCAGCGACTTCTCCCACACCTTCTTGCCCTCCTTCACGTCCAGGCAGTGCAGCGTTCCCTCGGCGCCCAGCGTGTAGACCTTGCCCCCGGCCACCAGCGGCGTCGAGCGCGGCCCGTCCCCCTTGCCGAGTTGGTCGGCGTACTTCGTGGGGTAGGCGAACTTCCAGCGCGGCTTGCCGTCCGCCGCGTCCAGCGCTTCGACGACCTCCTCGTCGCCGACGCGATGAAAGAGGATCAGCGTGCCGCCCGCCACGACCGGCGCGCTATAGCCCTCGCCGACGTCGCGCTCCCAGACGACCGGCGGCCCCTTCTCCGGCCACGACTTCGCCAGGCCGGTTTCCGCCGAGACGGCGTTGCGCGTCGGCCCCAGGAACTGCGGCCAGTCGGCCGCCGTGAGGGGTGCAGTTATTGTGAGCAGCGCGACGCAAGCACTGAGTACTGAGTACTGAGTACTGAGTACTGGGTACCGGACAGTCGCATGAACGATACGGATTGATGACGAAGGCATGGTTGTCATTCTCCCCTATTTTGCCGAGCGGACGCAGCGGAAGCCGACGGCGTCGCTGCGGTGGCCGGCCTCCTTGTGGTGCCGGAACGCCGAGCGGCAGGCGTCGGCGCCGTCGGCCCACGAGCCGCCGCGGAGCACGCGCTCCTTCGCCCCCTTCTCGTCCCAGGCGCTGCCGTCGGTCGGGGCCCCCTTGTAGTCGTCGTGCCAGGCGTCGGCCGTCCACTCCCAGACGTAGCCGTGCAGGTCGTACAGGCCCCAGGCGTTCGCCTTCTTCTTGCCCACCGGCGGGTCCTCGTCCTTCGAGTTCCCCTTGAACCAGGCGTAATCCTTCAGCTCCTCCTCCTTGTCGCCGAACGAATACTTCGTCTTGCTGCCCGCCCGGCAGGCGTACTCCCACTCGGCCTCCGACGGCAGGCGGATCACCTCGCCGTCGCCCAGCAGCTTCCGCTTCCGCAGCTCGTCGGTCGCCTTGCGGCAGAAGTCGTTGGCCTCGTCCCAGCTCACCATCTCAACCGAGTTGCGCGGCCCCGTCCACTTGCTCGGGTTCTTGCCCATGACCGCCTCGTACAGCTCCTGCGTCACCTCGTACTTGTTGAGCGCGAACGGGCCGCGCAGTTTCACCTCGTGGCCCGGCTTCTCGCTCGCGGCTTCACCGCCCATCAGGAACGACGCGGGGAACTTGTCCTTGCCGGGCGTCAGCGTCACGAACTCATCGACGAAGCGGCGCAGGACCTTGTCCTTGTCGCCGCTCGGCGTCTTGTCAGCCGCGGAGGTAAGTGGGGCCGCGAGCGCCAGGCAGGCGGCCAGGGGGATGAGCCTGTGCATGGATCGACTCCGGGTGCGAAGCCGCAAGCGGCTTTTTGGGGCGGGCGTAGTGTAGCAGGACGGACGGCGGCGGGCCAGCGCGGGTCAGCGGGCGCGCTTGCGTGTCTCGGTC
>DATFNV010000448.1:0-12217 GCA_035266225.1 Gemmataceae bacterium
GTGTGGATCGGCGGGCAGTGGGAGGCGTTCCAGGAGCAGCGCATCGAGCGGGAAGTGGAGCGCCTCTATCCTCACCGTGACCTCGTCGCCGGTGAGGCCTTCTTCGCCTTGGCACCGTAGCGGACGGGCGGTTACGCCCGCTGATGACGATTGTCGTCATGTATCACGGCTCGCACTTTCAGGATTTCAAGGCATTTTACCGCGCCTACGTGCAGAGGTTATGGCAGAGCGCGTTTCCGCAGGCGCCGTGTTACGAACGCTTCATCACGCTGCAAGGCCGGATTCTCGTTCCGCTGACGATGTTCCTGAGCAGTCGCATGGGGCAAAAGACCGGTATCTATTACGTGGATTCCACTTCGCTGCCGGTGTGCCATAACAAGCGCATTTCGCGGCACAGAGTATTTGCGGGGCTGGCGGCCAGGGGTAAAACCAGCATGGGCTGGTTCTTCGGCTTCAAGCTGCACCTCGTCTTCAATCATCTGCGCGAAATCGTCGCCATCAAAATAACGCGTGGCAACGTCCACGATGCCGCCGCGCTGCCAGAACTCTCCCGCGACCTGGCAGGAAAAATCTTCGGAGACAAAGGCTATCTCGGCAAAAAACTGGCCGACGAATTGCTCAGGCGCGGGCTTGCCTTGATGACGCGTGTTCGCAAAAACATGAAAGCCCTGCCGATGTCGCTTCTCGATAAGCTACTCCTCAACGGCAGAAATATTGCCGAAACCATCATCGGAAACATCAAGGAATTCTCAAGCCTCAATCTGCCAAGGCATCGCAGCGTCACCAACGCTTTCGTCCATCTCATCGCCGCCTTGACCAACTACCAAATGAAGCCTCTTACGCCAAAATCCGAAAACCCGTGCTTGTTCAATTTGATAAACTCATAATCGGGGTTTGAATAATGCAATCCCTCAACCTGGCTGGTGTGCCAACGGGTGGGGTTGCCGTGGCATTGGCGTGATGCTGCAAGTTGTGAAAGAACAGTGACTTGTGGCTCGATGCCGCCCTCACTGACATTGTACTCATGTACTGGTCAGATTGCCAGTGTCTTTACCAATTTCTTACCAATTGGGCTTTACCAATGGTAAAGGGAGGAGCGGTTCGACCGGCCGCGATGGCGCTCCGCCTCGTCATGCTCCGGTGGGCGTGCCTGGTGCCCGGGCAGGGCGCCCCGGCCTCTTGCTGCGTTGGCGGCCGCCTGTCTGCCTCCGTCTGCGATACGATGCTGTCCCCTGCCATCGCCGGCGATGGGGCAAGCGGAGGCGAAAGCCTCTTGCCCGCTTGCCTCTCACGCCGTCGCCGTCGGTCGCCGTTTTTCGGGGTGGGTTCGCAGGTCGGGGCCCCACCCCGAAAAATGGCGGCCAGAGGCGAGGGCGGGCTGTCCCCTGTCTTGTCCTGGGATTTCGCCCCCCCACGCTTGAGCCGGAGCGAGCCGGTGAGGGGTCGGGTTGCGGTGCGACTCGTTGCCTGCCAACTGCGCATCGTGGCACAGGTAGCAGGCGCAGGGGCCTTGGCTCCTGACAACTCGATTGTCGTGTGGGTGCAATTCCCACCCGGGAGGTGAACCCGTGATAGCGTGTCCCACTCGGCGGGGCCTGACTACCCCCGACGGGCGGTGCATGGGACAAAAGGCGGTAACTCGGAACCTGACCGGGAATCCCGCCCAGCACAGCCAGGAACGGATAACTGCGGTGAAGGCACAACGGAATCGTCGTCAGACCCAACCAGCCAAAGCAGGTTGACAGGCTGGGTCCAAAACGGACGAGGGCCGAAGGGGCTGGTGATTCGCAACGCACCAGCCTTCACCCCGCAAGGCCCCGGCGAAAAGTGCCATCCTAACCCTGGCGGCAAACGATGATCGGGAACGAGGTAATCCCCCCTGACCTCTCCGGCGACGGAGTAGCCAGTCAGGCACATGGTCGGCGGGGACAGGATTGACCCGAAAGCCAACGCCGCCGGGAAAGCCGACGGATATGCTGAATGGGTCACGATCGGTTGGAGGGTAGAGCGGTCAAGGGGCGGGAGCATCATGAGCACACCGGCAACGGGAGTGCAGGAATGGCGGGACCTCGACTGGGCGGAAGTCGAGTCGGGCGTCCACACGCTCCAACGACGGATCTACCGAGCTTCCCAACGGGGAGACACGAAGGCCGTCCACAGGCTGCAACGTCTCCTGATGAGTTCGTGGTCGGCCAAGTGCCTGGCCGTGCGACGGGTCACTCAGGATAACCAGGGGAAGCGAACTGCCGGCATCGATGGCGTCGCCTGCCTCGAACCGGAAGAACGTCTCACCCTGGTTGAAGTCCTGAACCTGGAGGCCAAGCCAAAGCCTACCCGCCGGGTCTGGATTCCCAAGCCCGGTACGGAAGAGCTAAGGCCCCTCGGGATTCCGACCATCGCCGACCGAGCACTCCAAGCGCTGGTGAAGCTCGCCTTGGAGCCCGAATGGGAAGCCAAGTTCGAGCCGAACAGCTACGGGTTCCGACCCGGGCGCTCATGCCATGACGCGATCGCGGCCGTCTTCCTGGCGACCCGCACCAAGCCGGTATACGTCTTGGATGCGGACATCGCCAAGTGCTTCGATCGTATTACCCCGGCACGATAGATGCTCAAGGCCATAATGCGGAACAGGCCCGGAGAGCCGGCGACGATCGGCTCCTCACTTGAGTATCTATCGTGCCGGGGTAATAAAACCATTATCCATTCCCGATTGCCGTTTTTGTCTTGCCTTCCCGCCCTCCGGCCGGCACAATGCGGCCATCCTTGAGGGAAGAACTGCCCTGCGCCCCGCCGTCGTTGTGCTGTCCTTATCCGGCCACGGACCAGTTCCTCGTCGCTCGCCCCGTCCTTCACGGGCAGGGCGTCCAGCTTGTGGAGCAGGCGGCAGCGTACGAGGTGGTGAGTGTTTCCAGCCATGTGTTGATCTGGTCCAGTTGCTCGGCGGGGAAGACCTGCCCGGCGGGCTTCACCTCGGGCACGTCGGCTTCGGCGGCGGTCAGTCGCTTGACGCCGTGCTTGGCGATCTCGCCGACGATCCGGACGGCCAGGCGGGCGCCAGGGACGAGTTCCACCGCCTCCTCGACGGCGACGCCGACCGGGCCGGCTAACTGGACTCAGGCGGTCAGAGGTGGTCCTCCGCGCAGCGAAGCAGTTCCCGTGTCGCCTCATCGGCCCAGAGCTGCGACCTCGCCCAGTGGAAACCTTCTCGGAGGGTCGAAGCGTCGAGGCGCGTCAGGCGGTGGCCGCAGCGGAACAGGGCAACCCCGATGGTGAGGTAGTAGAGCATGGTGGCCACCTCGGGGGGCACGTGGCCCCGTCCCGGTCGTCCGCTCTTCTTCGCGAACTCCTTGACCAGGTCCAGCAGCGCCACCGGCGGCGCCGGGTGGCGGAGCAAGTCGCCGAAGGTCGCGACGGGTCGCCCGTCCGGCATATGCAGGCCCTTCAGCTTCTCCCCGAGCCGTGGGTCCAGGCCGCCCAGGTCGGTGCGCAGCGGCACCGTGAGCTGATGGCGGAAGATGGCGCCAAACTCCTCCGGGCGCCACAGCTCCCGGTCGTCGGCCGTGCTGTCCACGAGGCGGGCCAACCGGTTCAAATCCGTCAGGGAACTGTCTTCGGCCGACACGCTCACCTCCCCGGGCGGTTCCCCACCCCTACCTCCGCCGGGCGACCGTCGTTCATGCGCGCCCCTTTCCCAGGATCGCCAGCAGGTCGGCGACCAGCTCCCCCACACCGCCCTCGTCGCGCGCCTCCAGCGCGAGGATCTCGTGGAGGGCCCGGGCGTACAGGGCCCGGGCGGTGCGCACGGCGTTGGACACCTGACCGGGCGTCTGGTAGCCGAAGCGCTGGACCAACTCGTCGTACGAGGCCGGCCGCTCCGCCAACAGCCGGCACTCCAGGACGCCGGCCAGGTCTGCGCGGCCGTCCCGCCGGCATTGTTCCCGCACGCGCTCGAGCACCTCCCCGAGCACCTGGCGCGCCCAGGCGACCTCAAACACCTCCGAGGGAGAATCTGGGCCCGACAGTCGTTCTTCGAGGTCCTGTACGTCAGCCGGCACCGCGCGCTCGGGACCCCGCTTCGCCGCGGCCTGGTACCGCTGCTCGCCCACGACGAAGTTTTTCAGGGCCGCGAGCACGAGTGTGCGGAAGCGGCCGCGGTGCTGGTCGGCGCGTGCCAGCAGGTCTCCCGTCAGGACTCGCGCCAGGAAGAAGCCCTGGATGAGGTCGTCGGCCCGGTCCGCGTCGAATCTTCGCTCGCGGGTCAGGTAGGCCCGGAGCGGTCCCTCGTAGCGCTGGATCAGCGGCCCAAGCGCCTGTCGGTTCCCGGCAGCCAGAGCGCGGGCCAGGGCCGCAAGCTCCGTCCACTGCGTGCTCGGGAAGTGGACGTCCCCCTCGCCCGGTTCCTTCGCCATGACTTGCCCCCATACGCCTGCGGCTGAGCCCCAGGCGCTTGAGCCTATCACAGAGCGGGCTCGCTGCAAATGCAATGCGCGCGCCGGCGCGCAGGATACGCACCCGTCCCGCGTAAGTAGGGTGAGCGGGTCAACCCGCCGGTTCGCCCTCCACTACGGGCGGGGCCATGCTGACCCGGGAGTGCAACAATCGGTCGATGTCGCGCCGCAGGCTGGCCCGCCGGTCATTCGCCCGCCGCGCGGCGCGGGCCAGGTCGGTGAACCGGGGGCCGAAGTCGCCGGTCGCCTCGCAGCCGCGCAGGCCCGCCTCGACGTCCCGGAGATGCTCGTGAGCTGCGCACAGTTGGGCCCGCAGGTCGGACAGCGCGGCGTCCTCGGGCAAGGACTCCCGCGCCGCGACCTCCAGGGCCTGCCGCGCGGCGCGGACGTGGGCCGACCGGGCCGGGTCGCGCTCGTGGGACTCTTCGACCTCCAGGCCGGTCAGGCGGTCGAGCAGCTCGCCAGGCGATACCTCGACGAGCAGTGGCTCGGCACGGCGACTCCGGCAGACGGTTTCGCGAAGGGCGTCGGCGAGGCGGGCGAACACCCCGGACCAGTCGCCCGGCCGCTCCTGCCGAAACAGGCGGGCGGTCGGGTACCAGGGGGAATCGGCGCGGCGCAGCATCCAGCGCCAGTCTGGGCTGAACGGAAGCGCCAGCCACAGCGGCACCCCCAGGGCGCCGGCCAAGTGGGCGAACGACGTGTCCACGCTGATCACCAGGTCGAGGCGCCCCATGATCGCGGCCGTGTCCATGAGGGCGCCGGCCACGCGGTCCACCTGGTCGCCCGGCGTGACCAGCGGGAACCGCCCTGCCAGGGAGGCGATTTGCTCGTAGCCGGGGCCGCGCTGGAGGGAGACGAGCCGCACGCCGGGGACGCGGGCCAGCGGCTCGAAGACGGTCAGGGGCACCGAGCGGTGGCGGTCCCAGGGATGCTGGGGGCTGCCCTGCCAGGCGATGCCGACGCGAAACCCGCGCACCGGCGCCAACTCGCGCCGCCAGTGGGCCGCCAGGTCAGGGTCGGCGAACAGGTACGGGACGCGGGCGGGGATCGTTGCGAGGGTCGTCCCCAGCAACCCCGGCAGGCTCAGCAGGGGGGCCCACACGTCGCAGGCCGGCGCGGACTCGCCGTACCCGACGAACCGGGCCGTGGGGAAGCAGCGCGACAGCAGGGGGAGCAGGGCGTCCTGGCACTGCACGACGACCCGGCCGCCCCGCGCCTCGACCAGGGGGACGTAACGGATGAACTGCAAGGTATCGCCCAGCCCCTGCTCGGCGTGGAGCAGGGCGGTGCGGCCCGCGAGCGGCGCGCCGTCCCAGCGCGGCTGGGTGAGGGCCGGCGGCGGCTTGAGGCGGCGGCAGCGCCAGCGCCACTCGTAGTCGGCCCAACCGCCCGCGAAGTCGCCCAGGAGCAGCCGGGCCAGGCCGCGGTTCCAGCGGGCGTCGGCGAAGTCCGGCTTCAGGGCCAGGGCCCGCTCGTAGCAGGCCAGTGCCTCGTCCAGCCGGCCCCCCGCGGAGAGGACGGCGCCGAGGCTGTCGTGCGCCTCGGGCAGGTCCGGCCGCAGCGCGACGGCGCGGCGCAGGCTGTCGGCCGCCGCCTCGAGTTCGCCGCGGGCCGCCAGGGCCACGCCCAGGTTGACGTGCGCCTGCGCGTAGTCCGGGCGCAGCTCCAACGCCCGGCGGTAACAGGCCACGGCCCCGTCCAGGTCGTACCGGCCGCGCAGCAGGTTGCCGAGGTTGTAATGGATCTCGGCGCAGTCCGGCCGCAGCCGCAGGGCCTGCTCGTAGGCGGCCCGGGCCTCCTCGTGCCGGCCCAGCTCCGCCAGGGAGTAGCCGAGGTTGCCGAGCGCCTCGGCGTGCTCGGGTTGGAGCCCCAGGCAGCGGCGGAAGGCCAATTCGCCTTCGGCGAAGCGCCCCAGTTTGAGGAGGACGTTCCCCAGGGCGAAGTGCCCCATCGGCTCGCGGGGCGACAATTCGAGGGCCTGGCACACGTGGACGACGGCCTCGTCCGGCCGGCTGTCGGCCTCGCACAGGCTGCCGAGGACGAACCAGACGCGCGCGTCGCGCGGGTCGGCACGCAGCAGCGCGCGGTAAATCTCCTCGGCCTGTCGGAATTGGCCGGCCTGGTGCAACTGCCAACCCTGGTCGAAACTGGCGCGGGGCGTGGTCATGCGGCGCGGTCCGGCTTGCTGGGAGTGGAATCCTGAGGGGATATCATATACACTCCAAGCCGACAGTCTCGACGTCTGACCGCCGCGCCCTTGCGCGGCGAGAGGTAACCCCGGCCCCGGGAGGTTCTCATGAACACGTCTGGCCCGCAGGACGGAAGCCACAAACCCGCCCCGCCCGCGAACGACCCCGCCGAAGCCCCCACCGTGCCTCCCCAAGAGGCGCCCGCGGTCTCCACTGCGGGGAACGGCCGAGGATCGACGCCACCCCCCGAGGCGCCCGCGGATGGCGTGCCCGCGCCCGACCCGGGCGCCACCGGACCGGACCTCGGGTCAACCGGGCCGGACCTCGGAGCAACCGGACCTCCCCAGGCGACCAGCAGCGCTTCCCTGCCTCCCATGAGCGGCCCGACGGACGGTCCCCCGCAGGGAGGGACGAATGGAAACGACATCCCCGGTTACGAGATGCTGGGCCTCCTGGGTCGCGGCGGCATGGGCGTCGTCTACAAGGCCCACCACCTCCGCTTGAAGCGGGTCGTGGCCGTGAAGATGATCCTGGCCGGCGGCCACGCCGGGCCCGACGAGCTGGCGCGCTTCCAGACCGAGGCGCAGGCCATCGCGCGGCTTCAGCATCCCAACATCGTGCAGGTCTTCGAGGTCGGCGAGCACGGGAAGTTGCCGTACTTCTCCCTGGAATTCTGCGGCGGCGGCTCATTGGCGAAGAAGCTGGGCGGCAAGCCCCTGCCCCCGGCCGAGGCGGCGGCGCTGGTGGAAACCCTGGCGAAGGCGATGCAGGCGGCGCACGAGCAGCACGTCATCCACCGGGACCTGAAACCGGCGAACGTGCTGCTGGCCGAGGACGGCACGCCGAAGATCACCGATTTCGGCCTGGCGAAGCAGCTCGACGTGGCGGGCCAGACGACCAGCGGGGCCGGCATGGGAACGCCGTCCTACATGGCACCGGAGCAGGCCGGCGGCAAGACGAAGGTTGGCCCCCTGGCGGATGTGTACGCGCTGGGGGCCATCCTCTACGAGTGCCTCACCGGTCGGCCCCCTTTCCTGGCGGCGACCCCGATGGATATTGTCCTGCAGGTCCTCACCGACGACCCGGTGCCGCCGCGGCGGCTCAACCCGGCCGTGCCGCGCGACCTGGAGACGATTTGCGTGAAGTGCCTCCAAAAGGATTCCGGCAAGCGCTACGCCAGCGCCGCCGCGCTGGCCGAGGACCTGCGCCGCTTCCTCACCAACCAGCCGATCCTGGCGCGGCCGGCCGGCGCCGGGGAGCGCGTCGCCAAGTGGTGTCGGCGCAACCCCCGGGTCGCCGTGCTGAGCGGCTCGATCGCCCTCGTGGTGGTCGCCTGGGCAGTCACCGCCTCCTTGCTCTACGGCCAGGCGGAAGCCTCCCGCAAAGTGGCACAGAAAAACGAGTTGTTAGTCAAGCAAAAACAAATGACCGCCATCGGCCACGTCCTTGGCGTCGGGAAGTCCTGGCTGGCCTGGGGTCTCCAGCAGCCGCCCGCCCCCCAAGGCAAGGCCCCGCCGGAATCCCTTCGGGAGTCGATTCTGCGAAAGGTTCGCAAGGACCTGGGGGAGATGGCGGACCAGATGGACCTCAGTCCGTTCAACCGCGTGTCCGTTCACCAACTGACCGGCGATTTCGCCCGCGACATTGGCCTATTGCACGAGGCCCGCGCGGACTACCAAAGGGCGGACGAGCTCGTCGAGCCGATCACCCGACAGGAGCCCAGGAACGACGTGGCGCGGGCCAACATGGCGGTCATTCGCCGGCTCCAGGGCAACCTCGCATGGGAGCTGGACGGCGACGTGGAGACGGCCCGCAAAGACTTCGACAAGGCCCGGGAGCTGCGCCAGGAAATCGCCGACCACCCGCGCAGCGGGGAATACAGCGGCCTGCAGAACAGCGTCGCCCTGGCGTATATCGCTCTGGACCGGGGCCGCCTGGAGTTCTCCCAGGGGAACCTCACCGCGGCCCGGGAGCACCTGGCCCGGGCGCTGGAAGCCCGGCGAGCCTGGGTCAAGACGGTGGCAGTGGAGGACCAGGCCATGGCGCCGAGCTACCTGTCCGAGGCCTGTCTGTGGATGGGGGTGGTTCTGGCGCATCAGGGAGACCAGGAAGGCGCCGACAAGCTCCTGCAAGAGGGGCTGGAACTGTCCAACGGGCTCGCCAAGAAAGACCCCAAAGACCTCACTTTTCAGAAGGATCTCGCGGAAATCCACGGGGCCTGTGGCGACGTGCAGGCGCTGCGCGGCGACTGGCCGGGCGCCTTCGACAGTTACAAGCAGGCGCGGGAGTACGTGAAGGCGGCGAAGCTCCCGGCGAGGCCGGAAGACGCGCCGAGGCAGCTGGTGCTGGCACGGACCATCGAGTGTCTTGCCGTCGCGGAGGAGAACAAGGGCCTGGTGGCAGATGCCCTCGGACACCGCCGGACGAGCCTGATGCTCCGCGAGGAACTGACCCGGATCGAGCCGGCCTGCGTCTCCTGGCAGGCCGCGCGGCTGCTCGCCCTGGCGCACATGGATCGTCTGGACGACGCCGAGGCCGCGGCGGCCGAGCTGACGCCCCGCGCGGCCGGCAACAGCGAGCTGCTGCTGCAACTGGCCCGGTATCATGCGATCCGCGCCGGCAAGGCGGCCGCGCCCGCCCAACGGCGCGCGGCCGCCGAGCAGGCCCTGACCCTGCTGGGCGACGCGGTGAAGACTGGTTACGCCGACCGTCTCACTCTCGTCGGCGACCCCGACCTCGCCCCGCTGCGGCAGGAGGCGGACTACAAGACCCTGGTGGAGAAGATGCCCAGCGCCGCAGCGCCGGGGAAGTGACTTCTCGGGCTCCGCAGCGGAGGGACGACCACTCGGACGGGAAGGGGACGCCTTGAAGGCGTCTCCTTCCCGCTCTCCCCACGTCTACTTCTTCAGCACATCCATGAACTGCTGGAAGGTGTACGCCCCGGCCGCGGCATCGAACCAATCCCCGAGGACACCCAGGCTCTCCTGCTCGTTGATGAGCCGTGTGACGTCGTCCGGCACGGCACCGGGGAAGCGCTTATTCAGGAGCTTCAGGAGGTTGTGCCGCCGCTCCGTCAGCTGGCCCTTGGCTTCGCCCTGGCTAATCCACTCGTTCACGACTTGCGACTCGGTCATCTCGAAGCCCTCCAGTCCACGATGCCATTCCACCCGGCGACTCGCCAGTTCCGCGAACACCAACGCGATGCCGGCCAGGTTCCCCCGCGTCCGGCGATCCGGCACGACCTGAGCGACGACTTCCTTCCAGCGGCTGATGACTGTGTCTTGCTTGCCGCCGGCCATCAACGGCACCCAGAACAGCAGGCCCCATGGCGCCTGCCCGCCGGCCACGGCTTCCAGGGCGGCCGCCGCGGTGTCCTCCTCGACGTTCCAGACGAGCGGGGCGTGACGGGTCCCGTACCCGCCGGGCAGGGTCATGTCAAGGACGGTGTCCGGGCAGCGGCCCTGGAGATAGACCAGCGCCGTCAGCACCTTGTACTTGCCCTTGCGGTCCTCCCCGTAACGGGCATGACCGCGCAGGATGCCGGCCTCCTCCAACGTCACATCGAGCTTGTCCGGGTCGTGCCGGCTCTGGAACTCCAGGATCAGCAACGCCCCCGGCCCGGCGGGATCGTCCAGGGCGGCGACCTGATCGGCGCTGCGGTCGGGTCCGCCAGGTAGCGGGATGGTACGGGTATCCAGCCACTCGCGGAACGGCAAAGCGAAACCTGTCGGCCCAAGCACCTTCCGCACGACCGCGTCCGGGTCGGCCTGGGCCGCGAACCTCGCGGCTTGATCGAACGCACCCATGCCCTAGCCCGTCCTCGCCTTGAGCGCCTCACCGCCGCAAGCCGTTCAGGATTATACCCGTTCGGCTAGCGGCGTCGAAACACGAATTGCCTGCCAACCTGCCACAGTTGCCTGCCACCCCTGGCGGGCCGGGTCGCCGTGGGGATTGCTCCCCACGGCTCTCCTAGATCTGGACCTGCGCAAGCAACGCATCCGGCTCGTCTCGTCGCGGGCTAACGCTGCGGGCCCGGTCCTCGCTCATCCGCTGATCTTCCCTTTTTGACATTTCGCTGGACAGGGCGCCCGGGGTGTGCGATTCTACCCGTTCCGGAATGCTTCTATCAAAGGAGACATTTTGTCCACTGGCCGGGGGGGCCTCAACGCGACGTGCCCCGAGGCTCCCCGAGTCTCGTGTCACCACGCCGGTAACGCCGCTGGCGGCACTTTCCCCCCGGGCGCGCATAAAACGCGCCCGCCCCGCGTATGTAGGTATGCGAGGTGCTCGCGGCTCGGTGAGCTGCGCTCCCCGCGGGGCCAGCAGGTGTTCGACTGACCGGATGGCCGGTAGGTGATGAAGGGACCGCGCTGTCTCCACCGCGGGAACAGAGCGGCCTGGCTCCTGGAACCGTCCGAGGATTGCACCAATGCGGCACACGACACGCCCCCGCCCCGAGCCGTACCTCGCCCGTCCTGACCGTCCCCCCCGCCGGCCACTGCCCCGCGCACCCCGCTCCGCCCGCGGCCGCTCTTCCGCCCCCCATCGCTACGACCCCCACCGAAGCCGACCCGTCCGGCCTGTGTGAATCGGCGCGGAGCCTGCCGCGCCGCCGTCGCGTGATCCCCGACCCTACTCCCCCGCACGAGGCTGCCCCATGTCCACGTTCTGGTCCTTCGTGAAAGGTCTCCTGAGAAAGCAGTACCGCGGCGCGTGGCGCCCCCGCTCGAAGTACCGCCGCACGACCCCGTTCACCCGCCTTCGCTTCGAGGAGCTGGAGGTCCGGGTCGTGCCGGCCAGCTACTCGTGGACGGGGGGAGCGAACACGCTCAACTGGGGCGACGCCGCCAACTGGTCGGGCAACGTCGTCCCGGGGAGCGGGGATGACGTGACGATCAGCAAGTCAGGGATCGGCACCATCACGATCGCCGGCACGCAGTCAGTCCGCACGCTGAACGACACCACGGCGGCCCTGTCGATTGCGTCAGGCGGGTCCCTGTCCCTGGCGGCGGTTGCGGCGAATTCCACCTTCGGCCAAAACGTGACCGTGGCCTCGGGAGCCACGCTAGCGGTCGGGGCAAGCGCCAGTGTCCTGCTCCAGGCGGGCGTGACGTTGACCGACAACGGCACCCTGAGCTTCGCCAGCAGCGACGTGGTGACCTTCGGGGCCACTAACGACTTCGCGACGGAGCAGGTGGTGGTCGGTAGCGGCGGCCTGCTCAACGCCAGCGGCACGACCTTCACCGCCTCCACTACCAACAACAGCGGCCTGATCACCGTCAACAGCGGCGGACAATTGGCCCCCAGCGGCTGCACCTTCCAGTTGCCCCTATTCCTGCCTGCCGTCAACGTCGCTAACCTGGGCGGCGCCAGCAGCAACGTGTCCTTCCAGGACATCAACATCGTCGCCGGCACCCTGTCCAGCGGCGAGGTGGACCTCAACGCCATCGGCACCAGCACGACCAATCTGCGCTACGTCTTCTCGGGCGCCTTTACGATCGCCAGCGGGGCAACGCTCAACGTCGCCGCTAGCCTCCCCGTCCTGCTCGACCCGGGGGTGACGGTCACCGACAACGG
>DATFNV010000449.1:0-10117 GCA_035266225.1 Gemmataceae bacterium
GCGGACGACGAGCCGCCCCAGGAGGAGAACGTCTTCCGGAGCAACAGCGACGAGATCCTCCGGGGGGCCGCCACCCTCGCCGGCGCCGGCTGCCAGGGGGGACACGGCAGCGCGATGGTCCTCGGCCTGGCCATGCGGGGCGAGCAACGTCACCTCTGGACGCTGCAAAGCGACAAGGCGCTCTGGCTCAGCCCCTCCCTCCTGAAGCGCGTCAAGGACCGCAGCGAAATCCGCGTCGATGACTCGGGCTTCGAGCCCGAGGCCTACTGCGAGGCGGTCTGGAAGTCGAGCCTCGTCTCGCTCGGCGCCTTCGCCAACAGCGCCCGGTATGGCGTGACCTTCGCCGAGCTGTTGACCGACCCTCACAAATACCGCGGTGAGGTGATCCATTACGAAGGTCAGGTGCGGCGCATCCGCTCCTTCGACGCCCCCTCGATGCTCCGAGCCAAGGGCATCAAGGAACTGTACGAATGCTGGTTGTTCGGCAGCCAGGACGGCGCCAACCCGGTTTGCCTGGTTTGTACCGAACTGCCGGAAAGGGTGACGCCGGGAGAAAAGCTCAGCCTCGTGGCCAGCTTCGACGCCTATTTCTTCAAGGAATACCGCTACCAGGCCGTCAGCAGCAAGGACGGCCAGGCGCGGCTAGCGCCGCTCTTCATCGGCCGCAGTTTCGTCCTCACCAAGGCTCCGCCCTCCTCCGCGACAGGGGACGCTTTCGCCTCGGGGTCGAAGACGCTGCTGCTGATCTTCCTGGGGGGGGTGTTCGCGACGTTCGTCTTCGCCTTCGTGCTGCACTGGTGGTTCCGCCGCGGCGACCGGCGCGTCTACGCGAAGATCAAGGAAGTGCGCACGCGCGACTATCCCGATCCCGGCACCCCGGAAGTGCCGGGCACGCCGGCCCCGACGAATTGACCGGGACGACTCTCGTCGCCGCCCTTGGCCCGTAGCCGCAAGCTGCCAGCTTGCGGTTGCAGGCCGGAGTTGAGGCAGGAGATTGGGAATCGGACAGGGTTGATAACCGCAGCAAATGACTTCTTCTCGTTGAAGGGACGTTCCGCCATGGCAACCAAGCCTCAAGCGGCCGCCAGGCCGCCCGTGATCCGCGCCCCCGCCGGCAGTGGGTACGGCGGCATTGATCTGATGCGGCTTCTGCCCGTGTGGATCGGCAGCGCCGTGATGCATACTGTCATCTTCCTGCTGTTCCTGTTCCTCGGCGGCATGTTCGGCCTCAGCCAGAGCCAGGGCAGCACGGTCAGCCTGAATGTCAACCCCGAGGTTTCGGCCGTCGATGATCAGGAAGACACCAAGGATCTGACCAACGACGACCTGGGCAACGACCCCGACGTGCCGCTCAACTACAACGTCGAACGTCTCGCCGATGTGAGTGTGCCCGGCGTGGCGGTACCCGACGAGTCGATCGGCATCCCCGGGGGCGCCGAGGGCCCGACAATGAGCGTTCCGCCCCCGCCCGGCACCAACCGCGGGGTCGGCGGCGGCGCTGTGGAAGACAACGGTCTCGGGAATGCCCTCTCGACGCAGGGAGCAGCCGGGGGCTATCTTGGCTTGCGCGCGGCAGGCGGGTTCGGCGGCCGGAGTGCGGCGACCAAGGAACAGATGGTCAAGGAGGGGGGCGGCAACGCCGCGTCGGAGGCGGCCGTCGGCCTGGGGCTGAAGTTCCTGGCGGTCCACCAGAGCGATGACGGCCGCTGGGCGATGGACGGTTTCCACACCTACGCCCGTGAGAAGCCCGGTCTGAGCGGACGCCGCTTCACCTGCAACTGCTCCGGGCAGGGGATGCACAACGACACCGCGGGCACCGCCTTCGGCGTGCTGCCGTTCCTGGCCGCGGGCGTCACGCACCGGAACAACAACAAGATGAAGGAAGACTACACCAAGAACGTCGATGCCGCCCTGCGCTTCCTGATGGCCCACCAGGACGCCAAGACCGGCGACCTCGGCGGCGGCATGTACGCCCACGGCCTGGCTACCATCGCCCTCTGCGAGGCCTTCGGCCTCACGGCCGACCGGTCGCTGAAGGCGGCGGCGCAGAGGGGCATCGACTTCATCGTCACCGCGCAGGATCCGGCCAGCGGCGGCTGGCGCTACTCGCCGCGCTCCGGCGGCGACACCTCCGTCGTCGGCTGGCAACTCATGGCCCTCAAGAGCGGCCAGATGGCCGGCCTCAACGTGCCGAACCCGACTCTCGACGGCGCCACGAAGTGGCTGAACTCGTGCCAGACGTCCAACGGCGGCGGTTACGGCTACACCGGTCCGCAGGACACGCCGACGATGTCGGCGGTCGGTCTATTGTGCCGGCAGTACCTGGGCTGGAGCCCGCGCCACGCCGGCCTGATCAACGGCGTCGCCCAGCTGAACAAGTACATGCCGGGCCCCGGGACCGGCATCAACAGCATCTACTTCAACTACTACGCCACCCAGGTCATGCATCACATGGGCCGCGAGCACTGGGACAACTGGAACCCCCGCATGCGCGACGTGCTGGTCAACTCGCAGGACCAGGGCCGTGCCGCGAAGCGCCCGCACCAGGTCGGCAGCTGGGGCCCCGAGGGCGACGCCCACGGCGGCAACGGCGGTCGCATCATGCAGACCTCGCTGTCGCTGCTGACCCTGGAAGTCTACTACCGCCACCTGCCGCTCTACCGCCGCGACGTGACGACTGGCAAGGAGATGGAGAACAAGTAGCCTGCAGGATTTATCGTTCCGCGCGCGCGCTGATTTATCGTTTCGCGCTCGTAGCGCGAGCGCGAAACGATAAATCAGCGCGCGCATGTGAGGGAATCATGAGCCGACGATACTTGCCCGGGTTGTTCCTCCTGGCGGCGGCGGGCTGGCTGGCGTCGGCCGGCCCGGGTGCCGACCAGAAAGTTGCCGGTCCCGCCCGGCCGCCGGAAGGCTGGGCGACGGCCGCGCCGCGCGACGAGATCCGGCCCGAGTTCGCTTACGAGGCGAGCGGTGGGCCGGGAGGCAAGGGCGGCTTCCTCATCAAGCACGACCGGCGCGAAGGGCTCGACGGCTGCTGGACGAAGACCTTTGCGGTCAGCGGCGGCAAGCACTACCGGTTCCGCGTCCTCTGCAAGGCCCACGACGTGGCCGTGCCGCGCCGCAGCATCGTCGCAAAACTCGACTGGCGCGATGGCGACGGCAAAAAGGTAGCCCTCGACGAGCCGGCCGTCACCAACTACCTGCGCGGCGCGACGCCGCAGGCGGAGACCGAGTTCCCCGCCACGAAAGGGACGGACGCGGCCGGCTGGACCGAACTCTCCGACACCTACCGGGCCCCCGCGAAGGCGGCGCGGGCCGTGGTCGAATTGCACCTGCAATGGGCGCCGGGCGGCGAGGTGCGCTGGGGCGAGGTGACGCTGGCGGAGACGGAGCCGCCGCCGCCGCGAAAGGTCCGCCTGGCGACGGCCCACTTTCGGCCGCAGGGCGGCAAGTCGGCGGAAGGCAACTGCCGCCTGTACGCGCCGCTGATTGCCGAGGCCGCCCGGCAGAAGGCCGACCTGGTTGTCCTGGGCGAGACGATCACCTACTACGGACTGGGCAAGACGTTCGCCGAGGTCGCCGAGCCGGTCCCTGGCCCCTCGACGGAGTATTTCGGCGGGCTGGCCAGGAAGCACGACCTGTACATCGTGGCCGGGTTGGTGGAGCGATCCGAGCACCTGATCTACAACACCGCGGTGCTGATGGGGCCGGACGGCAAGCTGGTGGGGAAGTATCGCAAAACGACACTGCCGCGCTCCGAGATCGAGGGGGGAGTGTGCCCCGGCAGCGACTATCCGGTGTTCGAGACGCGCTTCGGCCGGGTGGGGATGATGGTCTGTTACGACGGCTTCTTCCCCGAGGTGGCGCGGCAGTTGGCCAACCGCGGCGCCGAGGTCATCGCCTGGCCAGTGTGGGGCTGCAACCCGCTGCTGGCCCGGGCGCGCGCCTGCGAGAACCACGTCTACCTGGTCAGCAGCACCTACGAGGACGTCAGCCGCAACTGGATGATTTCCGCCGTCTTCGACCACTCGGGGGAGGCGCCCGCCCACGCCAAGGAGTGGGGGACCGTCGCCGTGGCCGAGGTCGATCTGGGCAAGCGGACGAAGTGGGTCAGCCTGGGCGATTTCAAGGCGGAAATCCCGCGGCACCGCCCGGCGTTGAAGGGGGAAGAAAGCGAGGGGAAATGACGGTCGATGGTAGTTCAGTGGCGGGGCCGCGGGAGACGCCCTCCTGGCTCAAGTCGCCCGGTCATCGACGCGCTCGTGAGGACGTGGAGAATGGAGCACTTTAGTAAGTGCCCGCGTTGTGGTGAGTTGGACGTTCTGCGGGCGCGTTGTTCCTGCGGATACGCGGTTGACTCTCCGGGTAGTTTGCGACCCGGGCCGAAGTCTGATTCCGGTGATGACCAACCCCCGGGGGCCGGCCAACCGCGCCAATCCGAGGGAGGAGTTGGCACGCGGGAGCGCCTGGTCGGGGTCGTGATGCTGTTCGCAGGTGCGGTCCTGAGCTACCTGTGCGTCTACGAGCCCCTCGAATCGGCCGCCCGTCAGGAGGCGAAGGTTGCCTTGTCGCTGAAGGGCGCCATTGTCTGCCCCCTGGCGGTCGTCATGGGGGCCGCCTACCTGATCCTGGGCAAGCGGGCTACCGATTTGTTCGGCACGCGCGAGCACCCTTCGGCGGTAGCTTGGGTGTGTGGCGTGCTGCTGGTTCTGGTCGGCGTTGGTCTGTACTTCTATATCAAGGCGGCCCTGGAGGCGAAGGGGTATCAATTCTAGCCACCCCCCCGGCCTGCGCGTCTACCCAGTCGCCGACCGGGAGTCGCACCGGCAGTTTTGCGACTTACCCTATCACCTTTACCAGGCCGACCCGTGCTGGGTCCCGCCGCTGCGCGCCGAGGAGCGCGGCCGCTGGTCTCCGGCGCACAACGCCTCCCTCCGCCGGCGCTGGTGCCGGCGCTTCCTCGCCCGCCGCGGGGACGTCGTCGTCGGCCGCGTCGCCGCCATCATCGACGAAGAGTTCGCGCGCCGTTGGTCCCCCGGCGCCGGCTTCTTCGGGTTCTTCGAGTGTGCCGGGGACGGGGAGGCGGCGCGAGCGCTGCTCGACGCGGCGGAGGACGCCTTGCGCCGCGAGGGACGGCAGCACCTCCTCGGGCCGGTCAACCTCAGCACGCACGACGAGGTTGGCCTGCTCGTCGAGGGGCACGACTCGCGGCCGATGCTCCTGTCGCCGTACAATCCGCCCTGCTACGAGCGCTTCGTCCTCGACTCGGGGTTCACGCCGCTGTGCGACTACCACGCTTACGACTGGTCGCCGGACCGGCCGCACGCGCCGAGCGTGGACCGACTGCTGCGCCGCCTCGCCGGGTCGGCGTCAGGCCTGGTCCTCCGCCCCTCGCAGCCGCGCCGCTGGGATGAGGAGACCCGCCTGCTCTTCGAGCTGTACAACGCCTCCTTCGCCGACACGTGGGGCTTCGTTCCGCTGACCTGGGAGGAGTTCGCGGAGCGGGCCGCGGCGTTTCGGCCCTTCTACCGCCCCGAATTGGTGATGTTCGCCGAGCTGCACGGCCGGGCACTCGGCTTCGCCCTGGTCCTGCCCGACGTCAACGAGGCGCTGGCCCGCCTCGGCGGCCGGCTGTGGCCGTTTGGCTGGCTGCGGCTGCTCCTCGGCCTGCGCCGAGTCCGGGCCGCCCGGTTCCTCCTGCTGGGCGTTCGGCCCGACGCGACCGGCGCCGGCATCGCCCCCCTGCTGGCCCACGCCGTCGCCGAGGCGGCCCGGCGCCTGGGCATCCGCCGTGCCGAGCTGTCGCTGGTCCACGGCGACAACCGGCGTGTGCGACACGTGATCGAGGCGTTCGGCGGGAAAAGGTGCAAAACGTATCGGTTGTATGAGAAAGCGATCGCGCCGTGACGCGCGCTGCCTTCGACACGGCTAGCCGCCGGGAAAGATCTCCCCAAGCACGCTCATGAACTCTTCTACCGGGAATCCACCGCGGAAGAGTTGGTGCTCCCGCAGGCGCACCACGCCGAGCGCCGTCCTCTCCGCGAACCGCTGTCGCACGATCGCACAGGATCGCCGAACGTGTTCGTCGGCCGCTTGAGCGGCCCCGGTCTCCTTCGCCCGCTCGTACTCCTCCTCCGTCATCATGCCCACGATCGTGTACAAATCGAGCGCGTGGTGCCGCCCCAGGTCCTTGACCGTGTCGTCCTTTCGGTCATCGAAGGCGTGCAGTTTCATCATCAGGTAGGGGAAGGCTTGTGGGACCAGGACCGTTCCCCGGTACGGCTCGCCGTTGGTCCGCGTCCCGGCCACCGTCACGCTCAGAGGCGCGTCCTCAATGCGAATCGCTTCCTTCACCGCGTGCGCGTGGAACTCAATCCTCCCTTTGGGCCGGACTCGCGGTGCGCTGACGTGGACCTTCTTCCGGAATTCCCCGAGAGGCCCGACTAGCACGTCGATCTTCACCTCCTGGCTAACTCCCGCGACCAGGATGCGGCGCTTCCACTGCAGGAACTTTGCGTCCTCGACCGCCTCATACCCCAGCCGCCGGATCGCCTCTGCTACTTCCCGAGTCCGCTGGAGATCAGCGATCACCTCTGCGCGGAGGAAGAGGTCGAGGTCGTTCGTCGCGCGCGGCTCGGGGAGTTGGTCGAAAAGCGTTCGCTCGCCGGTGGCCGCAAGGTGCCCCCGCTTCAGGAATAGCCCGAAGCCCCCACCGACCATGATCGGAATGCCCCGGCCCTCCAACTCGAAGAGGAGGTCAAGCAGGCTTGTCGTCAGCTGGTCCATGCCCTTACCCCTTAACCGACCCCCGCGGGAGCGATTTCAGAATCGCCCGTCGCACCTGTTCCGCGGTCTCCTGCTCGCGCTTGTCACCGGCCGCCAGTTCCAGGTAAGCCTGGACCGGGGACGCCACCAGGTCCGGCCGCCGGTCGAAGTAGACGAAATCGTCCCGCGCCTCCAGGAGCGTCAGGTTCGGAAAGCGGTCCGTCTCGCGAACACGATCTCCCAGGCTTTTCAGGATGTCGGTGATCTTGGAGCAGTAGAACGATTCTACCGGCTCGCGGGCCATGACCGCGTAGGCACTCACCGAACTCGCCCCCGTCAGAACGACCCTCCCCCCGCGCCTGCCTTCCCACGAAGCCAGCAGCCGTCGCAGCTCGTCCGGCGGCAGCGAGCCTTTCCCCGTGAATGTCCTTTTCACCTCCGGCGGCGTGTAGTTCTCGGCGAGGAGGTCGAGGAGTTTGTCCGGTTGCAGGAGGCGGAGTCGCCGCGCCCCGGTGGCCTCGTCCCGGGTCCGCTCGATCACGAGATCGGCGTCCAGGCTCGAACAGACCTTCGAGACCGTCGCGAGCGTGATCTTCCCGCCCCGCTGCCGGATTTCGTCGTGCGATTGCTGGACCGAATCAAATGCCGGGACGAGGAGAAAGACCCGGGCGACCACCGAGCTGTTTTTCCGATAGACATTCTTGATGGCTCCCGGCCGACGGTAGCGGTTCGGGAAGCCGGTGCGGTGGACCAGGAGCTCGCTGGGCACGACGACGACCCCGTTCCCGCACAGATCGATCCCGCTCACGCCCCAGCCTTCCAGCTCCGCCAGGCGGTCCTCCCCGAGGTAGGGGACCAGGACGAGTGGATAAATCTTGCCGCGAGGCGCCTTTCTCCGGATCGCCTCCGGGGCCTCTTGCACTTTTCTCCGGATGGCATTCGCGGCCTCGGCCACGCTTTTCGGCGTCCACTGCCGCTGACACTCGACCCCGAACCGAAAGGCCCGCTCCCCCCAGCGCACGGTAAGCAGGCCCTGCAGGTCCGTGCCCAGGTCCATCGCCCGCACGCCGCGCAGAAGCTCGACTTCCTCGCGCGGGATGGTCAGTGGAGGCAATTGAACTTCGCCCTCCTTCAAGCAGCCGAGGAGATCGTCTTCCGGGAGCAGATTATCCGCTTGGCCCACCCGCATCGTTCTCTCGTATAGCAAGAGCAATGGCTATCGGCCCGTTGTTTCAGTTTTCCTATTATAGGCTGTTTTCCTGCGCAAGAAAACGGCAAGTTTCAGGAAAGTCGGTGGGCCCGATCCGAGGCGCTCATGGAAGCCTTGCAATTCCGCTACGAATTGTTCCGCTACCTGGCCGCGCGCCTGGCGTTCCGCGTCTCGCGGCGCCTCTGGTCGGCCCGCTGCTGCCCGCTCCACCACGTCCGGCTCGCCCCGCCGCTCCCCGTACATCCGGGTTGGACGAGCCTCCGCGTCCACGCCTCGGGGACCTGCGGCTCGGACCTGAACATGGTCACCGGGCAGGAATCGCTCTTGCTGGCGCCGGAAGCGACCTACCCGTTCGTCCCCGGCCACGAGGTCGTCGGGCACGTGGAACGGGCGGCGACGGGACTCCGCGACGGCCGGCCGGTGGACGTGAATCCCGGCGACCGCGTCGTCCTCTGGCCCGTGCTGGGGTGTGCGGCACGCGGGTTGGCACCGCCCTGCGAGCCATGTGCCGCCGGCTGGGACGGGATGTGCCGGCGCCGCAACGACGGCTGGCCCGGCCCCGGCCTCGGCATCGGGTTCAACCGAGACACAGGAGGCGGCTGGTCCGAAACGTGCCTGGCCCATGCTTCGCAGCTCTGGAAACTCCCCGACGCCGTGGACGACCGGGACGCCGTCGTCCTCGACCCCGCGTCCGCCGCGCTGGCCGCGCTGCTGCGGACCGCGACGGACGTCCCGGGACACACGCTGGTCATCGGCGGCGGCACGGTCGGCCTGCTCACGGCCTGGCTGCACAAGCAACTCGGCTTGGCCGGCGACTGCGAATTGCTGGTCCGCCACGAGTTCCAGAGGGCGTGGGCCGCCGAACGCGGCCTCACCGCCGCCGTGGTGCGCGGCGAGGGCGACTTCTGTCGCTGGGCCGAGGGACACTCGATCCCCGCAGAGCGCGTGGAGGGATACGGCCGGGTCTACCGCGGCCGCTACGACCGGGTCATCGACGCGGCGGGGAGCCGCTCCTCGCTGACCTGGGCGCTGCGCGCCGTACGCCCACTGGGCATCGTGGCACTGGTCACGGCGGCCGTCGATCTGAGAGGAGTCGATCCCACCGCGGTCTGGTATCGCGAAATCTCGATCCGCGGCACCTACGAGTACGGGCCGGTCCCCTGGCAGGGGCGGCAAGTCCATCCCTACGAGATGATGATTCCCCGGCTCGCGGACGGGACGCTGCGGTTGCGCGACGTCCTCACGCACACCTTCCCCCTGGGGGAGTACGTCAAGGCGCTGGGGGTGGCGCTGCACCGGGGCCGGTCGCGGGCGATCAAGGTGATCTTCCGCCCTGGGACGTGAGGGTGACACCTGAAGGGAGACGTGTGTGTGGGCTTTGTCATAGAACGCTCGCCTGAAAGAGAACGCGGCGGCGTGAAATGAAACGCCATTTTGGCAGGCGGGGTTTTGCTCCGTCTTTCCCGGTTGCTCCGCAATTTGTTCCGGGCGCCCTACCCCCTCGTGTCTCCGCACGCTAGCGCCGTTGGCTTACGCCGTTAACGAATGGAAGCGCCGTCCGACGGCGTGCAAAAACCCCGCTGGTTGTGCAAGTCGATTCCTGGTATGGGATTGCGGCACAAACCGCCCATCTTCCTGTGTCGCGGCGCGGGGTTTGCACCAATGTTAGCGTTGCGGAACAGATGAGAACGAGGCGCGGATACAACGGTGTAGCACCAGGGGTGATCGATGCGCACACAACGACGGTTCGGCGTGGTGGTTCTAGGGGTGGCGGTGCTGGCCTGCAGTGCGAGGTGGGCCAGGCGAAGGCTGACATCATTGTGGGGCCAACCTTGAATCAGACCGAAGGTGGCCACGCCTACCACGGGATTGATTTCACCGCGCTAACCAATTCGACTCTAACCGGATTCCTCGTCGGTAACCAGGGGAAGGCCGAAGCCGTCGTGCTTCAGGCGCCGGTGGCTAGTGGTACGGTCTTCCACTCCGTCTCCATCCCGGCCAGCAGTCCATCCTTTACCGTGTCAGGTCTCGACTGGGCCTTGACGGCCGGGACCGAGTACTGGCTAGTGGCAACAACAGAAACCAACGGGCTCTACGCGACCTTCTCGGGGTTCCCTGTTTCCGATGCGCAGATTAGCG
>DATFNV010000450.1:0-4717 GCA_035266225.1 Gemmataceae bacterium
GAAGCCGACGCACTCGACGGCGGGGTCGGCGCGGCGCAGGGCGGCCGCCAGGTTGGAGCCGTGCAGGTCCCCGCTCGGCTCGCCCGCGGAAAGGAAGATTCGCATGGCTTCCTGCCTTTCGTCGAGTGGGCGCGAAGCCGCGGGAGAGTAGCAGGAAGCGGCGGATGGAGGCAATAGCCGTTTAGCGGCCGGCCTCGACTTTCTCGTGCCCACGCTCCGCGTGGGCACGCGGTGGAGCACCCCGAGTGGCCGGCCGCTAGCTGTGTGTGCCGTTGGTCTCCGGTAAGACCGGGTTGCCGGGCAGGGCGGTGGCGTCGGCGACCCTGCGGTAGCCGAGGGCGTGCAGCACCTCCAGCACTTCGCTCCAGGTCGGGAAGGGTCGGCGGTTGGCGCGCTTGTAAGCGTCCATCGCCTTCATGAAGATGATCTCTTCCTCGTTGTAGTCGCGTTCGCAGGTGGTCGGATCGACCTGCCGGCGGCGCTCGCCCTGCTGTCGCCGGTCCTCGCCGTTGCGGCGCTCGACCGCGACCGGGATGGTGCGCTTGCGGCGGTCGGCGTGCGCCCGCCGATCCTTGCCGCGCCGGTCTGTCACCAGAAAGTCCGAAGCGGGAGTTTCATCACTGCTCATGGTGCCTCACCTTGTTGTCCTGCGGAAGTGCTGCAGTGCGGTAAGATGACCGGGCGGGCCCGACGTGCGAGTCAGTGACTTCGGGTTGTCATCCCCAGCGAAAACTCTTCTGCCTGAGTATACCCCATTTCCGTCCCGGGACAATCAGCCGCACGTTACAAACTCACTTGCCCCACCCCACCGGCCCTGGCCGGAGGCGGCTATCGTGTTATCGAAGCCCACCCGCCGGAGTTGCCCGGGGAACTGCGACGGCGGCCCAGCTTGGGCTTGCCACGATCCTTCCTCCGTCGTCGTGCGTAGTCCGGTACAGGGGCGGGATCGACTCCGGCCCAGACCTCGCCTGACGGACTCGACGCATGACCGACGCACGCTACTACGCCGCCGCCTGCCAGACCGACCTGGCCAACCCGCCGACGCGCGACGGCATCGCCCGGCAGGTCGGCCACATGCTCGAGATGATCGACCGCGCCGTCCTTGGCTATGCCCCATTTGCGCCGGTGCGCCTCCTCGTCTTCCCGGAGTTCGGACACGCCGCACCGATCTACCCGACGGTGGACGAGCTGCGCGACCGGCTCGCGGTGCCGCTGCCGAACGAACACACCGACCGCTATCGCGCCAAGGCGCGCGAGCACGGCGTCTACATCCAGACGGCGACCTTCCTGGAGTACGACGACCGCTACCCTGGCCACGTCTTCAACACGACCTGCCTGATCGGTCCGGACGGACTCCTGGCGAAGTACCGCAAGACGCACCCGTGGATCCCCTGGGAAGTCCACGCCAGTCCGCACGACATTCCGGGCTACGCGGAGGACCTGTTCCCCGTGGTCGAGACGGAGATTGGCCGGCTGGGCGCGGCGATCTGCTACGACTGGCTGTTCCCCGAGGCGATCCGGCAACTGGCGCTGAAGGGGGCCGAGGTGCTGATTCGCGTGTCGGCGTACATGGACCCGTGGGGCGCGACGCCGCCGATGGACTGGTGGACGGTCGTCAATCGTTGCCGGGCGCTGGAGAACGTGGCCTACGTGGTCGCGGCCAACCAGGGGGCCAGCCTGGAGCACTACCCGCCGTTCAGCTGGCCGGGCGGGAGCATGGTGGTCGATTTCGACGGCCGACTGCTCGCCCAGGCCGACCCCGGCCCCGGCGAGAAGATCGTCGTCGGGCCGATTGACATTCCCTCCCTGCGCGCCGAGCGTGAGCGCCGCCGGGGGCATCACATGCTAGCGCACCTGCGCATCGAGGCGTATCGGGAATACGGGCGCGGCATTTACCCCGGCAGCCTGCGGGAGGGCGACCGCGTGCTGAGCGTTGAGGGCAACGAGCGCGCCATCGCCGAGGGAAAGCGGCGGTTGACGAACTAATCCCGCAGGCGGTTCGCGCGTCCGCGAAACGCAAGCAGTATCGAGGATCGGTCATGGCGAATTCACCTCCTTCCGCGAGCCGATGGCTCCTCGGCGTCGGGTTGCTCCTGCTGCTGGCCGCCGTCGGCTACGTCGGCTGGCAGTGGTACAAGCAGCCGGATATGACGAAAGTACTCGCGGCCAACAACCGCGGGGTCGGGTCGATGGAGCGGTTTGACTACCCGCCGGCGGTCGCTGCCTTCGAGGAGGTGGTGCGCCTCGCCCCGGATTGGCAGCCGGGGCGCATCAACCTCGGCATCGCCCTCATGAACCTGGCGCGAGGCCAGACGGAGAAGAGCGAGCAGGGCCAGACTTATCGGCGTGCCATCGGCATCTTCAAGGATGTCCTGGCCCACGACGACAAGAATCCTTATGCCCTCTTCTGCATTGGCCTTATCTACCAGGAGGGTTTCGGCCGCTACAAGGAGGCCGAGCCGTACTTCCGGCAGGTCGCGGAGATCGATCCGAACGACGCCGCCGCCTGGTACTGGCTGGGCCAGAGCCTCCAGGAAGACAGCGAGGAGGCGCTGAAGTGCTTCCGCCGCTCTGTGGAGCTCGATCCGTATCTCAGCGGTGCCCTGCACGCCTTGCAGGCGAAACTGCACGAGATCGGCGACCCCAAGGAAGGAGACGCCCTGTCGAGGAAGTTGGAAGAGTTGAAGGCCGCCGAATGGGTCAACCCCCTCGACTCGAAGTACAACACGGACCTAGGCAAATATGCGCTGGTCATCGGCCGGACGTCCTCGGCGCCCGCGACCCCGACGGGTCCGCTACCGACCTTCCGGCGCGCCGACAACTTCCGGGTGACGTTGCGGCCCGGCGCTCGCTGGGCGACCGTCGCGGACTTCACGACTGATGCGGTCGGCGAACTTCGCGGCCGACTCCGCGCCCGCTTCGGCGGCACCATCGTGGTGCTGGACTATAACGGCGACAACAAGCCCGACCTATTTCTCATCGGGGCGGTGGTTGAAGACGGTAAGGTCGGCGATCTGCTGCTGCGGAACGACGGGGAGAACCATTTCACCGACGTCACTCAGGAGGCCGGCCTCGGAGGCAGTTGGCCAAGTATCGGCTGTGTGGCGGCCGACTTCGACAACGACACGCGCACCGACTTGCTCCTTACCGGCGTCGGCGGGGTGCGGTTGCTGCGCAACAACGGCAAGGGGGGGTTCGAGGATGTGACGAAGCTGGCGGGGCTCGACAAGCTCAGCGGCGTCTGCCTCGGTGCCTGTTTCATCGACCTCGACCAGGACGGCGACCTCGACCTGCTCGTGGCCCGCTACGCCGACTCACCCCAGAAGGCGCTGGCTGCTCTCAAGGGCCAGACGAAGGAGACCGGCGGCGGGGTGACCGTCTATCTCAACGTCGGCGAGGCGCCGGCCGCTAATCGGCGTGAGGACCCGCCGCCGTTGCGCCCCGCCTTTCGTGCCGCGGACCTCCCGGGGATGCCGAAGGATGTTGGGCGACCCGTGACTTTCGCCGCCGCCGACTTCGCTCAGCTTCGGAACCTCGACTTGCTGATGCTCGCGGACGGGGCAACCCCAGCTCTCATCCGCAATGACCGGTTGCTGAAGTTCCTCACCGCCGCCATGCCCGAGGAGGTCGCCGGGGCGGGGACGTGGAACGGCGCCCTGGTCCTCGACGCGAACCACGACGAGCGTTCGGACGTGCTGCTGATCGGGCCGGACCAGCGCCCCGTGCTGCTGCTGCGGCAGTCGTCGGTGCCGAACGCGAAGGCGTCGAGTTGGTTCCAGCGCGGCCCCATCGATTCGCCGCCGCTTCTGCAGGCTCAGGTGATTGACATCGACCTCGACGGCTGGCCGGACGTGGTGGGGCTATCGCGCGACCGCAAGCCGGTCCTCCTGCACAACAACGGCGGGGGGCTGGCGGCGAGGTCGCAGGCGCTCGGTCTCGACAAGGATTGGCCGGACGATCTTATCGCGGTCGTCTGCACCGATACGAATGGGGATGGCTACCCTGACGTCATCGTGTGGTCGGAAGGGTCGGGCTTGCAGGTCCGCCAGAGCAAGGGGAACGGCAACCACGGGCTGAAGCTGCGCCTGAGTGGTCACCGGCACCTCGGGGTGGGTGGCTTGCCCATGCGCTGTAACGCCGAGGGTTTCGGCACTCGGGCGATCGCTCAGACGGGGACACTCTGGACAGGGGGGGAGTATACGACACTCTCGGCCGGGCTGGGGCAGTCCTCGCAGCCGTTCGTGCTGGGCCTGGGTCGGCACACCGAGGCGAGCGTGGTCCGCCTCCGCTGGCCGGACCTCGTCTGGCAGGCCGAATTCAACATCCCCGCTGCCTCGTCGGGAGCGGACTTTGGCATTCAGGTCCTGAGCGAAGAGAATCGCAAACAAACGTCCTGCCCCATCCTTTTCACCTGGAACGGCAAGCGCTTCGTCTTCGTCACCGATTTCCTCGGGGCCGGCAGTATCGGCGAGTGCGAGCCCGACGGCGGCCACCGCCCGCCGCGCCCGGAGGAATCGGTCAAAATCGAGCCGGATCAGATGGCCCCGCTCGACGGACACTTCGTCATGAAGATTGCCGAGCCGATGAGCGAAATCACCTACCTGGATCGGCTGCAATTGGTTGTCCTCGATCACCCGGCCGGGGTGCGCGTCTACCCCGACGAGCGCTTCCACGCGGGCGGGCCGCCGCCGACGCAGGAGCTGATCGCCTTCCGCGA
>DATFNV010000451.1:0-13378 GCA_035266225.1 Gemmataceae bacterium
AGGCGTCGTTGCCCGAACAAGGGCTCAGTATCGGCCACGCGGGTGGCCCTCCGTGCCAGCGGACCGAGGTCGGACCTTGGCGCATCCCCTGCAACTTGCCTCAAACCTAGTACGCTCCAGGGGCTGCGTCAAATCGGTTGGGAAGAAAAGTTCACCTTTCTTCGCGGGGCGGTTTTTCCGGTTAGCGCCGAGGCAGAGGGTTCAGGGCGGGCCAATAAAGGAGAGGCCCGCCCCACCGCCGTTCGCAGCCGCCTTACAAATCGATCTCGACGCCGTTGAGGACCGCCTGGGCCAGATCGACCATCGTCGTGCGGCGGTTCATCGCGCCGCGCTGGAGGCGGCGGAACGCTTCCTGCTCCGACCAGCGGTGCCGCTTCATCAGCACCCCCTTGGCCCGCTCGATCGTCTTGCGGTTGTGCAGGTTTTGCTTCAGGGTGTCGTTCTCGTTGGCGAGCGTGCGCAGTTCCTCGAAGCGCGCCCAGGCCACCAGCAGCGCCGGCCCCAGCTGGTGCGCCTCGATTGGCTTGACCAGGTAGGCCAGGACGTGCTCTTCCAGGGCCCGCCGCACCAGATCCTGGTCGCGGTCGGCGGTGATGGCCACGGCGGCGACGATGCGCTCCTGGTAGATCTGCCGCAGGGCGTCCAGGCCGTTCAGGCGCGGCAGGTGGATGTCGAAGACGACGACTTCCGGCTCCAGGTCCAGCACGGTCCGAACCATGTCGGTGCCGTTGGCCGCCTCGCCGACGACCTGGTGGCCGAGAGCGACGACGGTTTCCTTGACAAACTCGCGGACGGTCGTGTCGTCCTCGACGACCACGACCTTCAGGGTGGGCAGCACTTGAGCCGCACGCTCCATAACCTCTTCCTCCCCAGGCCAGACCTGGCCGCAACAGCCGTTGTTGGCGAAGGCCTATTGGCCCCCGCACGGGGTGGCATCAGGCGCCGATGGTGACGCGTGCCTGCCTACCCGCGCCGGATACTCGTGCAGCAAAGGGGATGCCGGAAGGCAGGGTTCCGAGTCGTCCGCTCCGTTTGGCGCCCTCCCCCGGAAGGCGCGGTCCTCCTTGGAGACACGACCGGGAGGGACTGCGCGGACGGGAAGGAAGGAGTCGTGTCTCACAGAACAACCACTTCAGCGTAGCAGGGGATGGTGCGTCATTCCAGGGGAATCAGCTCATTTTGCGCCCCGCTCCTTTCCCGCGACGTCTTCTACCCCCCCGGCGGCTCGGGCGGGAGCGTTACCTCGACGCGAAACCCATCGCCCGGCCGGTTGCCGGCGCTGATGCGCCCGCCGTGCAGACCCACCAACCGCCGCGCCAGGGCCAACCCCGGCCCGAGGTGGCCATGCGGCATCGTCGTCAGGGTGTTGAACAGCAATCCCTCCTTCTCCGGCGGGACGCCCGGCCCGTCGTCGATCACCTCCCATTTCACCTCGCCGCGCCCGCCGCCGGGGCCGACACGGCAGTCCACGCTCCCCTCGGCCGCCACACAGGCGTCGGCCAGCAGCACCGTCAGCAGCTGCGCCAGTCGCCGAGGGTCCGCTCGTATTGCTGGCGCCGGCGCCGTCTCCAGGCGGCCGGCGACGTGCGGGAAGCGCGCCGCGACGCGGTTGAACACCGCCCGCACCACCTCGCCAACGTCCACCTCCTCCGTCGCCAGCGTGATTGGGCAGACGAGGTCGTGGACCGTGTCGAGCAGGTCGCGGCAGGTCTCGGCCCGCGCCCGCATATCGATCAGGATGCGCCGCTCCGTCTGGCATTCGGCGGGCAGCCGGTCCTTCAGGATCGCCACGGCGGCGTACACCGTCTGCAGCAGGTCGCCGACCTCGTGGCGAAGCGTTCGCACGATCGCCTCCGGGACGGTCTGCGGCCGCGGTCGGCCTTCCCCCATCTGACTCATTTGTCAAGCTCCTCTGTTCGTGCCGGGCGCGGTCCGTTGAGCAACACCTTGCAGGGGGAAGAGAATCGGCCTTCCTCGGCAGCCAGCCGCGAGAAGGGTCTCCTGCTTCCATAGGGCGGGCTCGATCTCCGATCAGGTCCAGGGAAGCGGTCGAACCGCATTTCCTCTCCAACTATCTGAAAGCGGTCGTCCCGGCAACTTGGCTCCGGGGAACCAGGGCCACTTGCCCGGCCGGCCGCGTAAGGCCGTTTGTTCCCCTCGCAGGGTAAGAAATGATGAGCATTCCGCGTGCCCGCGCCGCGCCGGCCGGCGCTTTGCAGCGCAACTCCTTTAATGGAAACCGATTCCGTCGCCGCGGGAGGTCGGCGCGGGGCGCCGCCGAGACGGCGAGTTCTTGACCGGTCCCTCCGCGCGGCGCCGGTATTTTCACCGGCTTGACAGTGCCTGGCCCTCCGGCTATCGTCGTCGCCGCCGCCCGGGATCCGTTGCAGGTAAGGAGACCACCCATGCACCTGCTGGCGCCTGACCTCCTGGCCGACGCCCGCGAGCTGTCGGTCCCGGTGATCGCGACGGGGCTGGGCCTCGGCCTGGTGCTGTGGCTGCTGGGGTGGCGGGCGCATCGCTTCTGGATCGTCCTGAGCGCCACCCTCGCCGGGGGCATCGCCGGGCTGGCGTCGTCGCCGGCCTACGGCGTCCAGCCGCTGGTGGCCGGCCTGCTGTCGGCGGTGGCCGGCGGCGTCCTGGCCCTGGCCCTGGTGCGCGTGGTGGCCTTCGCGGCTGGCGGCCTCGCCGCTTCCCTGGTGATGCACGCCCTCGCGCCCTCCTGGGACCAACCGCTGCTGTCGATGCTCGTCGGCGGACTGCTCGGCGTTTACCTCTTCCGCCTGGGGACAATGGTTCTGACCAGCACCCTCGGCGCGCTCCTGGTGGGTTATTGCGCTTTGTCTCTGCTCGATCGGCTTGGGATCCTGAACGCGGGGCCCTGGGCCGACGGTCACGCGGTGCTGTTGAACTGGTTGTGCGGCAGCGGCTCCACCGTGGGTGTGTTGGCCCAATTCCTGCTGGAGCGGCGCCGCCTGCGCAAGCAGCGCGAGCGCGAGGAGGCCGCCCGCCAGAAGGCCGCCGACGAGGCCGCCAAGAAGAAGGCCGCCGACGAGGCCGCCAAGAAGAAGAGCAAGGCGCCGCCGCCGCCCAAGAAATGGTGGCCCCCGTGGGGGGGTGGCAAGAGGGCCGCGTGAGCCGGCCTGGTTCCAAACAGCAGGTTCGGAGGGCGGCGGGAGATGGTGGAACGGGCCGGCAGCCGCGGACGAGTCGGCCGCAACGAGGCCGGGCAGGCCTTCGATGGCAACGCCCTCACCATAACGGGATGGGCTCAGAGGTTCGCCACCAGGCGTTCCGTGATCGTCGCCGTGTTCCCGTCGCCGCCGAGGTCGCGCGTCAGCCCGCGGCCCGCCTCCAGGGTGCGCCGCACCGACTGCTCGATGCGCGCCGCCGCGCGGCGCTGGCCGATGTGCTCCAGCATCAGCGCCGCCGAGCGCAAGAGGGCGATCGGGTTGGCCAGCCCCTTGCCGGCGATGTCGGGGGCGCTGCCGTGGACCGCCTCGAACACGGCGTACTTGGCCCCCAGGTTCGACCCCGGCACCAGCCCCAAGCCGCCGACCAGGCCGGCGCACAGGTCGCTGATCACGTCGCCGAACAGGTTCTCCATCACCAGCACGTCGAAGCGCGTCGGGTCGAGCGCCAGCTGCAGACAAAGCGTATCGACATGCGTCTCCTCGAACTCGAGGAACGGGAAGTCCTCGGCGACGGCGCGGGCGGTCTTCAGGAACAGGCCGTCGCTCAGGGGCAGCACGTCGGCCTTGTGGCAGAAGGTGACGCGCCGCCGACCCTGCCAGCGCGCCAGCTCGAAGGCGTAGCGGACGATGCGCTCGGCCGCGGTGCGCGTGATGATGCGCAGCGACTCGACGACACCGGGGACGACGACGTGCTCCAGGCCGGAGTAGAGGCCCTCGGTATTTTCGCGAACGACCACGAGACTGACGTCACGGTAGGGGACGTTGACGCCGGGCAGAGTGTTGACAGGCCGGATGCTGGCGAACAGGTCGAGTTCCTTGCGCAGGCGGACGTTGATGGAGCGGAAGCCCTTGCCGACGGGGGTGGTGCAAGGGCCCTTGAGGGCGACGCGGTAGCGGCGGATCAGGTCGAGGGTGGCCTCGGGAAGCGGGTCGCCGAAGCGCTCGGCAGCGCCGAGGCCGGCGTCGGCCTCGACCCAGGTGAGGTCGGCGCCGACGGCCTCGACGACGCGCCGGGTGGCGGCGGCGACCTCGGGGCCGATGCCGTCGCCGGGGATGAGGACGACTGGGGTGGCGGCCAAGGCACGATCCTCCGTCGGGGGGAACCGGTGGCTCCTGTCAGGGTCGGAGGCCGACCGCGGATTGTCAAGAGGCGAGAAGCCGTGTCATGGAATGCGGAGGATCCGGCAGGTTTCTTCGTAGTTCGCTTCGAGTTCGAGAGGCAGGGCGAAGTTGTCGGCCAGCCAGAGAGGCATCGTCGGCAGCGACCGGCCGACGACAAGGGCGTACGCCCACGTCTCGATCAGCCAGGAATCGTCCCCCCTCGTGCCCCGACAGGCGACGGCATAGAGCGAAGGCGGGTCCGGCGCTACGAAGGGGTCTGTCAGCCCCATGAGGTCTACCAGATCGCCGTAAAGATTGAATTTCCGTGTCGTAACGAGATCGATGATGACGACGGAAACCTGAGCCTGGAGCAGCGCGGCACACTTGGCAACGAAGGCCGCACGGTGCTCGGGGCGGTCTTTGTTGGCCGGGCTGACGATTTCGACCGCCGCCACGAGGCGACGGCCGCGCTTCTGGTCGAACACGCGCACTTCGTACACGTCCTGCGACGGAAAATCTGTCGGTGCCGCCAAAGTCGGTTTCGGCGGCGCCCAGACAGCGGTGGCCACGCCTCCGCCGTTGCCGCTGCTCTCACCCACCGCCGAGAGCCGGTCGTCTTCTTCGTCGAAGGTCGCCACGTCGATCTCGCTGCTGTCGCCGAAGTGAACGCGCGGTGAGGCTACGTAGCGGCGCGGCAGCTTGCGGTTCAGCGCGATCACGAGCATTGCCGGCCACTGACCGTGGAACCCCTCCCACGACGTCAGATCGTCCACCGGCGGGCGGAAGTGGTCGCGTAGCGGCATAACGAGGTCCTCCTTTCCCTCACATCCTACCATCAGGACGGGCGCGGCTCCCAGGTCATCAGGCGAGAATCCCTTTCACCGGCGCGTGCTCCTCCACCCCGGTCAAGCGCACGTCGAGCCCCTGGAACTTCACCGACAGCCGCTTGTGGTCGATGCCCAGGATGTGCAGGATCGTCGCGTTCAGGTCGTGGATGTGGACCGGGTCCTTTACCACGTTGTAACTGAAATCGTCAGTTTCGCCGTACTCGATGCCCGGCTTCGTGCCGCCACCGGCGAACCACCAGGTGAAGCAGCGCGGGTGGTGGTCGCAGCCGTAGTTGTCGCGCGTCAGGTTGCCCTGGCAGTAAATCGTCCGGCCGAACTCGCCGCCCCAGACCACAAGGGTGTCGTCCAGTAACCCGCGCCGTTTCAGGTCGGTAATGAGCGCGTAGCACGCCTGATCGACGTCCTTACACTGGTTGGGCAGGTCGCCGCCGACGTTGAAGTGCTGGTCCCAGCCGCGGTGGAAGATCTGCACGAAGCGCACGTCGCGCTCGACCAGCCGCCGGGCCAGGAGGCAACTCGCCGCGAAGGTGCCGGGCTTGTGGACGTCGGGGCCGTACATGTCCAGCGTCTGCTTCGACTCCTTCGACAGGTCCATCAGCTCCGGCACACTCGACTGCATGCGGAAGGCCATCTCGTACTGGGCGATGCGGGCCTGCGTCTCGGGGTCGCCGACCTCCTCGGCCTGCTTCTCGTTGAGGCGAGCCAGGGCGTCGAGCATGCGGCGCCGCGTGGCCGGATCGACGCCGTCCGGGTTGGACAGGAACAACACCGGGTCGCCCTGCGAGCGCAGCGCGACGCCCTGGTATTTACTGGGCAAGGGGCCGGTGCCCCACAGGCGGTTGTAGATGGCCTGGGCCTCCTTGCGACCGGTCCACGACGCGGTCATCACGACGAACGCCGGCAGGTTGCGGTTCATCGTGCCCAGGCCGTAGCTGAGCCACGCCCCGATGCTGGGCCGGCCCGGCTGCTGCTGACCCGTGCAGATGTACGTCACCGCCGGGTCGTGGTTGATCGCCTCGGTCCAGAGACTCTTGACGACGGCGAGGTCATCGACGATCTTCGCCGTCCACGGCAGCAATTCGCTGACCCAGCGGCCGCACTTGCCGTGTTGTGCGAACTTGTACTTCGACGGGGCGATGGGGAAGCGCGTCTGGCCGCTGGTCATGGTCGTGAGGCGCTGGCCGTTGCGGACCGACTCGGGCAGGTCCTTGTCGAACATGTCGGCCATCTTGGGCTTGTAGTCCCACATGTCCATCTGGGACGGGCCTTCGTTCATGAACAGGTAGATGGCGCGCTTGGCCCGGGGCGCGAAGTGCGGCGCCCCGAGCACGCCGCCGAGTTCGGCACCGCTTGCGGCTTCGCAGGGCAGCAGTGAGGCCAGCGCCGCCGTGCCGAGGCCGAGGGCGCCGCGGCGGAAGAAGTGGCGGCGGGTCATGGCGCTAAGGTGGTCGTGGATTGGGTTCATCACGTTATCTCCGCGGGCAATCATTGATGAATCAACGTCAGCGTCGCCGCCCGGCGCTCCGGAGTCGCTCCTCTACCCAAGCCGCCTGCTCGGGTGTCAGCGGACCGTACGGCGGCTGGGAGTAATCGACCAGTTCGTCATAGCCGATGATGTCGTAGACGGTAGTAAGCGCCTGTTGCAGGTCGAGGGAAACATCAGCATCGCCCGGAAGCAGTGGCACGGGAACAGAGGGCAATGGTCGCTCCAGTAGGATGGCCCATGCTTCCACGCGTGTACGCTGCTCCGCCCGGCTGATGAACACGAAGTAGGGCGCGGGTGGAAGAGGGTCGCTGGTGGGGAAACGGGCGCCGACACGGACCAAATCGATCTCCACCAGGTGGGTTGCCCCGGAGCAGATTTGTAATCGCTTGGCCTCGTATTCTTTCAGGCCGGTCCCGCGCTTGTTGGTCGGCGAAAGCACCTCGATGCAGGTGACGAGCCGGCGCTGGGCCACGTCGCGGATCTCGACGCTTATGTGAGGAATCGGCTCCGGAAAGGCTGCGCGGAGGAGCACTGGCATCGGCGCGACCGCCGCTGCCGTCGCACCGCTCGTCGGACGCGCGGTAAGGACACCGACATCAGGAAGTCGCACGCCGTTGAGCCCTTCCGACTCGTCCGGCGGCGCCAAAACCACACGTCGGGTACTCAGCGCGACGTACTTGGGCCGTACTTTCGGAGATAATTGGCGAGCGATCTCACCGCACAGGTCCGTGTGGACGGTCAGCCACAAGTCGCCTTCAAGATATGGGTCCATTCCCGGAAACGGATTCGGCATGAGGTTCAACCCCCGCGAGTGCTATCTGGAAGTTTGTTCCCGCACCAGGGACAGAAGCCGATGCAAATCCACGAGCTTCCGCCATCGTGAATGAGTATTCCGTACTCGTGAAACCGCTCCGAATACGCGATGAGGCAATCAGGGCAATCAAACCGGTCGGGATGCGTCTCACAGGTCCGCTCCACCTCTGCCCGCATCATATCACAGCAATGAGGCATCTCCATTGCAATCAGCCCTTGTTGATCACCTCATCCAGATTCAGGATCAGGTTCGACACCATCGTCAGCGCCGCCAGTTCGCTCGCGTGCAGCTTCGCGTCAGGCTTCGACTCGCCGACGGTGATGAGCTTCTTCGCCGCCCCCACGTCCTTCGTGTACACGGCGAGATGGTCCTTGTACGCCGCCACCAATTCCGCCAACTCCTTCGCATCGGGCTTCCGCACCGTCGCCAGCCGGAACACGTAGGCCAGCCGCTCTTCCGGCTTCGCCCCACCTTCCTTCATGCCGCGCTCGGCCAGCGCCCGCGACGCCTCGACGAACTGCGTCTCGTTCATCATCTCCAGCGCTTGCAGCGGCGTGTTGGTCCGCTCGCGGCGCACCGTGCAGGACTCGCGCGACGGGGCGTCGAACGTGGTCATCTGCGGCGGGGCGGCGGTCCGCTTCCAGAAGGTGTACAGGCTGCGGCGGTGGACCTTCTCCAGCCCGGTGTCGGCGGTGAAGTTCCGCGTGTTGCTGCTGACGTAGCCGACCGCCTCCCACAGCCCGGCCGGCTGCGGCGGCTTCATGCTCGGCCCGCCCACCTTTTCCACCATCAGCCCGCTCACGAACAGCGCCTGGTCGCGCAGCTCCTCGGCGTCGAGGCGGAAGCGCGGCCCGCGCGACAGCAGACGGTTCGCGGGGTCCTTCGCCAGTCGGTCCGGCGTCACCTTCGCCGACTGGCGATACGTCTGCGACATCACCAGCCGCTTCATGAACTTCTTCACGTCCCAGCCGTCGTCGATGAAGCGCACTGCCAGCCAGTCGAGCAGTTCCGGGTGCGTCGGCGGCTCGCCCTGGCTGCCGAGATCCTCCGTCGTCTTGACGATGCCGGTGCCGAACACCTGCTGCCAGAAGCGGTTGACCGTCACGCGCGCCGTCAACGGGTGCTTCGGATCGACCAGCCAGCGGGCGAAACCGAGCCGGTTGCTCGGGGCGTTGGCCGGCAACGGCGGCAGGAAGACCGGCGTCGCCCGGCCCACCTGCGGCCCCCTCCGATCGTACTCGCCGCGCTTCAGGATGTACGCCGGCCGCTCGTCCTTGCGCTCCTTGAAGATCAGCGTACTCGGCATCGCCTGCTCGACGGCGGCCCGTTCCTTGTCGATGGCCGCCAGCTCGGCGTTCAGCGGGGCCAGCGCCGCCCGCGTCTTCGAGTAGGCGTTCTCGATGAAGTAGCCGAGAAGTTGCTTCTGCTGCTCCGGCGTGCGCTTCGCCTTGTCGAGTTTCACGATGTCCTGGATCGACTTCGGCAGCCCGGCGCCGCCGGTGGTCCGCCGCACGCGCAGCCATGCCCACAGGGTGTCATAGGCCTGTTCGGCCTGCGGCGTCTTCGTCACCAGGCCGGCCTTATCCCAGTAGGCGGTGCCGCCCTGCTGCGTGAACGCCCAGCCGGTGACGGTCGTACCGGGACCGATGCCGACCTTCGCCGCCGGCACTTCCAGGCGCACCCACTCGCCCGCCTTCGGCAGCGGCCCGACCTTGTGCCGCTCGCTCGAATTGTCGCGGCCCCACGGGATGGCGTTCTCGCCCCAGTAGGCCCGGTGCAGCCAGCCCGTCGAGTGCCACTGCAACATGATCTCTTTCGGCGGGTCCTTCGGGTCGAGGTAGACGTAGGCGAACAGCGCGTCGCCCTCGCCGACCCGCAACGGCGACTTCGCCTCGGACAGCACGCACTGCTGCAAGCCACTGGCCGTCAGCCGTAGCGACTTGCCCCCACTGTGGACGGGATGCTTGTCCTGTCCGACGAAGTCCCACGGCACGTTAGGCCCGCCGACCTCCTGCTTGCCGGCCGGCACCGCGTCGTCGATCCAGACGTATTCCGCCCGCGGCAGGTCTTCCGTGACGTCCTTGTCGGCCGCGGGGTCGTATTTCACCTTCGCGACCTCCGCGGCCATCTTCGCGCGGACACCGGCCTCCTTCTGCTTGATCCGCTCCAGGACGATTGTTTGCTCGGCACTCGGCACGCGCAGGATGGGGGGCGTGTTCGCCGCGTTGCCGTCCAGGGCCGGGCCGTCGATGTTGTTGAAGATGGCGAACAGGCTGTAATAGTCCTTCTGCGTCAGCGGGTCGTACTTGTGGTCGTGGCACTTGGAGCAGCCGACCGACAGACCCATGAAGACGGTGCCGTTGGTATCGACCTGGTCGTCCACGTTGCGGACATAAACCTCCTCGTCGATGGAGCCGCCCTCGCTGGTGGAGACGTGACAGCGGTTGTAACCGGTGGCGACGACCTGATCGGGCGTCGCGTCCGGCAGCAGGTCGCCGGCGAGCTGCTCGACGACGAACGTGTCGAAGGGCTTGTTGGCATTGAACGCCTTGATGACCCACTCGCGATACGGCCAGATTTCGCGGTAGTTATCCAGGTGCAGGCCGTGCGTGTCGCCGTAGCGGGCCGAGTCCAACCAGTAGCGCGTCATGTGCTCGCCGTAGCGCGTCGATTGCAAGAGGCGGTCCACCACCTTCGCGTAGACGTCCGGCGATTGATCGACCAGGAAGGCATCGACCTCGGCCGGCGTCGGCGGCAGGCCGGTCAGGTCGAAGGTGAGGCGGCGAATGAGCGCGATGCGATCGGCCTCCGGCGACGGCTTCAGCCCCTCGGCCTCCAGGCGGGCGAGGATGAAGCGGTCGAGCGGCTCCTTGGCCCAGGCAGCGTCCTTGACGTTCGGCAAGGCCGGCCGCTTCGGCGCCACGAACGCCCAGTGCTCCGACCACGGCGCCCCGGAATCGATCCACTTTCGGAGCAACTCGATCTGTTCGGAAGTCAGTTTTTTGCCGCTCTTGACAGGCGGCATGTGCTCGTCAGGGTCCGTCGATGTGACGCGCGCGATGAGGTTGCTCTCGGCGGACTTGCCGGGCACGATGACCCCGCTGTGCCCGAGGGCGCCCTCCTTGGTGTCGAGGCGCAGTTTCGCCTTGCGTGCCTTGTCGTCGGGGCCGTGGCAGGCGAAGCAGTTCTCGGCGAGGATGGGGCGGATCTGCCGCGTGAAGTCGAGGGCCGGTTTCGCCGCCGGTCCCTCGGCCCGCGCCGCCGGGGGGGGGCCGGCGCGGAGGAGGATCAGCACGCCGAGGCTTCCGAACACGGCAACCGCGAGGAGGCGGCCGAAACGGGGCAGGAACGGCGGGATCATGGCGGGACCTTATTGGGAGGGCGGGCGAGCAGGTCAGGCGGGAATCCACCGTCTATGATACCCCGCCGCGGCCCCGCCGCAACCATCTTTCGCGGGCGGCCTTGCCTGAAGTACCGCATGTGGTACTGTACCTGGGTCGCTTCGGGCCCACAGGGCGGAGAGAGACAACGCCATAGGTGCCAGGATGTCCAAACGGAACATCAAGAGCCGGGCGCAGGACTTGTTGACGCTCGGGCGCAAGTTGGCGGAAACGCCGGGCCTGACCTGGGTCGAAGCGAACAACGCGGTCTACGGCCCCGGAGGGCCGTTCACGCGACTGTTTCCCAGTGCCGGGGAGCGCGCCGCCTTCACCAAGACCGAAGAAAGCCGCCAACTCGATCAGTTGATCGACGGCCTGCCGGAACCGCCGGTCGGCCCGCAACGGCGGGAATACAGCGGCAAATTCAATGTCCGCGTCCCCAAGTCGCTTCACGCCGCCCTGGCCAGCGAAGCCGAAGCCGAAGGCGTGAGCCTCAACCAACTCGTGGTGGCCAAGCTGGCCCTCCATTTGCAAGCGCGCTGATTCTCTTGCGGAGTTGCTGGGCAATCTGTAGCGCCAGCCGCTTGCGGCTTAGCGGAAGCCTGGAATCCGCTAAGCCGCAAGCGGCTGGCGCTACAAACTCCAAGAGGTGCGTCCCTTTTTCCCCCTTTCGGGGGGCCGAGTTCTGTGCCAAGCTGTGGCACAGAACTATCCCCTTGCCGGACTTCGGTTTACGGCGAAAAAATGAGTTGTGTGCCACGGCCGCACGGGGTGGGGGGAGCGGTACACAGCTCCCCGCCACCCCCGCACCGAATGCTACCTGTCGTTGAACCAGGCCCGTCAGCGGTGGGGAGTACGGGCGGCCAGGCGCCGCAGGGCCGCCTGCGCCTGGCGCGTCAGTCCTACCTCCGGCACTCCCCGGGCCAGGTCCTGCAACACCGCCCGCGCCTCGGCGGTTCCCAAGGTCTCCAGCAGTTCGACGGCCCGCAGCTCCCGCGCTCGCGCCGGCTCGGCAACGGGGGCGCCCAGTTGATCGAGGAGTCTCTGCGCTTGCCGGCGCAGTTCGGGCGAGGGCTTGCCGGCCAATGCCTTCCGCAGGGCCACCTCGATTGACTCACCCATCTCGCCCAGCTCTCGAGCCGCGCGCTCGCGCGCCTCGAAACTATCCGCCTCCAGGTCGGCGAGGAGCCGGGCGACCCGGGCGGGGTCCGGCGCCGCCGCCGGCTTGAGGCGCTCGCGCAGCAGCACCGTCGCCAGGCCCGGGTGGTGAATCAGGCGGGCCTGCGCCTGGTAGGCCCGGCCTGCATCGTCCCCCGCGAGCGCCTCCCACAGGTCCCCCAGCTCGGCAGCTGCCGGCTCGACGGGGGCCGCCTGCTTGACGAGAGCCGCCACGTCCCAGAGGAGGACGGTCGTATCGCTGCCGCCGGAGGCCAGGGTGCGCCCATCGGCCGAGAAGGCCAGCGACGGGAGGCCGTTACCGGCGCGGACAGTGCGTCCGTCGGCCGAGACGACCCTGGACCAATGCGGCCCGCGATGTCCCTCCCTCTCCGCTACCAGCACCGTCCCCGTCGCCACGTCCCAGATGCACAGGCTCTTGAGGCGAGCCGCGGCCAGCAGCTGGCCATCTGGCGAGAAGGCAGCCGTGTCGATCGTCCACGGCCCCGAGAAGAACCGCAATTCCTCCCCACTGGAGATGTCATACAGTCTCAGTCCCGACCCCTCGGAAACCGCCAGTCGGCGGCCGTCGGGCGAGAAGGCGCGTGGTAGCGCGTCTCCTTCGGTGGCGATTGTTCGCCGCACCCGGCCGCTGGCCAGCTCCCAGAGCTGAAGCGATTGGCCCCCCGTGACGAACAGCCGTCCGTCCGGGGAGAAGACGCCCGGGGAAGCGTCATCCTCGTCAGAATCTCGCGAAGACGGCCCCTGGCCCGGTGGCGCCAGGGCGACGCGCCGGACCTCGCGGCCCGTGGCGGCATCCCACCAGACAACGCAGCGATCCGATCCTGCCGTGACCAACCGGCGCCCGTCGGCGGTGAAATGCAGCGAAGCGACGGCCCCTGCGTGGGCCTGGAAATCATGCTCCGTCTTGCCGGCGTCGTCCCAGAGGATGAGCCGTCCCCGGCTCGTCGCCGCAGCGACGCGCTTTCCATCCGGCGACCGGGCGGAGCAGACGGCGACCGGCTCCGGGTCGCTCGTCGTTGGCTCGAGGGGCAGTGTGTGGAGCGGCTTGCCTGTCGCCCCATCCCAGACGGCGACTCGTCCTTCCCCGGCCACCACGATCCGCCGGCCGTCGCTGGAGACGGCCAGCCCCCATGCTGTGACCGGGTTCACGATGGGATCAATCGGCGCGCCGTTGGCGACCAGCCAGCGGCGAATGCCGGTGCCATCGACCGCCGCCAGCACCTTGCCATCGGGCGAAAAGGCCGCCGCCCGCCCAAGTCCCTGCTCCGCCTCATAAAAGGATACCTCGGCGAGACCAGCGCTGCCGCGCCGCTCGGGATGGTACGTCAGCTCCCGCCACGACTTCCCGGTTGCCGGGTCAAGCAGGCTCAAGGTGG
>DATFNV010000452.1:0-55694 GCA_035266225.1 Gemmataceae bacterium
CCTCACCTTCCAGCTGACCCCCGCCTTCCTGAGCGCCAACGCCGGAAAGACGATCGCCCTTCGCATCGCCGGCATCAACAACAACGTCAACAAATACACCGACCCCAACCCGCCCGGTCCGCTCATCGTCGGCGTGGACAACGTCGATCTCCAGGTCACTTTCGGGGACTCGACCGCGCCGACGCTCAGCGGGGTACACCTGCGCAACCCGGGGCCGGCGACCGGTCCGAACGGCCTCTCGAGCACCTCCGACCCCACCATCGTCGGCCGTGTCGGCGACGTCGGCGGGATAGGGGCCTTCGCCGCGCCCGGCTTCGTCAAGGTCTCGACCAACAACACGAGCCTGCCCGGCGCCAACGTCACCTTCGTCACCCAGTTCGACGCCCTGGGCAACTTCTCCGTCACCCTCACCAACCTGCTGCACGGCACCGTGACCGTCACCGTCACGGCAGAGAACCAGGCCGGCCAATTCGTGACGCAGACCTTCAGCTTCTTCTACCAGGGGGCAAGCACCGGCGGCTGGGAGTCGGTCGGCCCCGGCAGCATCAGTACTGCGGGCATCAACGGCGTCGGCTACACCAGCGTCTCCGGCCGCGTCACCGCCGTCGCCGTCGATCCCAGCGACCCCAGCGGCAACACCTTCTACGTCGGCTCGGAGAACGGCGGCGTCTGGAAGACGACCGACGGCGGCGCCAACTGGACGCCCCTGACCGACTTTATCACCGACCAGAACGGCCAACCGATCAACGTCCCCGTCGGCGGCATCGCCGTGGCCGCCAGCAATCCCCAGGTCGTCTACGCGGCCACCGGCGACGGCAACGTCCTGGCCGACAGCGTCGGCGGCGTCGGCGTGCTGGTTTCGACCAACGGCGGCAAGACCTGGGCGGTGGACGGCAACAGCGGCGCCCTGCTCGCCGGCGACCGGATCACGGGGATCGCCGTCGATCCCAACAACGCCAACAACGTCTACGTCGCCGTCGCGGGCGGCCCGTCCGGCCCCGGCGTCTTCCGCACCCTGAACGGCCTGGACCAGGCCCCCAAGGTTCCGACCTGGACGAATATCCTGACCATCGCGAACATGAGCTACCCGGGGATCCCCGGCAACCCCGCCCACGGCGTGACGGCCGGCACCACGCTCGCTTCGGTGACTTCGCTGTACCTCGATTCATTCAACCCCAACCAAATCACGGTCGGCCTCGGGAACATCGGCCTGGCCACCGCCAGCAGCACCGGCGGCGTCTGGATCACCCCCAACGCCAGCAACCCCAGCGGCGCCACCTGGACGGCGATGATCGGCGGCGACAATATCGCTATCCCCAACAACACCCTTCCCCAGGGGACCGGCCTCGGCCGCGTCACCGTCGGCGAGGGCAGCGGTATTGGCAACGGCGAGAAGGTCTTCTACGTCCTCATCGGCAACCCGACGTCGGCCACCCCCGTCACCGGCGGCTCCGAGGTCTTCGGCACCGAATCCGGCCTTTTCAAGACCAGCGACGGCGGCCTGAACTGGACCAAGGTCCAGCTTATGCAGCAGACCGGCTTCACCCTCCCCGACAAGAACGGCATCGTCGCCCCGATCTACACGCCCATCAACCTGCTGGGCAACGACGCCGGCAACGCCGGCTCGCTCGTGGTCGATCCGACCGACCCCAGCGTGGTCTACGTCGGCGGCTCGGTCGGCTACAACAGTCCCGCGCAGTCCTACCTCGACCACGGCTTCATCCAGGTGGATACGGGGGACATGCTGGACGCGACCCCGCAGGGGATACTGAACGCGAAGCAGGTCGAGCACGACGCCCTGCTGTTTGACAAGCTGACGGTGAAGGAACAGAACACGGGCGACGACTTCCAGAAGGCGCTGACGGCCTACGACTTCGGCGGCTACTACGACCCGACGGCGAACATCTACCAGTACGGGAAGAACGGGATCGAGGGCATCTCCTGGTACGACTTCAGCAACGGACACTACCAGGGAGGGGGTGGCGAGGAGGTGTCGTGGTACGACCCCTCGCTCGGTCAATGGGTCTACTCCGGGAGTTGGAGCGTCCTCGGCGTCAGCCCGCCCCCGCTGCCGACCCCGCTGCCGCCGGTCGTCCCGTCCCTCGTGGCCTTGGCCCTGGCGCCGTCCAGCCTCCCTCCCGAGGTCATGCAAATGACGCTGGACCCCCAGGGCCGACTCCTGGTCGGCACCGAAGAGGGTCTCTGGCGCGTCGGCGTCCACGGCATCGGCTACGACTTCACCAGTGACGGCGACGGCATCATGTCGGCCTTTTACGACGCCGTGGTCACCGTGCTGCCCAGCGCCACGATCAGCGTCTCGACGATCAACAGCAACCTGCAGATCTCCGACCTGACCTCGGTGGCCGTCGATCCACTCAACCCCGGCACGTACTACGCCGCCGGCTACGGCACCGGCATAGAGCGCACCAGCCCGAGCAACCTGGCGCAGTGGCAGACGATGGGCCTCAACGGGCCCAACGGCCAGGTGGACGCCGGCACCGTCCTCACCGCCCTCCCCGACCCGGCCCTGCCCCCCGGGGCGCCTTCGACGGTGTACGTCAACTACTCGTACAACATCACCGGCACCGGCTTCACCCCGGAGCAATCGACCCAGGGAGGCGCACCGGGCAGCTTCATCACCGGAAACACCGGCGCCATCAGCATCAACGACAACGCCGGCTTCTTCCCCGTCCTGGCGCTCGACCCGACCAAGATCGTCAACCCCAACCAGAAAAACCAGTTCGAGGACGAGCTGTTCTTCGGCACCAGCAAGGCCTACGGCACGCAGACCAGCGGCAACCTGTGGCTCAACATCGGCAAAGCCTCGCCGCTGTCGAGCAACGCCTCGTTTACCACCCCCAGCTATGTCACCGCGGCGGCCATCGCCCCGTCGGACGAGAACTTGATCTACGCGGGGACCAACAACGGCGAGGTGTTCGTCACGCAGAACTACGGCGTCGATGGCTGGCCCGAGGAGGACAGCGGTTTGCCGGTGGGTCAGCCGGGGGCCCTCATCACCGACTTCTCCGTCGATCCGACCAACCCAATGACCGCCTTCGTCACCATTGGCGGCACCGGCGCGTACGCGCACGTCTACACGACGACCAACGGCGGCGGAGTGTGGACCCCCATCCAGGGCAGTGGGTCCGGGGCACTGCCGTACGTCCCCGCCCTGAGCATCGTGACCGACCCGCGGGCGGCCCCGCTGGCGGGGGCGCCGAAGGGCTACCTCTACATCGGCACCCAGGTCGGCGCCTTCGAGTCGCTCGACGGCGGCAGCACCTGGAAGCCGCTCGGCGGCGGCCTGCCCAACGTCCCCGTCGTCTCCCTCAGCTTCAACCTGGCACTGGAGGAACTCGTCGCCGGCACCCAGGGCCGCGGCGTCTTTGTCCTCTCCACCAACCGCGACGGGGCGAACGTCGTCTCGGTCAGCCCGTCCGCCCCCGTCCGCGAAGGCATCAGCTCCGTCCAGGTGACTTTCAACGAAGCGATCGGCGCCTTCCCGCTGAGCCAGGTCATCAGTATCACCGGGCCCAACGGCATCGTGATCGCGCCCACCTCGGTGAAGGACGTCACCCCCGTGCTCCAGGGACTGGCCAGCGCCCATAACGTGTTCCAGATTACCTTCCCGGCGCTGACGGCCGACGGGGGGTACACGTTTGTCATCGGGCCGGGCATCACCGACCAGACCGGCAACGCGATGGACCAGAACCAGAACGGTGTGAACGGCCAGCCCGGCGTCGCCCCGGTCGGCGACGCCTACTCCTTCCAGGTGGTGGTCAACAGCACCGACGACGGTCAGTTCCTCAGCGGCCTGTACAACGCCCTGGACGGCGTCTCGGCCAACTCGGCCGGCTTCCTGTCGTTCCTGAACCAGATCGATCCGGCCCGCTTCGCCTCGCTGACGAACGTCGCCACCCAGGCCCTCATCAGCACGACGGGCCGCACCCAACTCATCAACGACCTTTACGACTCGACCTCGACGCCGCTGAGCCCCATCGGGATCGGCAACCTGATCGGCCAGCCCGCCACGCAGGCGCAGATCAACCAGGGGCTGGCGCTTCTGAGCCAGGGCAACCAGCTCGAGGCGGTCATCGACAGCATCGTCAGTTCGGACCAGTATTTGAACCTGGCCACGACCGGGGGCACCGACCTGGGCTTCGTCACCCAGGCCTTCGTGAGCCTGCTCGGCGGCGTTCCGTCCACGGTGGACCCCACGACCTACGTCAACAACCTCGCCGCCGCCGAGCAGAACGCCCGCTACCAGACAATGCTGGCGGTCGTCAACAGTAACCCCGGCCTGGCGAACTTCGTCAACACCGCCTACTCCCTGTTCCTCAACGGCGCGACGCCGTCCCCCACGCAGCTGAACAACTGGGTGACGATGCTGCTCAAGGGCACCACGACCGAGCAGAAGCTCATCGCGACCCTGGTGGGCACGGCCGCGTATGCCCGCAACCCCAATCTGTACCTCGGGCAGTACATCACTTTCGAGTACAGCGCCATCGTCCCGCTGCACAATAACGGCAATGGGCCGACGGCGACGGACCTGTCCACCTGGGAGACGGCGTTCGCCAAGGGCGCCCCCTTGCAGACCCTGGTCGCCTCGCTCCTGTCGTCGTCGGAGTACTACCAGTATCGGACGGGGCTCGACGGGGTCGCCACCCTGAACGCCCAGGACCAGGACTGGCTCCCCGTGGCTTACAGCCTCGCCACGGGCCAGTCTCCCTTCCCCCAGGTGAGCGCGAGCCTTCTCCAGGGGCTGGACAACGCGGAGATCAGCGCCCGCTCCAGTTTCCTGTCCCAGACGATCACGTCCGGGTCGGTGTACCACAACTACATCACCACCAATGTCTTCAACCAGCTGCTGGGCCACGGCCCCTCGCAAGCGCAGCTCAACGGCTGGAACAGCATCCTTTCCCAGCCGTCCAAGGGGAAGGGGACGCCGAGCCAGGACGAGTACATGCTGGCCACCATCCTCAGCTCCCAGGAATATTTCTACGATCAGACCGACATCAACGGCCTGCACACCAACACGTCGTGGGTGAACGGCGTGTACTCGGCCCTGGGGTTGCCGATCGACCCCAACGCCGTCAACAACGTGCTCAACGGTTACCTCAGCCAGCGCCAGGCGGTGATCCGGTCGTTCCTGAACTCGCCGGCGTACCTGAGTAACATCATCACGCAGGACTTCGAGAAGTACCTGCGGCGGGCCCCCACGGCGGCGGACATCAGCCTGTGGGAGAACAACTTCGCACACGGCACCACGCGCGAGCAGGAGATCGCGATCCTCATGGGCTCGGTCGAATACTTCAACACGGTGGTGCCGGAGGTGCTCAACCTCAATAAGGCGCCGAGCAACGCCCAGTTCGCCCAGGTGATGTTCGCCGACCTGTTCCCCTGGATGACCCTCTCCCCGTCGATGCTCACCAGCTGGACGAACCTGCTCAACAGCGGCAAGGCCAGCCATCAGTCGCTCGCCATGCAGCAGACCACCGGCTCGGTGTTCCTGTTCAGCATCGTCGATAAAACTCATGGCGTGGTGAACGCGATTTACAACCTCTACCTGGGCCACAACGCCACGCCGGCGGGAGGGAACCCCCTCACGTACACGGGGAACTACGGCGGCGACAATAGCCTTATCACGACCCTGCTCTCCTCGCCGGAGTACTTCGTCAAGTCGCATCCGTTCCCGTAACAAGGGCGCGCTCCCGGCCGCTTGCGGCTTCGCAGCTCAGACCTGCGAAGCCGCAAGCGGCCGCGACCGTCTGGTACAGGTCGCCGCACAACCCGCGCATGTACTCCTGGCCGCCGACGCGGTGATACACCTCGTCGGGCACGCCGAACTTGCGGAAGAAGCCACAGCGCAGGCCCGCCTGGGCGATGACGTCGGCGACGGCCGAGCCGAGGCCGCCGGTGACGCTGTGCTCCTCCGCGGTGACGATGCCCCCCGTCTCCCGCGCCGCCCGCAGCACGGCTTCCTCGTCGAGCGGCTTGAGCGTGTGCATGCTCACGACCCGCGCCTCGATCCCTTCCCCGCACAGGCGTTCGGCCACGCTGAGGCACTCCGCGAGCATTCCGCCGGTGCTGACGAGCGTCACGTCGCGGCCGCGGCGAACGGTGATCGCCCGGCCAAGCTGGAATGCGGGCTCGGCGGCGTGGACGACCGGCTCGTTCGCCTTGCCGAGGCGCAGGTAGCAGGGCCCGGGGCGGGCGGCGACCGCCCGTGTGGCCAGTCGCGTCTCGACGGGGTCGGCCGGCGCCACGACAGTCATGCCGGGGAGGGTGCGGAGGATGGCCAGGTCCTCGACGCCGTGATGGGTGTAGCCCTGCGTCGCGTAGGTGAAGCCGCCGCCCACGGCGACGATTTTCACGTCGCAGCGGTGATAGCAGACGTCCACGCGGATTTGCTCCAGGCAGCGCAGCGTTGGGAAGTTGGCGATGGAGTAAACGAACGGCACCTTGCCGCAGCGGGCCAGGCCGGCCGCGACGCCGATCAGGTTTTGCTCGGCGATGCCGACGTTGACAAAGCGAGAGGGGAAGCGGTCGCGAAACGTCTCCAGCACCGAGTAGCCCAGGTCGGCGGTCAGCAGCCAGACGCGCTCGTCGCGCCCGGCGAGGTCGCACAGCGTTTCGACGAAGGTGGTCCTCATGGGCGGCCCCCCACTTCGGCAAGGGCCTGTTCGAGTTCTGCCGCGTCGGGCGAACGGTAATGCCACTCCAGGCGGCCTTCCATGAAGCCCACCCCTTTCCCCTTGACCGTGTGGGCGATGACGCACGACGGCCGGCCCGCCTCGAAGGGGACGCCGCGGAAGGTGTCGAGGAGCTGCCGGACGTCGTGGCCATCGATCTCGCGCACCGCCCAGCCGAAGGCGCGCCACTTGTCGGCGAACGGCTCCAGGTCGATCACGTCTTTGACGCTCCCGAAGCTCTGAATCTTGTTGTAATCGACGACGGCGACGAGGTTGTCGAGGTGGTGCTGCGGGGCGAAGAGGGAAGCCTCCCAGACCGAGCCCTCGTCGCACTCGCCGTCGCCGAGCAGGGCGAAGACACGGTAGGGTCGGCCGTCGCGGCGGCCGGCCAGGGCGAAGCCGGCGGCGTAGGACAGGCCGTGCCCCAGCGAGCCGGACGACACCTCGACGCCGGGGACGCCGTGATGCGTGACGTGACCGGCGAGGCGGGTGCCGTCGCGGCCGTAGCTGTCGAGCCACTCGACGGGGAAGAAGCCGCGCTCGGCCAGGACGGCGTAGACCGCAGCCGCGGCGTGCCCCTTGCTCAGGACGAAGCGGTCGCGCTCGCCCCAGTCGGGGCGCGCGGGGTCGAGGCGCATCGCGGCACCGTAAAGCACCGCCAGGACGTCGGCGATGGAGAAACAACTACCGACGTGCGACGCCCGCGCCGCGTGGACCATGCGCAGGGTGTGGGCGCGAATGCGCCGGGCCAGTTCACGCAGCGTTTCGATTTCCGTGGCCAAGGTAGTCCTCCGCGCTGGCTGGGGGCGACAGCGGCTTGCGGGCGATGACGGCGAAGTTGCCCGCGTACAGCTTGACGCGCCTGTTCGCCAGGCCGCTACGGCCCAAGAGCGCCGTGCCGGCGCGTTTCAGCACGCCGGGCAGCGGGGCGAGGTGCATCCAGTAGCCCAGCGAATAGTTGTTGGCGACGGCGAACGTCTCGACGCCGACGAAGCCGGCTTTCTGGAATAGCCGCCCCAGGTTGTCAGGGTGGAAGAGATAGGTGTGCTCGACGTCGAAGATCGGACTGCGCTCGCCCAGGACGCGGGCGCTGAAGGCGCGCGTGTTGTGGGTGACGCAGACGGCGGCGCCGCCGGGCTCCAGGCAGGTACACACGTCTCGGAGGAAGGCACAGGGGGAGGGCACGTGGTCGAGCATCTGGAAGAAACAGGCCAGGCTCGCCGACCCGGCCGGCAGGGTGTCGCGCGTGAAGACGCCGCGCAGGAAGCGAGCCCCCGGCGCGGGGGGGACGAAGCGGCGCTCGGCGTCGGCGCTCGGCTCGACCTCGACGAGGTGAGGGAAGCCGCGCTCGTGGCCGTAGCGCAGCATGAAGCCGCGGCCGCCGCCGATCTCCAAGAAGGTCCCGCGCCGCGCCAGCCCGGGCAGCGCCCGGTCGAGCACCGGGGCGTATGAGTCGTAAATCTGGCCCTCCTGGCGCTCGTAGGTCACGGCACTCGTCTCGTAGAGGCGGGCGAGGACGGCGGGGTCGCAGGCGGGACTGGAATAGATCATGCCGCAGCCGAGGCACTCCACCAGGCGGAAGTGGCGCCGGTCGGGCAGACGCCGCGCCGAAAACACGGCGGCGTTGAGGTCATCGATGGAGAAGTTGGCCGGGTACTTCTCGCGGGCGGCGGCCGCCGGGCCGCACAACACACAATGACGCTCCTGGAAGTTCACGCAGTGGACCCTCCCGTTTCGTTTGTCGTTTAGCGGCCGCTCGCAGAGCGGGGCGGATTCATCGTTTCGCGAAACGATAAATCGAGGGCCGCGGCGTGACTTTCCTCGGGAAAGCTCCACGGCAGGGGTGGCCCGTCGCCGGGGTCGAGGTTGATCGTGCGGTCCACGAGCCAGAGCGGCCGCTGTTTGCTCTCCGCATAGATCCTGGCGAGGTACTCGCCGAGGACGCCGATGCCCAGGCAGGTGACGCCGAGGTTGGTCAAGAGCAGCAGCAGCACGGTCGTCAGGCCCGGGGGCGGGTCGGTCAGGAACGAACTGACGACGTAGACCACCGCCAGCAGGGCGGTCGCGGCGAGGACGCCGAGGCCGAACAGGCTGAACAGGCGCAGCGGCTTGATCGAGAAGTTGAAGACGGCGTTGAGCATGAAGCCGACCAGGTACAGGGCGGTGGACTTGGTGCGACCCTTGGCGCGGCCGACGCGGACATAGGGGATGCCGGCCTGGCGGAAGCCGAGCCAGTGGACCAGGCCGCGGACGTAGCGATTCGACTCGCGCAGCGAGGCGTAGGCGTCGCGGACGCGGCGGGTGATGAGTCGGAAATCGCCGCTGTGCAGCGGCAACTTGACGTCGTCGCTCATCCAGGTGATGAAGCGCATGGCCAGCATGGTCGGAATGACGCGGTAAAACGGCTCGCCGGTGCGCTTCTGGCGCACCCCGTAGACGATGTCGTAACCTTCGCGCCACTTGGCGATGAACTGCGGGATCAACTCCGGCGGGTCCTGAAGGTCGGCGTCGATGACCATGATGGCGTCGCCGCGAGCCGCGAGCATGCCGGCGGTGATGGAGTTCTGGTAGCCGAAATTACGGCTGAGGCGGACGTACTTCCAGCGCGGGTCGGCGGCGCAGATCTCCTCGGCGATAGCGGGGGTCGCGTCGCTGCTGCCGTTATCGACGACGATGACCTCGAACGGCATGCCGACGCCGTCCAGGACGCGCTCGAGCGCCGCCCGGGTGTCGCGCAGCACCTCCTGCTCGTTCAGGACCGGGACGACCATGCTGAACAGCCTATTTTCGCTAGTCATAATGCGTTTCTCGTGAAAGTTGAGCGGCCGCCCGCGATTGATCGTTTCGCGGATTCATCGGTTCGCGAAACGATCAATCGACGGCGGCCGCCGCGGTTGACCTCGCCAGGGTCCAGTCGCGCGTGAGGCGGATGCCGGCGCTGAGGTCGTGCCGTGGCCGCCAGCCGGTCAGCGCCGTCGTGTGCGCGATGCTCGCCACCCAGGTCGCCGGCTCGTCGGGGCGCGCCGGCGCGCCGCCGTAATCGGGCCGCACGCGCCCACCGCCGCAGACGGCGACGATGGTTTCGATCATGTCGCGGACCGTGTGCTGCCGGGCCGTGCCGGCGTGAAGGATCTGTCCCGGCGCCTGCGGGTGATGGGCCGCGACCTTGAGCAGGTCCACCACGTCGGCGACGTAAATGAAGTCGCGCGGCTGCCGGCCGGCGGTGACGCGCGGCGGCTGGCCGCGCAGGCAGCAGCCGACCACGTAGGGGACGAGGCGGCTGGGCCCTTCCCACGGGCCGTAAGCGGAGAAGACGCGCACGGTCGTGACCGGCCGGCCGCGGTGCGCCTCGGCCTGGCAGAGCAGGGTGGCGGCGGCCTTGGCGACGGCGTAGTCGCTGCGCGGCTCCGGGCGGTCGTCCTCGCGCACCGGCCCGGCCTTGTGGCCGTATTCCGACGAACTGCCGGTGTGGACCAGGGCGCGGTAGTCGTGACCGTCGAGGGCGTCGAGCAGGTTGGCGGTGCCGGCCAGGTTGGTCGCGAAAATGGCGGCGCGGTCGCGCTGTGACGGGTAGGCACCGTGGGCGGCGAGGTGATAGACGACGTCCGGCCGGCAAGCGGCGACGGCCCGACGCAGCGCGTCGGCGTCGCACAGGTCGGCGGCGTGGGCGGTGCAGCGCCCCTGGAGCCCGGCGAGGCGCCAGGTCTTCGCCTCGGGGCGCAGGATCAGGTGGACGTCGTGGCCCTCGGCGACGAGGTCGTGAGCCAGGCAGGCGCCGATGAAGCCGCTGGCGCCGCTGATCAGAACCCGCTCCCGACTGGGCATGCGTGACGTCTCCGTGTCCCAGGTCCGTTTAGAAATTGTGTGAAAAAACTCTCTTGCCGCTTGCGGCTTCGCAGGAAAGATGGCGAAGCCGCAAGCGGCGAAGTCATTTGTGTTACCGTTTCTAAACGACGCACGTTGCGGCGCTAAGCCGCAAGCGGCCGGGCCGGCGCCGCGAAATACTCGCGATACCACGCCACGGTCTCGGCCAGCGCCTCGTCCAGGCCGTAGCGCGGCGACCACCCCAGCACGCGGTGCGCCTTCTCCGCGGATAGGTATTGACGTTTGATCTCATTCGTCGCTTCGCCGCGCACGTCCGGGGCCAGGGCCGAGCCCATCAGCCGCAGGATGCGCTCGACCATTTCCAGGGCCGTCACCCGGACCTCGGTCGAGAAGTTGAAGGCGTGGCCGTGTACCTCGAGCCGGCGCGCCATGCACTCGGCGAGGTGCAAATAGGCGGCGGCGCCGTCCTTGACGTAGAAGTAGTCGCGGACGAAGGTGCCGTCGGAGCGGATCAGCGGCCGCCGGCCGCGCAGCACCGAGCGAATGGTGCCCGGCACGATGCGGTTCCAGTTCAGGTCGCCGCCGCCGTAGAAGTTGCCGCAGCGCGTCACGCACACCGGCATCCGGTAGGTGTGGGCGTAGGTCAGCGCCAGGAGGTCCGCGCACGACTTGCTCACGTCGTAGGGGTGCCGCCCTTGCAGCGGGGCGCCCTCGGTGTAGGGGAGTTGTGCCTGTTCGCCATACGCCTTGTCGGAGGAGGCGACGACGACGTCCGGGTCGTGGCCGCAGCGCCGGGCCGCCTCGAGGAGGCACCACGTCCCCCTGACGTTGGTTTCAAAGGTCGAGAGCGGGCTGCGGTTGGCGATGCCGACGATGGTCTGGGCCGCCAGGTGGATCACCGTCTGGATTTCATACTCGGCGAGGGCGCGTTCGAGCAGCGCCGCGTCGGCCACGTCGCCGCGCACGACGTCGATGCGGTCGATGAGGCCGCCGCGCACCAACTCGGAGCCGGGAACCTGGTCGCGGACCAGGCCGACGACGTGGGCGCCGTGCCCCAAGAGGGCGCGCACCGTCCAGGCGCCGACCAACCCGGTACACCCGGTCACGAAAACCCGCCGATCCTGCCAGAACCCGTCCGTGGGTGTCATGCCGGCCCCCCTCAGCGTTTAGCCGCGAGCGTCCCGCGAGCGCTTCTCTCAAGCGCTCGCGGGACGCTCCCGGGTAAACGTGATGCCGCCACCCGTAGCGGCGGCGCCTCCCAACTCGCCCAGGGGGCCTGGCCGGCCGCCCACAGGTCGTTGAGGAACTTGTAATCGCGGCTGCTGTCCATCGGGTGCCAGAAGCCGTCGTGCCGGTAGGCCATCAGTTCGCCGTCTCGTGCCAGCTCCGTCATCGGCTCGTTCTCGAAGACCAGCGCCGGCTCGTCGCGCAGGCGGTCGAAGAGGGTGCGGTGGAAGACGAAGAAGCCGCCGTTGATCCGGCCGCGGGCCAGCAGCGGCTTCTCGCTGAATTCGGCGACGCGCTCCCCTTCCAGTTCCAGCTCGCCGAAGCGGCCCGGCGGCTGCACCGCGGTCACCGTGCCGACCCGGCCGTGCGACTGGTGAAACTCGAGCAGACGCCGCAGGTTCACGTCGGCGACGCCGTCGCCGTAGGTCAGCAGGAAGGTGTCGCCGGTGATGTACTTCTCGACTCGCTTGACTCGACACCCCGTCATGGCGTCGAGGCCGGTTTCGGCCAGCGTGACGTTCCAGTCCTCGGCGGCCCAGTCGCCGTGGAGGTCGAGCGCCTCGGGTCGGCCGAGGCGAAGGCTGAAGTCGGCGCCGGCGAGGTGGTAGTCGAGGAAGAAGCGCTTGATGACCCAGCTCTTGTAGCCCAGGCAAAGGACGAAGTCGCTGAAGCCGTGTCGGGCGCAGTGCTTCATGATGTGCCAGAGGATCGGCCGGCCGCCGATGGGGATCATCGGCTTGGGGACGTCGTCCGACACGTCGCGGATGCGGGTCCCCTGGCCGCCGCACAAGATCACGACCTGCATGCCTCGCCCCCGGCGACTCCTCGCCGTTCCAAGGTTGGTACTCAGGGTAGACTGTAGTACCGCGTCGTGCGGGAAGAATCAACGCCAACTGCAAAGCCGGGGGAAGCTCGGCAAAGGGCTAGCGCTGGCGGGGGAAAAATGAAAAAATGTCGCTCTGCCCGCGCACGATCCGGGAAGGCGCTCTATAGTGATAGTGAGCATCAATGACGCATCGGAGGGCCGGGGAAGGATCTCGGCCCTCCGTTCGTTTTTATCTACGGCGGCAAACTTAGGGCCCATCGAAGAACTACTTCCGTTTAGAAACTGCATCAACAACCCTTTTGCCGCTTGCGGCTTCGCAGGAACGATTGCGAAGCCGCAAGCGGCGAAGTCATTCTTGTTACAGTTCGTCCCGAAGCCGATTTTTCTTTCTGTCTCCCTCCGGTGTGAGTATAGTGTCAGGCAAGCTCACGCCTCTCACTGGAGGATTCCTTCCATGCTGCCGCCGAAATCGACTCGCTTTCGGTCGTCCCTGGCCTGCCTTGTCCTGACCCTTGCCGCGGCGCCGGGCCTCGCGGCCGACGCGGCCCGCACCGACGTCCACGGCGACCCGCTGCCCGACGGGGCCGTCGCCCGCGCCGGCACAGTCCGCTGGCGCGCGGGTGCGCCCATCGCGCTCAGCGCGTTCCTGGCCGACGGCAAGTCGGTGCTGACCGTAGCGCAGGATCACGTCGCCCAGGTGTGGGACGCGGCGACCGGCCAGGAGCTGCGCCGCTTCGACGTCTCGGGCGGGGAGACCGGCAACACCCCGGCCGCCGCTTCACGCCGGTACTTCTCCCCCGTACTCCGCGGCGTGGCGGCCAGCGCCGACGGCAAAACCCTGGCGGTGACGGGGAAAGACGGCGTCGTGCGCGTCTGGGACGTGGCCACGGGCAAGGAGCAAGCCCGGCTGGCCCGGCACGAGGATCCCGGATTTGGGGGGCCCCAACTGGATACCCTGACCCTGTCGCGGGACGGCAAGCTGCTCGCCCGGACTTCCTTCAACCAGCGGACCACGGTCCACGACGCGACGAACGGCAAAGCGCTGAAGCAGTTCGGCGAGGCGGCCGCGCCTGCGCCCGGGCCCGGCGGGCGCGGGGTGCGCAGCCTGCCCTACCGCACCGAGTTCGGCCCGAACGGTAAGACGATGCTCCTGATCACCGCCGAGCGGGACGGCGCCGGAGCGATGAAGATGGTCCTCGTCATCTGGGACGTCGAGAACGCCAAGCAGCTGAAGCGGTACGACGAGTGGCCCACCCCGGCCGGCGCGGGACCGGGTGGCCGCGGGGTCACGCTGATCGTTGCGGCCGTGTCACCCGACCACAAGTTGGCGGCGCTCCCGCTCGACGCGAAGACCATCGTCCTGTTCGACCCGGTTGCCGGCAAGGAAGCGCGGCGCATCGAGGGGGCCGGCGACGGCCGCCGCGGCACCCTGGCCTTCACCGCCGACAGCAAGTCCCTCGTCGTGGTCCCCGGCACCGGCGAGAGCGCCTCAGTCTGTGACGTGGCCAGCGGCAAGGTCACAAAGGGTGAGGGCCGCACGGAGGCGACCGCGCCCCTCACGCCCCCCGCCATCGCGCCCGCCGTCCGTGCGCCCGCCGCCCTCGCGCGCGGCGGCCGAACCTTCGCGCTGTCGGACGATGGCAAGTGGTTCACCTCGTCCGAGGGGCCGACGCTGCACTTGATCGACGTCGCGACCGGGAAGGACCGCAACACCACCACCGGCCACACGGCCGCGCTGCGGGACGTCTTCTTCAGCGCCGATGGCAAGACGCTCCTGACGCTCTCGGCCGATGCGTCGGCGCGGCGCTGGGACGCGGCCACCGGGAAGGCGGCGGGCGCCCTGGCCTCCGCGCGCCCCGGCCCCGCGCGGGGCCGGGGCGCGGCAATCGCCCTCTCGCCCGACGGCAAGGTCTGGGCGCTCAGCGACTACGAGGGCCAGGTCGTGCTGGTCGATGTCGCGACGGGGAAGGACCTTCACACCCTCAAGCCCGATGGGGGTGAAGTGCCTGCGGCAGGCGCTCTCGGGGTGAATTGCCGCTTCGCCGTGTTCTCCCCCGACTCGCGGACCGTCGCCGTCGCCAACTCGGAAGAGTCGAAGGTCCGGCTGTACGACGTGGCCAGCGGCCTGTCGAAGCGCGAGTTGCTGCTGCCGAACATGCCGGAGGACCAGGATTTCTCGCCGCAGCGGAGCGTATTCTTCTCGCCCGACGGCCGGCTCGTCGCCGTGTCCGACGTGGGGCTGCACCTCTGGGAGGCCGCCACCGGCAAGGAATTGCGGATGCTGACGATCCGCGAGGGGACGTCGTTCCGCAACGCCATCTTCTCCCCGGACGGCCGCACCCTGGCGATGCTGCTGAGCGACGGCGAGATCCAGGTTGTCGAGCTGGCCTCGGGCAAGCCGCGCCTCGTGCTGAAGCGCGAGACCCGACCGAAGACCGACCCGGACCTCGGCCCGCTCCCCCCCGTGATGCGCCGTGCCCTGCTGGTCGGGGCCGCCGAACCGGCATCGCTGGCCATCGCGCCCGACGGCCGCCTGCTCGCGCACGCCGGCGAGGACGGCAAGGTCCACCTCTGGGACCTGCGCACCGGTAAGGAAGCGGCGCCGTTGAGCGGAAACCGCGGACAGCTGACGGCCGTGGCCTTCTCCCCCGACGGCAAGCGCCTGGCCACGGGCAGCACCGACACGACGGCCCTGATCTGGGACGCCGAGGCCGTCTGCAAGAAGCTGCCGAACCAGGCCGCGCCCCTGGCCCGGGAGAAAGTCGAAGCCCTCTGGGAAGGGCTGGGCGGCGGCGACGCGGGCCGGGCCTATGAGGCGGTGTGCGGCCTGGCCGGCGACCCGGCCAGGACCGTGCCGCTGCTGCGCGAACGGCTGAAGCCCGCCGTCGCCGCCGACGCGAAACTGTTGGCCCGGCTCGTCGCCGACCTCGACGCCGATGAATTCGACACGCGCGAGAAGGCGAAAAAGGAGTTGGCCCGGCTCGGCGAGTCAGCGGCGGGGGCACTGCGTGAGGCGCTCAAGAACAAGCCGTCCGCCGAGAAGAAGCGGACGATCGACGATCACCTCGCCGGCCACGGCGGGGCAACCCCGTCGGACGACCGGGTGCAGGTGATGCGGGCGCTGGAGACGCTGGAAATGATCGGCACGCCGGAGGCCGTCGCAGTGCTGAAGTCCCTCGCGGGCGGCAGCCCCGACGCTTTCCTGACGATTCAGGCCAAGGCGGCGCTCGACCGGCTCCGCAAATAGGCCGAGACACTCACGCGCGCCCCGTCGCGGCGATGGCGCGGCGCGCGAACCTCCCATCCCTTGACTCCGTAGGAAGAATGTAAGATGGAACGGAGCAGCGGCCCTCGGACTCCACCCCCCCATATTCCGAGGGGCTCTCCGTGCCTTCGGACTTCGGGCGATTCGCCTGCACCCCCCGCAGGTGGATCGCCCGGGTCCGTTTTCCGGCCCACGCTATGCCGCGACCGGATCGTCCTTCGGCGCAATGGGTACGCGCGCATCGACCCCCAACGACACCAGTCCCGAGAAGAGGTAGGTGGCGGCACACGTCAGGAACATCGCATTCCACCCCCAGCCGTCGATGACCTTCGTCAGCAGCCACGGCGACAGGGCGGCGCCGAAGTTGCCCCACATGTTGTTCCAGCCGAGGACCGAAGCGACGTAACGCCCGCCCACGTCCTGGTTGTACGCCCAGATGGCCGGGGTGCCGAGGTCGGTCAGCACCGCCACCCCCGCCAGCGCCAGCACCACCGACCACGGCGTCTCGAACAGGAGGCAGGCAACGAAGGCCCCCATCGCCAGGAAACGCGGCAGGGCCATCGGCAGGCAGCGTCCCCAGCGCAGGCCGAGGGCTCGCGTCAGACGATCGGTCAGCCAGCCGCCGGCCAGCATGCCGGCCATGCCGACCGCCAGCGGCACGCCGGCCATCCGGCCGCGCTCCAGCACCGGCACTTTGTGGACCTCCGCCAGGTAGCGCGGCAGCCACGTCACAAGGAAGAGCCAGCCGATGTTAGCGCTGACCTGGTTGAGCGAGACCAGCCACATGCTGCGGCTGCGCAGCAGCGCCGCCAGCGGCAGAGAAGGAGGTTTCGCCGGCACCTGCGCCGGACGGCCCGCGTCGATCAGTGCGACCTCCTCCGGATTGCAGCGCGGGTGCAGCGCGGGGCGGTCGCGGAAGCCGAGCCAGAACAGTCCCGCCACGACGAGCCCGACGGCGCCATAAACCGCCATCACCGGCCGCCAGGCGAGGCCGTACAGCTTCTTCACGTGATCGGGGTACGCCGCCTCCAGGGTCAGGCGGTTGAGCCGCCGCAGCTGGGCCGGGGCCAACTCCGGCCGCGGGACCTTCGCCAGTTCCAAAGCCTCCGTGGGCAGCGGCAGCTCGCGGACCTCCTCGGCACCGCACAGGTCGGGCCAGTCCAGGACGTGATTCAGCCCGGCCGTCAGCGTGTCGAGCTGCTGCGGTAACGGCTCAGCCAGGTCGTGAACCACAACACCACCATCGGGCATCGCCGCCGCGACGCGGCGCCCAAAGCGCGCCGGAAACTCGTCGCCTTCCGCGGTCAGTCGTTGGGCCAGTTTCGGCACGTCGAACAGGTCGTTCGGCGTCAGGGTCGCCGGCGCGTCCTGGGGGACGAAGGCGACGAGCAGGTAGGCCGTGAGCACCGGTGCGGCCGCCCCCCCGAGGCGCCCTCCGAGGGCGACGACAGAGCTGGCGAAGCCGCGCCCCGCGATGGGGACCCAGCAGCTGACGAGACTTGCCCCGGCCGGGTACGCCCCCGCCTGGGCCAGACCGCATCCCAGGCGCAGGCCGACGATCGCGACAAACGCGGTGGCCGCACCCACGAGCCCGGTCAGCAGCGACCAGACAACGATGTACAAGGTCAGTATCCGGCGGATGCCCCCACGATCGCTCAACCAACCGGCCGGCACCTGCCCCACCCCGTAACCCAGGAAGAACGCGCCAAACACCACGCCGATCTGGTCGTTTGACAGGCCGAGGTCGTCCCTGATGTAGCGCTCGAGGAACGGCAGGCAGTAACGGTCCAGGTAGAGGTTCACCGCCATCAGCGTTGCCACGCCGATGATGAGGTAGCGGACGTGGCTGGGGCGCGGCTTGACGCGCTCGGCGGGACAGGTGGCCATGCACTTGCTATATCAACCAGAGAATCGCCGGCCTCACTCCGCAGGCGCCGCGAGAGGCGCCGTCGATTAAAGTCGCGGGTCGGCTGTGACGATAATAAGAAGGGCTGCGCCCCGGCGGTGTCGCACCACTGCCCGGCACGCGGTAAATGGTGCAGGTGATACCTTCCGCACGGGTTGCTGGTATCTTTACCGATCGCGTGAACTTTTTGCTTGCCGTTATGCTTCCAGCCGCTATAGTTTTTCTTACCTTCCCGTTCGGGAGGGAGATCCCCATCCAGGTTGTGGGAGAAAGGTCCCATGAGTATGGTCGAGGTCGATTTGGATTTCATCGAAGAGTTGCGCCTGCGCCGCTGGGCGCGCCAGAACTACGTCCCTCCGGAACAGCGTGACTCCTCCTGGCATCCCGTCGTGCGCGACGAGATGGACCGGAAGGACCTCGAAGTGTGCGAGCCCGCGATCCTCGCCACCCGCGCCTAACCGATCCCCTCCGTCCGGGCCGACCCCGCGGTCGCCGCAACTGTGCGGCGCCCTCGGGGTCGAGCGTTTCATGCTCCCGTTCGCCGGGTTCGCGCGCATTCTTCGCGGAATTCGCTTGACACCCCTTCACTTTCCTAAAACACTGCAAGGGTATGCCGAACCTGTGCGGACCGGCCCGGGGCGGCGTAACCACGGTTATCGGACCGTGGACCCATTGAAGAAAGTGGAGGATCGAGGCATGCCAGCTGCCAGCATCTGCCGATTCCGGGCCGTGTCCGCCCTTGCCGCCGCCCTCGCCTTCTGCCTGCCGGCGTCGGCCGCCGTCCCGCTGCCCAACGGCGGCCGGGTCGAAAAGGTCGATTTCGAGCGGCACGTGATGGGCCTCTTCGGCCGCGCCGGTTGCAACTCCGGTTCCTGCCACGGGTCGTTCCAGGGCAAGGGCGGCTTCCGCCTGTCCCTGTTCGGCTACGACCCCGAGAAGGACTACGTCGCCCTGACCCGCGAGGCCCTCGGCCGTCGCGTCAACCCGGCCGACCCCGACAGCAACCTGCTGTTGCTCAAGGCGACCGGTGCCGTCCCACACGGCGGCGGCCGGCGCTTTGGCCGCGAGTCGTGGCAGTACCAGGTGTTCCGCGAGTGGATCGTCGCCGGCGCCGCCTGGACCCGGGGAAGCGGCGCGGTCAAGTCGGTCGCCGTCGATCCGCCGGAGCACGCCTTCACCCGCCCCGGCGAGACGGGCCAACTCCGCGTCCTGGCGACGTTCGCCGACGGCTCGCAGGAAGACGTCACGCCGTTTTGCGAGCACCGCATCAACGACGACGCCGTGGCCGAAGTGAACAACGTCGGTCAGGTCAAGGGGCTGCGGGCCGGCGACACCGCCATTGTCGTCTCCTACCGCGGCAACGTGCTGCCGGTGCGAGTGTTGGTGCCGTACCCCGCCGAGGCCGGCTCCCGGTATCCGCAGGTGCCGGAGGTCAACTATGTCGATCGCGAGGTGTTTGCCAAGCTGCGGCGGCTGAACATCGTACCAGCCGACCTGGCCAGCGACGCCGAGTTCCTGCGCCGCGTCACCATCGACACCATCGGCTCGCTGCCGGCGCCCGACGAGGTCCGGGCCTTCGTCGCCGACAAGGACTCCCGGAAGCGCGAGAAGAAGATCGACGAATTGCTCGCCCACCCGCTGCACGCGGCCCTGTGGGCGACCAAGTTCTGCGACATCACCGGCAACAACACCGACGCCCTGGAGAACCCGCAGCAGTACCGCAACAAGCGCAGCCAGCAGTGGCACGATTGGCTCCGCAAGCGCTTCGCCCAGAACCGGCCTTACGACGAGATCGTCCACGGCATCCTCTGCGCGACCAGCCGCGACGGCAAGTCACCCGAGGAGTGGCTCAAGGCGGTGAAGGAGGAGGAGGAAACGCTGTCGAAGGGTTTCGACACGGCCTACGCGGACAAGCCGAGTCTCGACCTGTTCTGGCGGCGGCAGCAGCCGGTGACCATCGACCAGTGGGGCGAGAAGACGGCAGCGGCCTTCATGGGCGTGCGCCTGGAGTGCGCCCAGTGCCACAAGCACCCCTTCGACCGCTGGACCCAGGTCGATTACCGGGCCTTCGCCAACGTCTTCACCTCGGTCGCCGTCGGCGTCTCGCCGGAAGCGAAGACCGTCGTCGATGCCGAGAACCAGGATCGGCAGAAAAAGGCCAACGGGAAGAACGCCCTTACCCCCATCCGGGAACTCTTCATCGGCACTCCGGCCCCCGGCAAGGGCGCGGTCGGCGGCGGCAAGGGCCTGCCGCACCCGGACACGGGCCGGCCGCTGCCCCCGCAGTGCCCCGGCGGACCGGAGGTGACGGTCAAGGCGGGCGAGGATCCGCGCGCGCAGGTCTTCGAGTGGCTGCGCTTGCCGGACAACCCCTGGTTCGCTCGCGCCTTCGTCAATCGCGTTTGGGGCCATTACTTCGGCGTCGGCATCGTTGACCCGGTCGATAACTTCTCGCTGGCCAACCCGCCGTCCAACCCGAAGCTCCTCGACGCGCTCGCCAAGGACTTCCTCGACCACAAGTACGACATCCGCGCCATCGAGCGCACCGTCCTGATGTCGCGGACTTACCAGCTGGCCTCGGACACCAACCCGACGAACAAGCTGGACAAGAACAACTACTCACACGCCTACCTGCGCCCGATGATGGCCGAGGTCGTCGTGGACGTGCTGAACGCGGCGCTGGGGACGACGGAAGACTTCGGCAAGGACCAGGCGCCGCCGGGCGCCCGGGCCATCGAGGTCGGCTCGAGCCGCGTGGCCAACGGCAACGTGAACTACGCCTTCCGCATCTTCGGCCGGCCGCCGCGCACCACCGCCTGCGACTGCGAACGGGCGATGGAGCCCGGCCTGCCGCAGAAGCTGTACTTCATGGTCGATCCGGGCGTGCTGACCAAGATCCGGGCGCCGAAGGGGCGCTTGCAGCAGCTCCTTGACAGCAAAAAGGCTGACGAGGAAGTTCTGGAGGAGCTGTTCCTGGCGGCGCTGTCGCGCTTCCCGAAGGAGTCCGACAAGAAGGTGTTCGCCGAGTACCGGGCCCGGGCCAAGAATCGGGCGGATGCGTTCACCGACGTGGTGTGGGCGCTCGTGAATACGCGGGAGTTCGTGCTGAATCACTAATCCATGCCGCTTGCGGCTTGGCGTCCGCGAGCGCCAAGCCGCAAGTGGCTGTTGCAGGGGGGAGATCATCATGGCATCGCGCAATCGGACGGACTGCGAGGGCTTCTACCGCCGGGACGTCCTCAAGATCGGGGCCGCCGGCCTGCTCGGGCTGACGCTGCCGCAGCTGCTGCAACTGGAGGCCCGCGCCGCGCGCAAGAACGGTGACAAGGCTCGCAAGGCCAACGCCGTCATCCTGCTCTGGCTCGGGGGCGGCCCTGCTACCATCGACATGTGGGACCTCAAGCCCGAGGGGCCGGAGGGCATCCGCGGCGAGTTCAAGCCGATCGAAACCAGCGCCAAGGGGGTGCAGATTAGCGAGCACCTGCCGAAGACGGCCAAGGTCGCCGACCGCATGACCCTTGTGCGCTCGCTCAACCACACCATCCCGTCGCACGGGCCGGCCACAGTCTTCATGACGACCGGCAACAAGCCGACGCCGGCGGTGCAGTACCCGTCGCTGGGGTCGCTGGTGACGCGGCTGATGCCTCCCGAGGAAGGGGTACCGCCGTACGTCGCCTTCAACGAAATCCGCGGCGGGACGGCCGGCGTGGCGGGCTACCTGGGCACCGCGTACAACCCGTTCATCGTGGAAGGGGCGGCCGGCGGCGGCAAGGGCGGGGCGGCGGCCGGCAACCTGCGCGTCCGCGGCATCCAGCTGCCGACCGGCTTCACCCTTGAGGAACTGGAGAACCGCGACAAGCTGCTCAAGGGCTTCGACGAGTCGTTCCGGGCCGCGGACAAGTCGGCCGACGTCGCCGAGGGCCTGGATGCCTTCCACAAGAAGGCGCTGGAGATCCTGCGCTCCGACAAGACGAAGAAGGCGTTCGACCTGGCGCAGGAGAGCAAGGAGACGCGCGAGCGCTTTGGTCCGACGCCGTTCGGCCAGGGGGCGCTGGCGGCGCGGCGGCTGGTGGAGGCGGGAGTGCGCTTCGTGACGATCAGCCTCGGCGGCTGGGACACGCACGGCCAGAACTTCACCAACCTGAAGACCAAGCTGCTGCCGCCGCTGGACCAGACGCTGTCGGCCCTGGTCGAGGACCTGGACCAGCACGGCCTGCTCGACTCGACGATCGTGTACTGCGCCGGCGAGTTCGGGCGGACGCCGAAGATCAACAAGAACGCCGGCCGCGATCACTGGGCGCGGTCGATGGCCGTGGCCCTGGCGGGCGGCGGCTTCAAGCGCGGCTACGCCCACGGCACCACCGACGCCCAGGGCATGGCCCCGGCGACGGAAGCCTGCACGCCGGACGACGTGTCGGCCACGATCTTCCACCTGCTCGGCATCGACCCGCACGCCGAACTGCAGACGCCGACCGGCCGGCCGGTTCAGCTCTTCCGTGAGGGCCGAGTGGTCGAGAAGCTGCTGGCGTAATGACGACAGACAAGCCCGAAGCGCCAGTGAGAGGGTTCTCTCGCTGGCGCTATTGTTTGCGCCGAATCTCCAAAGGCTCAATCGGCAAATCCGGATCGACTTGGATGATGGATATTTCGGCGTTTTCCACGACGGTATTGCCCATCAGGGTGTTCTCCAGCGCCTCGAATTTCGACTCTTCCTCGGCAACCCGTTCATAGTGCAAGATCACGTGAAACCGTTTGTCGATCCCCTTTCCCGAAGTCGATCGATCCACCGCGTCCCAATCGATATTCTGCTCCGCCTCCGCTTGCAGCCGAAACGCGTGGGCCAGGTTTTCCAGGGCAATGGCGATCGCATGATTCGGGCTTTGACCGTGAAACCTCCTTGTCGAACCAGCCCGACCGTCCAGCGATGGCGTCACCTCACAGACATAGCGACCATTCTCCTGTGGAACGATAGCGATGGCGATGTCGCCGGACTTCGGGGTAGTGACGGGTTGAGTCATCGCGTTGTTCTCAATTGCTTACGACCGATCACCGGCCGGAGAAGCAATTCGCCATCGCCGGTCAATCGGAGGCCTGCCTCGATCCGCCGGTCATCGCACACTCAGCAGAACGGATCTGCTTGTCGCTGTCAAGCGAAAAGCACATCGGGAAAGTGCCCGGATAGCCCCTCCACGTTGCCTCGTCATCGGGTTCGGGGCGGTCGGCTTGCGGAGAGCGCCAGAGAGACGGTTCACCGAGGCACTTGATGGCAAAGGCTGTGCGGATAATTTCACCCCTTTCGCGCCCCCGGTGTAGCAGCTTGGCGTTCTCCGGGGCGCGGTCCTGCGGTAAAATGACACCCCAGGGAGGGGGACGATCATGGGGATGTTCGACCAGAACGCACGGGCCGCAGCCAAGCTGGACAGCGCCACCTTCTGCGCCTGGCTGCTGCACCGCTATCAGCCGCCGCCCCCGCTGACCTTCGAGCGCTGGGATGACAGCCGCCGCCTGCCGCTGCCTGGTGGCCCCGACCGCACCGACGACCTCGTCGCGGTGTTGCGCCGTACCGACGTCCTTAACCAGGTCGTCTACCTGATCGTCGAGGTCGAATCGGAGTTCGAGCGGCACCTGCTGCAGCGCCTCGGCATCTACGGGCTGCTGCTGTCGCGCGAGGTGTCGCCGCCGCCCGGCCCAGAGGACGAGCCGCCGGTCGGCTGCGCCCTCGTCAACCTGACCGGGGAGCGGCCGGAGAGTGGGCTGGCGCTGACGATCGCCGGGGCGCCGCTGGGCCTGGGGGTCAAGCCGCTGGTGATGAACCTGTGCCGCGAGGACGGCGGGCGGACCCTGACGGACATCGCCGAGGGCCGCGTGGGGGTGAGCATCCTGCCGTGGCTGCCGCTGATGGCCGGTGGCGGCGAGCCGGCGCTGATCGAGGAATGGAAGCAGGTCGCCCTGCGGGAGCCGGACGCGGGGCGGCGGGCGACGTATCGCGACATGGCCTTGGTGTTCGCCGAGCTAACCCGGGAATTGCTCAACTGGCAACGCGGTTTGGAGGGATGGGAGATGAAAGAGTCACAGTACATCAAGGGGTGGTTGAACGAGGGTGAGTTAAAGGGCGTGATCAAGACGCGGCGAGCGGTCTTGTTGGAGCTTCTGCAAGCGAAGATGCCTGCCCCGGTCCCGGACGAGGTTCGTCTCGCCGTCGAGGGAACCAACGACCTCGATACCCTCAAGCGCTGGTTCGATGCCGCAGTGCGTGCGGGGACGTGGGCCGACTTCCGCGCCGCCATGAAGAACGGTGCCTGACGAGTCCCGGGAGGAACTGGATGAAAGAGTCACAGTACATCAAGGGGTGGCTGAACGAGGGAGAATCGAAAGGGCTTGTCAAGGCGCGCCGGGCGGATTTGCTCACGGTCCTTTCAGAAAGGATCCCAGATCCCGTACCGGAGGAACTCCGGCTGGCGGTGGAGGGAACCAACGACCTCGATACCCTCCAGCGCTGGCTGCGCGCCGCCGCCCGGTCCCATTCCTGGGCCGACTTCCGGGAAGCGATGAAGAACGGCTCCTGACGACCTCCCTCGGTCACCGGAAGTACCAGTAGCCCCCGACGCGCCAGCGAGGGACGTCCTCGCTGGCGCGTCGGGCTTGTGTCATTTTCCCCCTTCCGAGATACTCCGCTGTCCCCACGGGATCGGCATCGTCGGCGGCTTGCGGTGCCGGTCGTGCCTCTGGTCCTTCGGCCGATCCTTGAACCACGTCACGAAGCGCACCAGCTGCTTGACCGCCTCCTCGTGTACTTGCCGTCCCTTCTCGGCGGTCGCCAGTTCTGCCTCGCCGAGCACGCCAGTGTCGGTGTAGCTGCTCGTCCACGAAATGCAGGTCGCGGGGCCGGCGGCGAACAGATCGACCCAGTTGAAGGGACTGTTCTCCTCGTTGAAGCTGATGACGCCGCTCTTGATCTTGTCCTTGCGCACGTTGTCGCCGTCGAGGTACAGGTAGAGCGACGTCTCCAGTTCGCAGGCGTGGGCGCAGCCCCCGGGGAACTTGCTCTGGCGCCAGCGCGGCAGGAACGTCTTGTCCACGGTGAGCAGGTTCCACCACGCCGCCAGGATGCACTCGGCGTCGGTCTCGAGGTTCGTGCGGCGGGCGACGAGGTCGAGGTTGGGCATGTTCGAGCCGTGGCCGTTGAGCAGGACGATCTTCTTGAAGCCGTGGTAGGCGAGCGACTTGGTGACGTCGAGAACCTGGTGGATGAAGGTCTCGAAGTGGGTGTTGATGGTGCCGGGGAAGTCCATGACATGCCCGGTGTAGCCGTACCAGATCGGCGGCAGGACGAGCATCTTGTCGGGGACGGCGCGGCCGGCGCCATAGGCGATCCCTTGCGGACAGACGATGTCCACGTCGAGCGGCAGGTGCGGCCCGTGCTGCTCGACGGCGCCGCAGGGGACGACGCAGACCTTGCCCATCTCGATGGCGTCGTTGATCTCGGGCCAGGTGAGTTTCTCGTAGCGGTACTCGGTGGCGGCGCGGGTGGTCATGGGGTCCCTCTGGGTAGATGGTTTCACTTCAGGCGGTCGAGGAGCATTTGCAGGGCGTCGAGCTTTCTGGGTCGGGGGATCCGGAAGAGCCATTCGGGCCGCAGCCAGAACCCCTTCAGGACGGTGCTGTGGAACTCGCCTTTTTTCGGTTTGACTTCGCGATACTTCCCGTCAGTACTCAGGCGCAGCAGCGTCACCGTTTCCTCGCTCTCGTCGATGATCCAGTACTCGGGGACGCCCGCCTCCTCGTACTTCTTGCGCTTGAGGTCGTAATCGCGCTGGATGCTGTCGGGCGAGACGATCTCGACGGCGATGTCCGGCGCTCCCTCAATGCCGCCGCGCTTGACCCGGTGCAGGTTCTTCTTGCTGACGAAGACGATGTCCGGCTCGGGGGCGGTTTTTTTCGTCAACCGGGCGGCGACGCGGGATCCGTAGATCTTCCCCAGTTGGTACTCCTCGACGAAGAGTTCCATGAGGGTGATGAGCCAGACGAACATCTCATTCGCGTCGGTATTTTCCGGCGATGCCATGTAAATCACTCCGTCGATCAGGTCGGCCTTCTGATCCTCGCTGACGATCGCACAGAAGTCCTCCCAGGTGTGTGGCCCGACAATTGGCCGCGTTCGTTTCGTCCGCATGAGTTCTCCTCCTCGAATGTCCCCGTGCCGGCTCAGCGCCGCCGCAGCATCAGCACGGTCAGGTCGTCCTGCAATTCCGCCGAGCCGGTGAAACGCTCCACAGCCGCCTTCAGCTCCTCGGCGCAGCGCTCCAGCGGCAGCGCCGTCCGCGGGCCGCCGAGCGCCTCGGCCAGCCGGCCGACGCCGAACATCGTCACCCCGTCCGGGGCGCGCGCCTCGGTGAAGCCGTCGGTGTAGATCACCAGCGTCTCGCCGGGGGCCAGCGCCAGCGCCGCGTCGGACAGGCCGGCATCGCCTGGGGCGTAGCCGAGCAGCCGGCCGTTGCGGATCGCCACCTCCTCCACGCGGCCGTCGGCCCGGCGCAGCAGCGGCTTGGGGTGGCCGCCGGAGGCCAGCACCACCGAGCCCTTCCGCGGGTCGTAGATGCCGTACACCAGGGTCACGAACATCGCGGAGGGGTTGTCGGCGGCGAGGGCGTCGTTGAGGCGCGTGAGCGCCTCGGCGGGGCCGGCGGCCGACGGCGCCAGGTGCCGCGCCAGCGTCCGTACCGCCACCATGAACAGGGCGGCCGGCATCCCCTTGCCCGAGACGTCGCCGACGAAGAACGCCAGCCGCCCGTCCGCCAGGGGGAAGAAGTCGTACAGGTCGCCCGACACCTGCCGGGCCGGATGGACGCGGGCGAACAGCTCGAAGCCGGCATCGCCCAGGGGGGCGAAGTCGGTCGGCAGATAGCCCTGCTGGATCTCGCGGGCCACCGCCAGCTCCTGGTGGAGCTTCTCCTCCTCGATGCGGGCGGCGTGCAGCGCGGCGTTCTCCAGCACGACGCTGACCTGCAGGGCGATGGCCGTCAGCACCTCCAGGTCCTCGTCGCTGAAGGACATGCCCGACGTGGAGCAGTCGAGCTGGATGACGCCCTGGCGTCGGCCGTCGGGGGCGATCAGCGGCACGCACAAGAACGAGCGCAGGTTCAGGGCCACGAGCGTCTGACTGAGCACCAGCTTCGGGTCGTCGCTGACGTCCTGGCTCAGGATGCCGACCCCCTCCTCGAGGGCGCGGCGGACGACGGTGCGGCTGTAGGGGGCCGATTCGCCGGCGTCAGTGCGGCGGCCGCGCACCGCCCGCAGGATCAGCCGGTCCTGCTCGCAGAGCAGCACCAGCCCGCGGTCGGCCTGCGGGAAGAGGCGCAGCAGGTGGTCGAGCAGCTTGCCCAGCAGCGGCTCCATCTCCAGGGTGCGGGCCAGCGTATGGGCGATTTCGAGGACCGCTTGCAGCTTGTACGCCGGATTTTGGAGGAAGAGCGTGTGGTTGGAAGGCGTGGCCGCGACGCGGGTTCGGATGATCTGGTCGGGCTCGGTTTTCGGGGGGGCCGGGTCGGGCCGCAGGGCGAGGACGTAGGGGCCGATCTGCAGCGTGTCGTTCTCGCTCAGGGGCATGCGACCGTCGATGGCCCGGCCGTTGAGGTACGTGCCGTTACTGCTGCCGAGGTCCTCGATGAAGTAGGCCCCCTCGGCGCGGACGACGCGGGCGTGCTGCCGGCTGACCGCCAGCGAATCGAGGTAGACGGCGGCGTTGGGCTGCCGGCCGATGAGCGACGGCTCATTCCCGAGCCGGAAGTGCCGGCCGGGGTTCGGCCCCTGCAAGGTAACGAGTGTGGCCATGCTCCCGTTTTACCCTGAAGGCGCCGGCCCTGCCAGCGACAACCGCCGCGGCGCGTGAGGGCTACCGGGGCCGAGGGCTAGCGCCCGGCCCTCCTACAGCTGCGTCTCGGCCATCTCCAGGGCCCGCAGCAGTCCCCGGGCCTTGTTGAGCGTCTCCTCGCGCTCCTTCTCGGGAACGCTGTCCGCCACGATGCCGGCCCCGGCCTGCAGGTACGCCGTCTGTCCCTTGAGCACCAGCGTCCTCAGGGCGATGCAGGTGTCCATGTTGCCGCTGAAATCGACGTAGCCGACCGCGCCGCCGTAGGGGCCGCGGCGGTGCGGCTCCAATTCGTCGATGATCTCCATCGCCCGCACCTTCGGCGCCCCGCTCAGCGTTCCCGCCGGCAGGCACGAGCGCAAGGCGTCGAAGGCCGTCTTGCCCGGCTGCAGGCGGCCGGTCACCGTGCTGCACAGGTGCATGACGTGGCTGTAGCGCTCCACCGTCATCACGTCGCTGAGCTGAATGGTGCCGTAGCGGGCCACGCGCCCCACGTCGTTGCGGCCCAGGTCCACGAGCATGATGTGTTCCGCCCGCTCCTTCGGGTCGGCGAGCAGTTCCGCGGCCAGGGCGGCGTCCTCCTCCTCCGTCTTGCCGCGGCGGCGGGTGCCGGCCAGGGGGCGGATCGTCACCCGCTCCCCCTCGACGCGCACCATGATCTCCGGCGACGAGCCGACCAGGCAGACCGGGCCGGCCTTGACGTAGAACAGGAACGGGCTGGGATTGACCACACGCAGCGTGCGGTAGATGTCGAAGGGCCGGGCGGTCGTCTGCGTCTCCAAGCGCTGGCTGATGACCACCTGGAAGATGTCGCCGGCCTTGATGTACTCCTTGCACTTCGCCACCGCCGCCTCGAACGCCGCCGGCTCGAAGTTGGAGCGGTAGGGCCGATTCACCTCCCCCACCGGAGTGATGTCGGTCGTCTGGATGTCGGCCACCCCCTGCTGCAACCGCTCCACCAGCCGATCGACGCGGGCGCACGCCTCCTGATAACTGCGACGCAAGTCCCCGTCTCCTCCCCTCGCCCCCCCGGGGAGAGGGGTTGGGGGTGAGGGGAGATGGGCGTGGGCGACGGCGGCGATGGTCTTGTTGATGTGGTCGAAGATCACCATGCGGTCGTAGAAGGCGAAGCAGAGGTCGGGCAGGCCACGGTCGTCGGGCGGCGGGTTCGGCAAGCGCTCGACGTAGCGCACCGCGTCGTAGGCGGCGTAGCCGACGGCGCCGCCGCAGAAGCGCGGCAGGCCGGGGACGTGCGGGGCGCGGTACAGGGCGAGCTTCTCTTCGAGCAGGCGCAGCGGGTCGGGGTGGTCGAACTCCTGCGCCGTCGCCTTGCCGCCGGCGGGGAGGTGTTCGACGCGGACGCGCTGCTGGTACGCCTGAAAGCGCAGGAACGGCCCGCTGCCGAGGAAGCTGTAGCGGCCGAGGCGCTCGCCGCCGACGACGCTCTCGAACAGGAAGGCCCATTCGCCCTCCTGGATTTTGCAGAAGGCGCTCACCGGCGTCAGGGTGTCGCCGACGAGCTGGCGGTACACCGGCACCACGCTGCTGCCGCGCGCCAGCTCGACGAATTCCTCGAAGGCGGGATAATATCGCATGGCCGTACTGGTCCGTAGTCCGTAGTTCGTAGTCAGTAGACAGTCCGATGCCCACCGCCGAAGACTCCGAAGTCCTGATAACTTTTTACAGATTATGCGTTGTCCGACCTGCGGAACGGAGAACCCGGGGGACGCGAAGCGCTGTACGGCCTGCGGCGAACGGACCAACCGAAAGCCGCGCCGCCGCGACCCCATCGATGACACCGACACCCCTTTCGGCAAGCGGCCCGACTCGCGGCCGGCCGTTGCCCTGCGCGCCTACCGGTGCGCCGTCTACGGCCTCATCCCGCTGGTCGGCCTGGTGATGGGGCCCGCCGCGCTCGTCCTGGCCCTGCGCGCGTGGCGCGAGGGCCGCCGCGATCCGGCGGCCCGGGGAAACGGTCACGTCATGGCCGCGCTGGTGCTCGGGTCGGCGGAATTGCTGTGCAACGTCGTCGGGCTGGCGCTGATGGTGGTGGGATGGACGAGCAGTCCGTAAGGACGGCCCGGCAGGCCGTCCCTACCCGCGCCGCCCTGGGAGCGTGGGCCGCGCCGGGCGGGTTGTCGTTTTCGATGCGGCCTGGTCCGGTCGCAGTTTGTCCTGGGCCTGCAGGCAGACGCGCGCCGCCACGGCCACCTTGAGCAGGTGGATGCCGCCGCGGAACAGCAGGAAGCCGATCAGTGACGGCAAGCCCGCCTCGATCCAGTAGTGCTGCCACAGGTATCGGATACTCAGGCCGAACCCGGCCACGCCGAGCAGCACCAGCAGCCAGCCGGCCAGCTCTCGCACCCAGAACCTCATGACTGCTCCTTCTCTTCACGGCGGCGCCGCCTGAGCCAGGCCCACGCCAACCAACGATTCAGCAAGCGCTGTTCGCCGCGCGTCTCGCGCCACAGCACGTCCTGAAGGTACATCGCCGCCTCGGCCGGCGTCATCCGTCGCAGCGCCAGGTAGCGCAGCACAGCCGCCGCCGCCAGCACCCCGCCGCCCAGCAGCCACAGCACCAGCATGCCCTGCCACGCCTCGTCGGCGATCAGAAACTGCGTCCTGCGCCCGCTCAGCCACGCCCAGAACAGAGACGCCAGCCCGCCGCAGGCCGGTAGGGCCAGCAGCAGCACGACGATCTCGCGGCGCGACACCAGGTCCGGAGAACGGCGCAGCGCCTCCTTGACTTTCGTCGCCTCCGCCGACCCGCGCCGGGCGGCCGCACGGCCCTGGCGCGGGTCGGATGGGAACAGCCGCACCGTCAGCCCTTGCAAGCGGTACTGCCCCGCGGCGTAGGCCAGGAGGCTCACCGCCAGCAGCAGGTCGGAAAACGGTAAGATCTCCCGCCACGGCCGCCCCGCCCCCCAGGACGGGGGGCGGGTTGGCCCCAAGCCGAACAGCCAGAACTTCACCAAAAACAGCGCGTAGAAGACGATCCGTCCGGGGTTGGTGGCGTGCCACCACGAAAACAGGAGCAGCACGATCGCCAGCAGCACCATCACCGGCGCCGCCCGCCAGCGGAACAGAAGGCCGAGCGCGCCGATGAAAGGTGGGAATAAGGCCCACGGGTCCGGCCGGCGCAGCACCAGCGCCACCAGCATCAGCGCCAGCGCCCCCATGCACACGAAGACATGGTCGCGCACAGCGGGGTGCTGGTCGAGGGGCGGCGTCGTGTCGGGCTCGCTCATCGCCGCCTCCCCATCAGCCGCAGCCGATCCATCCGGTCGAGAATCAGCCCCACCGACTCCTCGTTGGCCGCGCAGAGCACCGGCACCCCCAGGCGGGCGAACGTCTGCCGCAGGCCGGCGAAGGCTCGCTGGAAGCGCTCCGCCGTGTTGCGCCGCAATACCGGCAGCACGCCGCTCTCCGTGGGCGGAGGCGCCGCGGCCGACACCGCAGCCCCGGTGGGCGGCGGCAGTCCCGGCGGCCAGGGGCAGACGATCATCAGCTGATGATGGCGGGCCAGGGCCACGCGCACGGCCCGCAGCAGCGGCTCGAGGCGGTCGGTCAGTTCGATCAGGTCGGCCAGCAGAACGAACAGCTCGTTGTCGTGCCCCTTGCCCACCGCCTGGAGCAGGGCGCGGGCGAGGACGTCCACTTTCTCCGGGGCGGCAAACAGGTAGCGGCCATGCCAGTCATAGAACGGCAGCCGATACGGCACCTGGTGCTCGGCGAGGAAGCGCTGCAGGTGCAGGGCCATCAGTTCGTCGTCCTCCAGCAGCGCCTCCAACCCGCCGGGGGCCAGCCCGTAGCGCACCGACAGCAACGCCGCCAGCTTCTTCCGCCGCGCCTCGCCGCGGCGCCGGCGCGGCCGAAACACCTGCCAGCCGAGGAACGCCAGGAAGGACGCGACGGCCAGGAAGCCCAGGCCGCCCGCCACGAGGAGCGCCCAGAGGAACAGGTCGCCCCGGATCGGGCGCGACGACAGGAGCCAGGCGCCGCCGAGGACGGCCGCCAGCACGACGGCCACGACACAGCCGAGGCCGTAGCCAAGGGCCCAGCCGAGCAGGGCGGCGTGCAGGCGGTCGCCGAGGCCCGGCCGCCGCGCCAGCCACACCGGCCGCGTCCCGAACCAGCGCAGCCAGAACGGCACGTGGTTCACGTCGGGCCGCAGCAGCTGGGGATAAACCTCCTCCGCGAAGGCGTAGGCCAGCGGCAGCAGTTCGCCGACGCGCACCTTGCCGGTGCTCGGGACGAGGCCGGCGGCGTCGGCGAGCCGGTGCAGCACCTGGACCAGGTGGCGCGGGGTGCGCGCGGGGCGGACGATGTTGACCTGGCGGTCGTCGAAGAGGCACAGGCCGGTCAGGTCGCGGCTGCCGGTGTTGACCTGGGCGACGGCGGCGGCGATCTCGACGAGGCGGGAGAGGGCGTTCCGGCCGGCAGCGCCGACGCGCACCGAGTTGGACGTATCCACGAAGAGAGTGCAACGGATGGGCACCTCGCTCTCGAACTCCTTGGTGACCAGGCGGTCGCGGCGGGCGGACACCTTCCAGGCGATGGTCTTGGGCGGGTCGCCGGGCAGGTAGTCGCGCAGGTCAAGCAGTTCGCTGCCGGAGCCGGGGCGGCGCAGGCGGTGGATGCCAGGCGGCGGCAGCAGGTTGTGCCGCTTGTGCGCCGCCGGCCGGCCGCCCGCGTCGGCCAGCACCGGCAACACGCGGTATTCCACGACCGCCGGCACGAACGTCTCGAAGTAGAAGAGCCCCTGCAGGTCGGCCAACCGCAGGCGCAGCCCCTCGAAGCGAACCCGGCCGGGAGCCGTCGGACGGATGCGATAACTCATCGCCAGCGGCTGATCCCGGACCACTGGGCCGGCCGTTTCCGTCGTCCCATCGAGGAGGACGGCGGCGAAGGGGACGCGGTCGGCGACGGCGACGTGCGGCAGCGACAGCAGCCCGCCGAGGCGCAAGCCGACATGGACCTCGAAGGGGCGCCCGGCCCAGAGGGTCTCGACCGGGCCGCGGTCGTCGGTGACGAGGCGGTGGACGCGCAAACCGCGGACCGCGAAGCGGGCGCGGGCGTAGAAGAGAAGGCCGACGCCGGCCACCCAGAGGACCAGCGCGAGACCAACCGGCACCAGCGGGGCCAGCTCGGCGAAGAGGCCCAGTGCCAGCACCAGCAGCGAGACGATCAGGAACCACCAGCCGCGCGTCGTGAGCATGATGCTCCCCGGAATAGACCACGGATTGGACGGATTTTCACGGATCAGATCCGTGAAAATCCGTCCAATCCGTGGTCTATTCTATACTCCTGTCACTTCGCCTGCACGTAACGGTGCGTCTCCAGTTGCCGGGTCGGGTGTCGAAGGAACCGACACCCGACCCCTGCACCTCGCCGAACTGACCTGTGCCGGCAGGGCCTACAGCGCGGTCGCCCCGCCACCGGGATTCCACATGATGCTCCCGCCGACGAAAATGCTGATCCGTCCGGCGTACCAGTCCGACTCGTCACTGATCGGCATGCCCAGCCAGCTCGCGGGCCCGCCGACGAACTCGTACTTGGCGAGGATGGCGCCGTAGACGGCGTGGGCGCCGGTATCCGGCGACCAGTAGATGTTGCCGCCCTGGAAGGTATTCATGCGGGCGTTCGGCTCCCACGCCCCAATTATGGACGTCTGGTCGCTGGTGGGCGCCCCCAGCAGTGCCATGACGTTCCGGCCGTAGTAGTCGTGCTCGCCCGCCGTGGCGAGGTACTCGGCCTCGATGGCGCCGTAGACGGTATGGGCGCCGGTCGCCGCCGACCAGTAGATGGCGCGGCCGCCCTGGAAGTCGCTGACGCGGACCCCCGGCAGGCCGGGCACGTTCGCCTCGTCACTGGTGGGCAGGCCGTAGGCGACCGGGCCGCCGACGCTGTTGTACTTGGCGGCGATGGCGCCGTAGACGACGTGGGCGCCGGTGGCCTGCGACCAGTAGATGGCGGCGCCGCCCGCGAAGGTGTTCATGCGCCCCCCCGCCACGCCCGGCACGTTCGTCTCGTCACTGGTGGGCAGCCCGATCGCCATGAAAACCTCGTTGGCGTTGGCGTCGATCTCGTTCTGGGTGGCCAGGTACTCGGTGTAGATGCCGCCGTAGATCGCGTGGGCGCCGGTCTGCGCCGACCAGTAAATGGTGCCGCCCTGGAATACCACGGCCTCAGCGCCCGGCATGCTCTGCAAGCCGACCACGTCGGTGGTCGGCAGCCCCAGGCCCACCTGGACGGAGTTGCCGTGGGCGTCGCGCTCGGCGGCCGTCAGGAAGTACTCGTTCAGGATCGGGCCGTAGACGTCATGGGCGCCGGTCGCCGCCGACCAGTAGATGTTGCCGTGCTGGAACTGCTCGTAACGACCGTTGCCGTAGGGCATGGGCAACTCGCCCGTCACGGCTTTGCCGAGGAACCCGCTGGCCCCGCCGAGCGATTGGTACTTGAACTGGATCGGAGTCAGCGGGGGCACCACCAGCGGCGCGGTGCTGAGAGTGAGAATGGAAGAACCCGACAGCAGTTGGCGGCTTTCCAGCGCCTCCACCTGGAGCGAGGCGCGGCGCCGACTCCCCTGGGCGGGGCGGGCCTTGTTGGTCTGCCGGATGACGTTGGCCAGCTTGCCGAAGAAGCGACGCATGGGAAACTCCTGGCTGATTTGCAGCCGGTTAGCTTTGCGGGAAGGAAGGACTGGACCCGGGCGCCGGGCCGCTCTTGCGGAAGGGGACGTCCCTTCGGCGGTCACTCTGCCAGGGAGTACGTTCGATTAGGACACCGCGCCGGATGAGGAGGTCCTCCGAGAGAGAACGGCGTAGTAAGGAGAGGCGTGATGGGGCCGCGCGGGGGTCGGGCCGGCTTGGGCCTGAGAACGTGCTTGCACTTGATCTCGCCGGCAGTATGCTGGAGCCGTCCCGCTCCCGTCTGCCGGAGGCTACCATCGCACCAATCCCCTCGACCCACATCTCACTGCTGTGCGACGTCAGGGAGGGCGCCCGCCGCCACGAGGCCTGGGCGGTGTTCCAGACCCGCTACCGCGGCGTAATCGTCGGCTGGTGCCTGCGCCGCGGACTCTCGGCGGACAGCGCCGAGGATCTGACCCAGGACGTCATGCTGAAGCTGTTCCAGCAGCTGCCGCAGCACAGCCACGATCCGTCGCGGGGGCAGTTCCGCGGCTGGCTGAAAGCGGTCGTCAACAACGCCCTGACCGACTTCTGGCGGCGGCAGCGGCGCCGGCCCGAGCGTGGCGGCGTCGGCGGCACGGCCTTCCAGGAGCGGCTGGGCGACCTCGCGAGCCCCGAGGCAGCGGGCGAGCTGAGCGAGGTGATCGAGGGCCACGCCCGGACCACCGCGGCGGAGGTCCTCGAACGGGTCCGCGCCAAGCTCAAGGAGACGACCTGGCAGGCGTTCTACCAGACGATGGTGGAGCAGCGCCCGGCCGCCGAGGTGGCCGCGGAGCTGAAGCTGAGTGTCGCGTCGGTCTACAAGGCGAATTACCGCGTCAAGCAGATGCTCCTGCAGGAGTACCGCCATGGTCACGAGCCCAGCAGCCACCCGGACCCCTTGCCCGGACCCGGAGACGCTCCGGAAATTCCTGCGTGACGAACTCTCTCCGGCCGAGGCCGGCCCCGTGGAGGAGCACGTCGGCGCCTGCCCCGGCTGCCAGCGGGTGCTGCAACGCTTGGTCGGGAGCCTGCCCGATACGGTGGTCCCGCACTCCGAGCCGAGCGGGTTGGCCGCAGACGACGAGCCGCCGGACCTACCCGGCTATGCCCCGGTGAGCCGGATTGATGCGGGCGGCATGGGCGTGGTGTGGCGCATCCGCGACCTCCAGTTTGGCCGGAGCCTCGCGGTCAAGGTGATGAAGTCCTGGGCCTGCACCGCCCCGGGCCTGGTCGAGCGGTTCGTCGGTGAGGCGCAGGTTTGCGGCCAACTGGCTCACCCGTTCATCGTGCCGATCCACGCGATGGGCCGGCTCCCCGACGGCCGCCCGTACTACACCATGAAGCTGGTCGAGGGGGGGACGCTGGCGGCGCTGCTGGGGGGAGGGCCGGCACCGGCGGAGCGGCGGATGGAGGTCGTACAGATCTTCGGCCAGGTGTGCCAGGCGGTGGCCTTCGCCCACAGCAAGGGGGTGATCCACCGCGACCTCAAGCCGGACAACGTCATGGTCGGGGCACACGGCGAGGTACAGCTAATGGACTGGGGCCTGGCCAAGATGCTCAGCGACGATGGCCTCGGCCCCCGACCCGGGGTGGGGTCGGCGTCGGCGGTTGTCGAGCCCGGAGACGAGAACACCCGGACGCTCGCCGGCAGCGTGCTGGGGACGGTCGCCTACATGCCGCCGGAGCAGGCTCGGGGCCGAGTCGCGGAGGTCGATCGGCAGTCGGACGTGTTCGGCCTGGGAGCGATCCTGTGCGAAGTCCTCACCGGCGAGCCGCCCTACACTGGCCCCGACACCGAGGCGGTCCGTCTCAAGGCGGCCGAAGCCGACCTGGAGGAGGCGCGGGCGCGACTGGGCGGCTGCGGTGCCGACCCGGACCTGGTTCGGCTCGCCGAGCGCTGCCTGGCGCGGCAGAAGGCGGACCGCCCCGCCGACGCCGGCGCGGTGGCCGCGGCCGTGGCGGCGTACGTCTCCGGGGTCGAGGAGCGCCTGCAACAGGAGCGGCTGCGGCGTGAGCGGCAGCAGGTGCAGGCGGCCGAAGAACGCCGGCGCCGCAAGCTGTGGATGGGGCTGGCCGCGGCGGTCCTCGTCGCGGTATTCTTCCTGGCCGTGGGCCTGGTCGTGGTCAACCACCTGCGCGGACAGGAACAGACCGCCAAGGACCTGGCCCAACGGCGCGAACAGGAAACCCGCGCGGTCATGGACGAGTTGTCCTCGACGGTGATCGACGACTGGCTGACCCGGCAGCCGCAGCTGACGCCGGAGCAGAAGGAGTTCCTGAGAAAGGGACTGGCCTATTACGAAGAATTCACACGGCAAACGGGCGAGACACCGGAGGGCCGTGCGGCCCTGGCGAGGGCCTACCGGCGCGTGGGCGTCATTCGCCGGCAGCTCAGCCTCTTGCCGGAGGCCGAAGAGGCCCTTCGCCAGGCGGTTCAGCTCGCGGAGACGCTCGTCCGTGAGTCCCCATCGGTCGCGAGTTACCAGCGGGATGCGGCGGCGTCGTCGCAGGCGCTGGCGGCAGTCCTGGTGGAGCGCGGCGACCACCGGACGGCCGCCCCGCTTCTTGCGGAAGCGATCCGTCACCAGCAGGAGGCCCTGCGGCAGGATTCCGCCGACACCCGGGGCCGAGCCAGCCTGGCGAAAATGTACTTTACCCTGGGCGCCCTGCTGGCTGACCTGAAACAGTGGGACGAAGCGGAGGCCAACCTGGGCAACGCCCTCACGATCCTGAATGAGTTGGTCGAAGCCTCCCCGGAAGTCCCCGACCACTGGCTGGATCTGGCCGCCGTGCATCGCAGGCGGGCCATTCTGCTCGAGGACCAGGACAAGCTCGATGAGGCGGAGGCGTTCTACCGCCAGGCGCTGGCCATCCTGAAAAAGTTGGTCGCTGACTTCCCTTTCGTGACCGAATACCAGCGTCGCCTGGCAGGGGGCCACACCAGCCTGGGCGTGACGCTGTGGAGGCTGGAGCGGTTGGGCGAGGCCCGGGACGCCCACGGCGAGGCCCTGTCCATCCTGAAAACGTTAGTCGCCGACTTCTCCTCCGTCCCGAGGTACCGCCAGGACCTGGCCAGCGGCTTCAACAACCTGGCCATCGTGCTGGAGGACCTGGGACGGCTGGACGAGGCGGAGACCGCGACGCGCCGGGCCATCGCCCTCCGGGAACGGCTGGTCCATGACTTCCCCGAGGTCCTCGACTATGCCGTGACTCTCGGCGGCACCTACGGCAATCTTGGCGGCCTGCTCAAGGACCAAGGGCGGGCGGACGCCTCCCTGGAGTGGTATGACAAGGCCGTGCGTACCCTCGAGCCGGCCCTGGCTCGGGAAGATCGCTTCGGGGACGCGCGCGGCTACCTCCGCAACAGCTCCTCGGGCCGGGCCGAGGCGCTGGACAGGCTGGGCCGCCGCGCGGAGGCGGCCAAGGACTGGGACCGGGCCGCGGCGCTCGACGGCGGCAAACGCCGCTGGTTCTACGAGAGCCGAGGCGATTTGTCTCGGGGCGACCACGCCCGAGCCGTGGCGCTGGCTCGGGAGCAGGCCCGGGCCCAGGACGTGAGCAGCAAGACTCTCCATGACTGTGCCCGCGTCTGTGCGCTCGGCTCGGCAGCGGCCAAGGAGGATGCCGAGTTGCGGGAGCAATACGCCGGCCGTGCCGTCGAGTTGTTGCGGCGTGCGGTTGGCACCGGGGACCCGGGCGTGTCGGCTCAGGATTTGCGGACGGATGAGGCACTCGAGCCGCTCCGCGGGCGAGAGGAGTTTCGGCAACTCCTGAAGCAACTGGAGGCCCCGGCGCCCGCACCGAGTCCCGAACGGAAGTAGGGGCCACCAACTACGCTATATTCGCGCCATTCGATTTCCGGTTGTTTAGCCGCCGCCCTCGGGGCGGCGCGCAGCGAGCGCCGCCCCGAGGGCGGCGGCTAAACCTCGGTTTTGCAAGGGCGATGGTATAACCGGGCGGGCGCGAGACGTGGTCCGCCGTTTTCACCTGGAGCACGTCGCGGCGACGCGGTTGTGCCCGCGCGACATCACGTGGTACGCGGCGTCCAATCCGTGGTCTATTCCCTTGTCACTTCGCCTCCGCGTAGCGGTGCGTCGGCTGCGGGCGCCCGGGGCGGAAACTCTGCATCGTCCGCATCTCAGCCTTGCCGTAGCGCTCCAGGCTCGACACCTCGTCCATGGTCTGTCGCACCAATTCCTCCAGCAGCGCCGGGTCGGCGGCCACGCGCGCGTTGACGATGATCTCCGCGTCCCGGACACGCCCGTACGATTGCAGCGACAGCTCCGGCGCCGTCCCGTTGCTGACCAGGTTGGCCACGCCGAAGGTCCCGTCCGTCAGACCAATCGCCTTCAGGTGCGCCACCTCCAGCCCGCGCTGCCGCAGCAGCTCGCCGAGGCGTTTCACCGTGTCGAGCAGCAGACCGTCGAGTCCCACCTGATGGGGCGTTGTCACGCGGAAGCTGGCGTTGAGCCAGCCCAGCTCCGCCTCGCCTTCCGCGTAGGTGTCGTAGTCGATGTTCAGGACCTTTCGGCCGAACGCCCCCTGCTGGTCGAGCAGCTCCACCAAGGGCTCGAAGCCGGCGCCGGTCTTCGCCGACAGGCGCAACAGCGGCACGCCGGGGTATTCCTGCGCCACCAGGTCCGCCAACTCCGCGAGCCGCTCCGGCCGCAGCTCGTCGGTGCGGTTGATGACGATGGCGTCGGCCTCTTCGAGCTGCTTGCGGAAGATGTAGGCCGCCTTGGGCGAGAAGCCGGCGCCCGGTTCATTGCGCAGGATGCGCAGGCCGTGGCTCGGCTTGAACAGCACGGCGTAGGGCGCCACCTCGAACCGCTGGCCGTACAGGTCCTTGAGCGGCTGCACGACGGTCGCCACCAGGTCGGTGCAGCTGCCGACCGGCTCGGCCAGGATCAGGTCGGGGCGGTCCTTCTGCTCCAGCTGACCCACCTTGCCGACGAGGTCGTCGAAGCGGCAGCAGAAGCAGGCGCCGGCCACTTCCTCGACTGAGAAGCCCTGGGCGCGCAAGCTGTTGGTATCGACGAGGTCCTGTGCCTGGTCGTTGGTAACGAGGCCGACGCGCTGGCCCCGGGCCATGTAGTGACGGGCCAGGCGGGCGAGGGTCGTCGTCTTGCCGGCGCCAAGGAAGCCGCCGACCATCACGAAGCGGATGCGCTGCATGGTGTGTCTCCGGGGATAGGCTGTCCGCCCGGACAATCTAAGCAGGATTTGATCGATTGGCCACGACCCGTAGCCGCAAGCTGCCAGCTTGCCGGTTTGGGAGGGGAGAAGCCGGCAAGCTGGCAGCTTGCGGCTACGGACTACGGACCTCCGCGGAAAAAGATGCCTTGACAGCCGGCCTTCCCATCGCTATTTGCTGCCCTTCCTCTGCGCGAAGTTGAGAGAAAAAGAATTGCGGGGACCGAACCCATGCAAGCGACGGACCGCTCCTATCCGCGAGCTTTGCCCCGGGCCGCGGGGTTGCTGGCCCTCCTCCTGGCCGCCACCCCCGCCCTGGCGCAATCGCCGCCCCCGCTCCCGGACGTACCCGCGCGCCTCACGCCCGGGACCAAGCTCACCGTGGCCGACGTCAAGGTGCAGGGCACCCACAACGTGCCCGTCGAGCGCGTCCTGAACACCGCCAGGACCAAGACGGGTAGCGAGCTGACCCAGGCCACCATCGACGAGGACGTCCGCCTCATCTACGCCACCGGCCTGTTCGCCCACGTCACCGTCAAGGTCAGCGAGCACCCCGACAACAAAGCCCTCGTCGATCTCTATTTCCTCGTCGTCGAGCGGCCCACGACGATCAAGGAAATCGTCTACAACGGCGGCGTCCACCTCAAGCTCGACGAGCTGAAAAATATCACCCACCTGCGCAAGGGCGACCCGGTGGTCCCCTACCTCAACCAGGAGGCCTGCCGCTCCATCGTGGACGAGCTGTACAAGCAGGGCCGGCCCTTCGCCACCTGCGAGCTGGTCGAGGGGGACAAGGCCAGCGACACGCGCGTCGTCTTCAACATTACGGAGGGGCCGAAGGTCAAGGTCAAGGAAATCCTCTTCGAGGGCAACACCTTCGTCAGCGGCGGCGTGCTGAACACGCACGTCAAGTCGTCGCACGAGTTCCTGGGCCTGTTCGGCGGCAGCCTGAACCTGTTCATGGTCGAATACGACGTGGAGGAGCTGGAAAAGTATTACAAATCGTTCGGCTTCCACCAGGTCCAGGTTTCGCGCGAGCTGCGCTGGGAGCCGGACGGCAAGCACGTCGATCTCGTCTTCCACATCAACGAGGGGCCGCGCTACCGCGTGTCCGCCCGGCCGCAGGTGGACGGCGCCGGCAAGCAGCTGCCCGTGGAGGTCATCCAGGCCATCCCGCGACTTGCCCCCGGCGAGTATTACGACGAGGCGAAGGTCCAGGCCGACATCCGGGCCATCACCGACTACTACGGCATCACCGGCCGCGACGTCCGCGTCAAGGAGGAGCATTACCTCAACCCCGACTCGCCCGGCATCTGCCAGGTCCGCTACCAGATCACGGAGAAGGCGCCGACGAAGGTCGGCACGATCTATATCGTCGGCAACGACGTCACCCGGGACAACGTCATCCTCCGCCAGCTGCCGCCGGGGCTGGCGCCGGGCCAGACCTTGCAGTACCCCGACCTGCGCCTGGCCGAGGGCCATCTGGCACGGCTGGGAATCTTCGACTCGAACCCCGAGACGGGGGTGAAACCGTCGGTCGAGGTGCTCAACCGCGACGGCGACGAGGAATACAAGGACCTGCTGGTGCGGGTCCAGGAGATGAAGACCGGCAGCCTGATGTTTGGCGTCGGCGTCAACTCCGACGCGGGCCTGACCGGCAGCGTCATGCTCAACGAGAAGAACTTCGACATCACGCGCGTCCCGACGAGTTGGGACGACCTATGGTCGGGCCGGGCCTTCCGCGGCGCCGGCCAGGAGCTGCGCCTCGAGGCGGTGCCGGGCGTGGACGTGCAGCGCTACTCGGCGACCTGGCGCGAGCCGTTCCTGTTCGACACCCAGTGGGGCCTGACGGTCAGCACCTACTACTGGGATCGGGCCTACAACGAGTACACCGAGAGCCGCCTGGGCGAGCGCATCACGCTGTCCCGCAAGCTGAACCAGTACTGGAGCGTCAACGGCAGCGTCCGCATCGAGGACGTCGGCGTCCACAACGTGGTGCCGTGGGACCCGCCGGACTACCAGAACGTGGACGGCCAGCACTTCCTGGCGGGCCTCGGGGGGGGCTTCACGCGCGACACGCGCGACTCCTTCCTCCGCCCGACCGAGGGGAGCATCCTCAACCTGGCCTTTGAAGAGGTGACCGGCCAGTTCACCTTCCCGGTGGTGAACATCGATTACAGCAAGTTCTGGACCCTGTACCAGCGGGCCGACGGCAGCGGCCGGCACGTCCTGGCGTACCACGGGCAGGCCGAGTGGGAGGGGTCGAATGCCCCGGTCTACGAGCGCTTCTTCGCGGGCGGCTTCCGCAGCATGCGCGGCTTCGAGTTCCGCGGCGTCTCGCCCGTCGTCAACGGCATCCCGGTCGGCGGCAACTTCATGCTGCTCAACAGCCTGGAGTACCAGCTCCCCGTGCGGGCCAGTGACCATGTCTACTTCGTGGGCTTCGTGGACAGCGGCACGGTCGAGTCGAGCCTGGAGATCAAGGATTATCGCGTGACGGCCGGCGTCGGCGTCCGCTTCGTGGTGCCGATGCTCGGCCCCGTCCCGATCGCCCTCGACCTCGGCTTCCCGATCGTCAAGGGGCCGTACGACAAGGAACAGGTCTTTAGCTTCTGGCTCGGCTTCTTCCATTAATCGTCAAGCCGCTTGCGGCTTAGCGTTCGCTTCACCTGGGTGAAGCGAACGCTAAGCCGCAAGCGGCCTCCGTCACTTCTCGGCGTAGGGCATCCGCGCCCAGTCCGCGGCGGGCGGCGGGAGGATCACCGGTGGCGGCCCCATCATCATCAGCGCCGGCGGCGCCGGCCCGCCGAAGGCGGCCGGGTTGGCCACCATCGGCGTGATCCAGCCCGGGTGGTTCTGCCACCAGGGATACGGCTCCCCAGTCCCGACGTAGCGCAGCCCGTCGTAAGAGGGCGCCACCAGCGGCCGAAATCGCCCGCGGCGATCGACCCCATAGTCCTGCCAGACCGCGTAGGGGTCCGGCCGGACGAAGCCGATCGGCCCCCGCATGTCCATCATCGGCGGCGGCAAAGGCTCGCCCGCCGACGTCATTCCCCCCAACATCACGACCGCGCCCGCAAGGGCGCCCCGCACCGCGGCACCAGCCATCGCGCTACCCCTCCGGCCCGCGCCGCGGGCGGAACGACCGCCGCACCGCCGTGGGCCCGACCCATCAAACCTGGTCTCCAGGGTAACGTCGCCGGCCCCCCCGTGCCGCGCGGAACCCTCATCCCACGCAGCTACCGAAGATGGCCCAGCCGGCACAACCCGCGCCCGCAGAAAAAAACAAACCCCGCCGCGGGCCGGCCCGCGGCGGGGTTTCGCGTTCCAGGCGTGGGACAGGCTCGGAATCCTGTCCCACGCCTGGAAATCACCTTTAGCGACTCTTCTTTTCGTCCTTGATGCGGCGCGGCTCCTCGCCGTAGGCCGGGTAGGCGAACTTCCCCTTCGCCGGTTCCTCCGCCGCCTTCTCGGCGGGCAGCGACACCTTCAGCTCGTCGAGCGGCGGCGTGAAGAAGTAGCGCGGCGCCTTCGTCGGGCCGGGGTCGGCCTTCGGCATCGGCACCGGCTTATCGGGGCCGCCGTCGTAGGGGAAGGTGCGCTCGCGCGGCTGCGGCGGCGGCACCGGCTCGGCGTCGTTCGCCATCGGCCGCGTCACCGAGTAGCTGACGTTGCCGCCGGGCAGCGAGTAGGTCTCGACGCCCACGCTCATCGGGTAACAGTACGACGGCCTTGGGTAGTAGTAGACCGGCGGGGCGTAGCCGTACCCGAAGCTGAAGCTGTAGCGGGGGTAGTAGCGGTACGGGTAGCGGTAGTAGCTGTACCCGTAAGAGCGGGGGCGGTAATAGCCGTAGCCGTAACCTCGGTGATACCCCCGCCAACCGGCGGCGACCGTCTCGGCGTCCCCCTTCAGCACGAGCGTTTGCGCTGGCGCGTCGCCGGCGGGCAGCGCCAGATGGAACAGGTCGCCGGCGCGGGCCGACGGCGCGGCGACGAGGCCGGCGGCGACGACTGCGGCCGCGGCCCAGAACCTCCACGACATGAGCATGCCCTCCTCTGAGAAAGTGGTGAACGGGGTGTCCTTCGCCTCCTGGGACTGTCCCGTGACGGCGTTCCGCTGGCATGCCATCTGCGCCCATTGTAACGGAGGGCACGGTCGTGTCAAACGTGCCGCCTCCGCGTTTAGCCGCCGCCCTCGGGGCGGCGCTCAACGCGCCGCCCCGAGGGCGGCGGCTAAACGGACAGCAGGGGCAGCGTCTCGAACTTCTCGCCGAGGACCTTGTCGCTGGGGCAGCTCAGCCAGCCGTCGAGGAGCGTCGCGTAGACGCGGCGGAAGTCGATGGCGAACTTCGGGTCGCCGTCGGCCAGGTCGCGCAGGTTGGGGTACGGCCCGTGCAGCCCCGACTTGACCGCCCCGCCCAGGAGGAAGACTGGGGCCGCGGTGCCGTGGTCGGTGCCGGCGCTGGCGTTCTCGGTCAAGCGGCGGCCGAACTCCGAGAAGACCAGCACGACCAGCCGTTGGCCGTTGCCGGAGTCGGTCATGTCCTTGAGGAACGCCTGCAGCGAGGCGCCCATCTCGCGCAGAAGGCCGTCGTGGGTGCCGAACTGATTGGCGTGGGTGTCGAAGCCGCCCAGCCGCGTGTAGTAGATCGAGGTCGTCAGCCCCGCCTTGATGAGCTGTGCGATCAGCCGCAGCCGCCGAGCCAGGCCGTAAAACTCCGGGTAGCTGGCCGAACCGCCCGCGACCACGCTCTCCAGGCGGGCGCTGCTGGTGTAGGTGAGGGTGCTGCTGCGCTGGACGAACTGCAGCAGCGAGCCCGGCTTGCCGCGCTCCTCGGACGCCAGGGCGTCGAGGGTGGCCCGCTGTTCCCGGGCGCCGGCGCCATCCGGGATGCCGAGGCGGCGATGGAATTGCTCCAGGCTGGTCAGCGAGGGGACGTGGCGCTGACCGCCGACGAGGGCCTGCGGCAGCAATTCGCCGCTGACGTGCAGGGCCGCCACGTCGCCGCCGGGGGCGGGGGGCACGGCGTCCAGCCCGCGGGCCAGCCAGCCGGGCGTGTCGCGCTTCGGGTCCGGCCGCGCCGTGTGCCAGACGGCCATCGACTCGAAGTGCGAGCGGTTCGGGTTGGGGTAGCCGACGCCCTGGACCACGGCCAACTGCCGGCTTTCCAGCAGTTTCGCGAAATCGGATAGCCCGGGGTGGAAACCGACGCGGTCGTCGATCTTCGCAACCGCCTTCGCCGCGAGGTGCAGCCGGGGGCGGTGCTTGGGGTAGTCGTCGTCGGCGTAGGGGGCGACGGTGTTGAGGCCGTCGTTGCCGCCGTCGAGCTGCAAGACGACGAGGATGCGGCCCTTGGCGTCGCGGGCCGGCTCGGCGGCCAGGGCGTTCGCCGCGTTGGCCAGGAAGGTCGGCACGGTGGCGCCGCAGGCGAGCAAAGTCGAGGTGCCCAGGCCGAGGCGCAGGACATCACGTCGGGTCGGTTGCATGAGGGTGTCTCCGGGCCGCTTGCGGCTTAGCGTTCGCCTCATCGAGGGTTGACGCGAACGCTAAGCCGCAAGCGGCCAAAGCGCTATGCCAGTTGAAATTCCGGACAGTGGACGATCAGTTGCACGGCCTTGCGCAGCCCGTCGGGCGTGCCGTCACGGCCCGCCCGCAGGATCTCCGCCCGCGCCCGGGCGCCGCCGTCTCCCTGGAGGAGCAGGTCGAGCAGCGCCTCGGCGGCCTTCTCCGGCGCGACGAGGTGGCGCCTGGCCCAGGCGAGCGGGTCGTACCGCTTCAGGCCGAAGTCGGCGTTACCCCAGACGACGTCGTTGCACCAGTTGCCGCGCTCCAGGACGGTCGTGCTGTTCAGCCAGGCCTTACCGCCGTCCCAGCCCTTGACGTTGGGCGGGTGGAACAGGTCTTGCCCCTGGCGCTCGCAGGCCAGCGACAGGGCCAGCAGGCGCACATCGGCGCGCGGGACCTCCAGCGCCCGCAAGAGGCCGGCGCTAACCTCCACCGGGCTGGCGATCCGCTGCCGCCGCACGGCCGGGTCGTAGAAGTGGCGCGAGCGCAGGATGACGCCGACGACATGGCCGACGTCGTACTGGTGCTCGCGGAAGTCCTGGGCCAGCGGGCGCAGCAGTTCGGGCGCCGGATCCTCGTCCTCGCGCACGAAGAAGCGGTACAGCTTCTTGCACAGGAACTCGGCGCAGGCCGCCTGCTCCAGCGTGATGCGGACGATGTCGGCCGCCTTCCAGGCGCCCGTCTGCTTCAGGAACGTCTTGTCGCCGGCGTCGTGGGCGGCCTCGTGGAACGCGCCGGCCCCCTTCTCGACGGACCAGCCGGTGAAGGCCCGGGCGGCCTCGCGGATGTCCTTTTCCGTGTAATTGCCGACGCCGAGGGTAAACAATTCGAGGAACTCGCGGCCGAAGTTCTCGTTGGGCTTCTCCTTCTTGCTGCCGGCGCCGTCGAGCCAGACGAGCATGGCCCCGTCGCCGACGACGCCTTGCGCCAGGTCGGCGAACGGGCCGAGGGCGTGTTTGCGGAACAACTCGTTCTGGGCGAGCATCAGCGACAGGTTGTTCACCTTACGGTTGCTGGTGGCGAAGTGGCCGTGCCAGAACAGCGTCAGCTTCTCGCGCAGCGGGTCGGGGTCATAAAGGACACGATAAAGCCACCACGCCTTGAGGCGGTCGGCGTCGCCCGAGTCGAGGACGCCCTGCCGCAGGCTGTCGAGGATGCCCTGCTCGTCGGCAGTCGGGGCGCGCGGCCGCAGGTAGCGACCCACGCCGGCCGCGGGGCCGTCCTTGACGTCGCGCGCGACGTCGGCGCGGCTGGCGCCGAAGCCGGCGCGGCGGTGCAGGTGGGCGACCTTGGCGGCGTCCCACGGGTCCTTGTCGGTGGGCTGGTACGGCGCCCACGGGCCTTGATTGAGCGGCATGGTTGTGTTTCCTTTACCTCCTGGCGTGGGTCGTCTTCCTCTCGCCCCTGGTCATTTCACCGTGACCGTCAGCTCCACCGTCTTGGCGGCCTCCGCCGTGAATTCCGCTAGGACTTCTCCCTCCAAACTCGCTTGCTTGAGGCGATAGGTCGCTCCGGGGATCAGGCCCTCCAGCTTCAGGACGCCGTCCGCGTCGGCGTGGGGCGCATTGTTGTCGGCGTACTGGCTGATGAGCGTCACCACCTCGGCAGAGAGCTTGCCTTCCTTGATCGCCTGGTTGGACGGCGGGCCGGGCGTGACGAGGAGTTGCAGCCACGGCTTGTGCTTGGGCAGCGGCTTGCCGTCCGCACCGACGAAGCGCACTTTCGCCGACCCGCACGGGGCCAGACGCACCTCGACCGGCTCGGCAGATGCCTTCTTCGCCGACACCTCGACCGCTGCCCCCAGCTTGTTGTGGGCGCCGAGCAACTGGCTCAGCCACAGCTGGCCAAACGTGTGCAGCGACTCCACCCCGAGAGTGGGTGTCAGCCAGGTCAACGCGTCAGGGCTGCTTCTTCCGCACCACATCGGGCAGCTTCGTGGTCTTGCCCGACTCCGCCTTAAACTCGCATTTGACCGTGTCGTCTCTGTCGGCGACCTCCACGATGCGGTACGTGGCGCCGGGGATCAGCGCGGGGAAAGTCACGCGCCCCTCGGCGTCGGTCGGCGGCCCGTTCCTGAAGTCAATGCTGGCCACCGCCACCTCGTCGGCGATCAACTCGCCCCTTTCGGAGGCCTTGCGGTCGTAGCGGTTCGGCCCGGGGGTGACGACGAGTTCCAGCCCGACGCGCCGATTCGCCAGCGGCTTGCCGTCCGCATCGACCAGGCGGGTCGTCGCCTGGCCGCAGGGTGCCAGGCGAACCGTCACCTCCTCGCCGGCCTGCTTCCCGGACAGCTCGACCGTCGCGCCCGCCTTGTTCTTCGCGTCGAGGAAATGGACCGGGTAACTCTTCTCCGGATCGCAGCCGCGCAGCTCGAACCGCCCCTCGCTCAGGCGGACCGGCCAACCCGCCCATTCCGCCGTGGAATACGCCGGACCTACGCTTGACGTGGCGGGGCTGACGTTGAGGCCGCTCAACATCAGCGCCTCGGCCACGGACTTACCGTCCGGGCCGACGACGCGCCCCTTGACCGTGACGCCGCGCTTCAGCTCGACCGTCACGTCGTGCGGGTCGGCGCCGTCCTTCAGGTCCAGCGGAACAATGGCGGCGGCGCGGTAGCGCACCCCGCCTTCCTTGCCTTCGCGCACCTTCCTCTGGCCGATTTCCGCCAGGACATAGTCGGGCGTGGGGCCGTGGATCAGCAGGTGCCCTGGCCCGGGAAGCACGCCGATGTCGAATTTGCCGTCCTCGCCGCTGACGACCGCCGTGTCCCAGCCGGTGACGATGTCGCTCCGGAAGTTGGGGTTACCGATCGCGCGTGGGAGGAACTGGATGCTAGCCTTGGCCACGGCCTTGCCGGAGGCGGCCACGAGGACCCGGCCGCGGACCAGCACGCCGCGCGGCAGCTTTAGATCGACCTGCTGCTTGACGGCCGCCTTGGGCCACTTGACCTGCGTCCTCAGCGGCAGATACGGCTCGCCGTCGGGCGCGTAGACGGTCACCACGAAGGCGTTGCCCGGCGTCGGGTTGAGGCGGAAGCGGCCCTTCTCGTCGGCCCGGGCATCCATCTCGAACAAGGCGTAAATCCCCAACTTGCCCGCAGAGACGGTCAGGCGCGCGCCCGGGACCGGTTTGCCGGTGTCGGCGCCGGTGACGGTCCCCTCGATGATGTGGGCGGGCTCCAGCGACGGCGCCTCGTACTCCTTCACCCCTCCCTTGGCGTCCGTGGCGGCCTCGAAGCTTTGCGTGGCGAAGCGGTCATCGCTGACGCTCAGACGCGCGAGCCCGTCTCGGCCGACGCCGTGCAGCTCAAAGCGACCGTCCTTGTCTGTGACCGCGGCTTTCGGCCAGGCGGGGAGGTCCTTGGTCTCCGCCGGTGCGGATACGCCGTCGAATACGCCCGACCTATCCTTGCCGATAGCTGCGACGCGAACCGTGACGCCCGCGGCCGGCTCGCCTTGCAGATCGACGAAGCGACCGCGGACGACCTGCTCCCGCGCCAGGCGGAGGTCTGCCGTGGGCTTTTCGGCATCGGGGTCGAGGCTCTGCCAGCCGAGCCCGTGAGCGGGCCCTCGCGCGACCACGGCGACTCCGGGAAACCAGAGAGCGGACGTACGCGTGGCATTGGACGGCAGCTTTTCCAGGAACCCGAGGGAGGTGCGCCCTGCATAGCGGAGCGACGACGTGCGCGGTACGTCCAGGCGGAAGCGACCCTCGTCGTCGCTCTTGCCGCGGCCCAGCATTTCTATCCCCCGAGAGAACGGGTCGCCGCCCTGCGCCACCTTCGGCCGCGCCAGCACGGCAACGTCGGCGCCGCCCAGCGGCTTGCCGTCGGCGTCGAGGACGCTGCCGCTGACGGTCATGACCTTCTTGTCGTCCGCCGGTTTCGGCTCGGCGGCCGCGGCGCCTTTAGAGTCCTCCCTGGCTGCCGGTGCGAGGGGCGCTGGAGGCTCAGGCTTAGCTGAGGCCAGCAACACGCTGCCGAGGCCGAGCAGCGTGACGGCCAGAAGGAGAGCGCCAACCGCCTTGACCTTGCTCCCCACCATCGCCCGGATCGCCCCGTTGGCCAGTGCCACCGCCTGCGCGGAGGCAATGCCGGTTGCCGTCTGACCGCTGGCCACGAGCAGACCGGCCTGGACCGCCGTCACGGTCAGCGTAGCGGGCACGGCGGCCTTCGCGCTCTGTGCCAGTCCCGCGGTCAGCAGCGCCGCGGACAGCGCCACGCCGCGCCGGGCCAGGCGTGTACGCATCCGCTCCTTGCCGCGCTCCAGGCGGCGCTTGAGCGTGCTTTGCGAGCAGCCGACTTCGCGGGCGGCCTCATCGCGCGTCTTCCCTTCGAGGTAGCACAGCACCAGCGCGACACGCTCGCACTCGGGCAGTTCCTGCAATTCCTCATCGAACACCGCCAGCAATTCGCGCCCCGTGACCTCGGCCAGCGGGTCGGTTTCCTCACGCCGGGCGACCCGAGCCTCGCGCTTCTGCCGGGCCGCCGCCTGTTTCCGAACTTTCAGCGCCATGTGATACGCCACTCGATAGAGCCATCCACCCAGGGACGCCCGCCTGTCGATGCCGGCGGCTTTCCGCGCCAGCACCAGGAACGTCGCCTGGAACACGTCCTCAGCGTCCTGTGCCTGAGGCAACACGCGCCGGCAGACCCCAAGGACGAGCGGACCATGCCGGCGCACCAGCGCCTCGAACGCCGCCTCCTCGCGGTCGTTGCTGAACCGCTCGAGCAACTGCTGGTCTGGGACGGTGCGGCTGTCCTTCACGTTGACCAGCTGCCGCAGGTGCCGCAGGACGATGCCGGAGTGTGTCGTGGCCATGTCTATTCTCGCCGTGGGACTGAGGGAGTCTCTACACTATAAAGCCTCCCGCGGACGGGAACAGGTCAGGAAATCTCCCGGTTACGCTGCAAGCACGGTCCTTACGCGAGCGGCCTGTTTTCTTCTCCCCTCGCCCCGGAGTACCGGGGCGAGGGGAGAGTAATTCCTACCGCTCGCCTTACTTGACGACGATCTCCAACTCCAACGTCTTGCCCGCCTCCGTCGTGAACTCCTTGACGACCTCGTTGTTCGGCTCCTGATCGATCTTCTTCAGCCGATACGTCGCCCCGGGAATCAGCCCCTCGAAGGTGACGTACCCCTCGGCGTCGGTGGGGTTGTTGGCGAGTTGGCCGCCGTAGCGACCCGTCAGCGTGACGACCTCCGCGGCCAGTGTCTTGTCTTGCAGCGCCTGATAGATCCGCGGCCCCGGCGTCACCACCAGTTGCAGCCACGGGGAGTAGTTCGCTAACGGTTTGCCACTGCCATCGACGAAGCGCAACTTCGCCTTCCCGCACGGGGCCAATTTCACCGTCAGTTCCCCTTCCACCTTCTTCGGCGAAACCTCGACCGTCGCGCCAAGCTTGTTCCCAGCCCTCAACAGCGACTTCAGATAGAGTTGGGGGAAACCCTCCAGGGACTCGGGTGTTACCATGAAGGGCGGCAGGCGCGGGTGTTCCAGGAACATCACGCGATACGTTTTCTCCGGATCGAGGCCGCGGACCTCGAACCTCCCCTCGCGCACGAGGACCGGGTGCATCGTGTTCTCGAAGCGCGGGCGGTGGCCACTCACGAACAGGACGGCACTGGCCACAGGCTTGTCGTCCGGCCCGAGCAGGCGCCCCGTGACGGTCACACCGCGGCGCAGGGTGACATTGACTTCCTTCACCTTCTCGTCCTTTTGCACCTCCACGTCGATGACCGCATGGTGATACGCCGGGTCGCCGACCGGCTTGTCGAGGCTGCCGCCGGCGCTGCCGACGGTCCGCGGGATGTACTCGCCGGAGGGGTGCGTCACGAGCAGGCGGCCGCCGCCCGGCGACACGCCGATCTGGTAGGAGCCGTCCGGGCCGGTGACGACGCTGTGATCGTAGCCGGCGTTGTACGCGACGCGGGCCCCGGCCACCGCCTTGCCGGAGCCGGCCTCCGTGACCTTGCCGCGGAGCAAGGCGCCGCGCGGCAGGGCGAGTTTGACCTCGCGCCGGACCACGCCTTTGGGAAAGTCCGCGCCGTGCCAGGCGCTGAGGTACGGCTCGCCGGGCGGCGGGTAGGCGCTGATGCCGATATCCCGGCTGACAATGCCGAAGGCGTCGCCCTCGCGGGGCGTGTAAAGGGGGACCTTGAAGCGGCCCTCCGCGTCCGTCTTCGCCTCGATGATCGGGTTGGCGAGCATCAGGCGGGCGTGCGGCACCGGCTTGTCGGTATCCTGGTAAACGACGCGCCCCTCCACGTAGCGCCCCTCCCCCAGCACAAGGCGGATGTTCTCGCACGCCTTCTTGTCGGCGGTATTGACGTTCCAATCGGTCTTCAGTTCGTAGCGCGGGTCGCGCACCTCCAGGTCCAGGGTCACGTCCGGCCCGAAGCCGGTGAGGACAAAGTTGCCCTTCGCGTCGGTCGTCGCGGACAGCGGCCGGTCGTCGGTCGGCCGCAGGGTGCCGTCCTCGTCGCGCTCGCCCTGGCCCGGCTTGCGCGTGATCTTCTCGACGTGAATCGTCACGCCGGCCGCGTCCTCCCCTCGCAAGCTGGTGAGGTGTCCACTGACGCGCTGCAGCGGCGCCAGGCGCAGCTCCGCCTCGGCTTCGGTCGCGTCCGGTTTCAGGGCCTTCCACGCCAACCCGTAGCCGGGGGCTGTGACGACCACGCGGACGGAACGCACGTTGATCTGAGCGTCGGTCCGCGGCACGGTAAAGCGATACCGGCCGTCCTTGTCGGTCTTGGCCTGCCCCAGCACCTCGTTGTGGTAGGAGGCCCACCACTCCCCGGTACTCAGGATGAGGCCGTGCCGCGCCCAGACCATGACCTGGGCGTCGGCCAACGGCTTGCCGGCCGGGTCGAGCACGCGGCCGCTGACGGTCATCTCCTTGGCCTCGGCAGGTGCCGCCGGGACCGGTTTTTTCTCGCCCTCACCCGGGCGCTCGGCGGGCGGGGCCGGCTCCTTGTCGCCGGGAGCCACGGCCTGCGGCGGGGCCTCTGCCGCCGGGCTCGCGGACCGTTCGGGGCCCAGGACACCGGCGCCCAGGACGGCCGCCCCCAGGGCCAGGATCAGGAAGGCGGTCTTCAGCTTGGTCGCGCCGGCACCGGGCAGCGCGCCTTCGGTCAATTCGGCGACCGCAGGAGGCAGCGCGCCCTTCGCCAAGGTCCCCCCCACAGTTGCCAGCCGCGCCGTCTTGACCGCGGCGGCGGCGAGGGTGGCGGGGACCACGGCGCTCCCCGCCTCCGGCACGAGGCCGGCCGTCAGGAGGGCCGCCGGCAGCGCCAGGCCGCGCGCGGTAAATCGGACCCGCAGCATCTCACGCGCCTGTTCGAGCCGGCGCTTCAGCGTGCCCAGCGAGCAGCCGACTTCGCGGGCGGCCTCGTCGCGCGTCTTGCCCTCCAGGTAGCACAGCACCAACGGCTCGCGGTACTCGTCCGGCAGCCGTTGCAGCTCCTCGTCCAGCAGCGCCAGCAGCTCGCGCCCCGTTACCTCGGCGAGCGGGTCGGCGGCCGCGCGCCGGGGGGCGTGCCGCTCCTCTTCCTCGCGCCGGGCCGCCCGCGCCCTGGCCTTGAGGGCCGTGCGGTAGGCGACGCGATGCAGCCAGCCGCCGACCGAGCCGCGCCGGCCGACCGTCGCGGCGTGACGCGCCAGGGCGAGGAAGGCGGCCTGGAAGGCGTCCTCGGCGTCGTGCCGGTTGTGCAGCACGCGCCGGCACACGCCCAGGACCAGCGACCCGTGCCGCCGCACCAGCGCCGCGAACGCCGTCTCCTCGCGCCGGGTCGCGAATCGCTCCAACAATTCGCCGTCGGACAGCTGGCCGGCGTGCTCCGCCGCGAGCAGGCCGCGAATGTGGCGGAGGACGGCCTTGGTCGGTGTGGGGGTCATGTTCGTGCTCTCGCCAGGGTGCTGAAGGTAGCCTCTAGCATAATTGAGCCTCGAACACGACGGACCGGCTCAGCATTTCCCGTCGGTTTGGTGTACTTGCCCCCCTCGACCGGGAGGCGGTCGATGATGAGGCCCACCTGGGTCGTGCTCATGTTCGTGGCCCTTGCCAGGTTCGCGTTGCTTCCCCCCAGCGTACTTAAGCCTCGAACCCAGACGGTAGTGCCAATTGTTCGCCGTCACTTTCTTTTCGACCCCTGCCGGCTTGCCCGGCAGGTGAAGCAGGTGGGTGGGCTAAAGGGGGCACGTCAACCCTTCCCTCTTGTGCGACCCCTGCCGGCTTGCCCGGCAGGTGAAGGAGGTCGCCAGGCTAGAACGGGGACAAAGAACACAACATTTGTCCGCACCTTTAGCCTGGCGACCTCCTTCACCTGCCGGGCAAGCCGGCAGGGGTCGAGGGGGAGCACTTCCCCCCCGTGTTAGCCTGGCGACCTCCTTCACCTGCCGGGCAAGCCGGCAGGGGTCGAGGGGGGGCACTTCCCCCCCGTGTTAGCCTGGCGACCTCCTTCACCTGCCGGGCGAGCCGGCAGGGGTCGAGGGGGGGCACTCCCTCGTGTTAGCCCACCGACCTCCTTCACCTGCCGGGCAAGCCGGCAGGGGTCCGGCGCTTTCGGGTGGCGGCGCGGCGACGGGCACGGTTTAATCATGGCGTTGCCCCGGCTCTCCGCGGAGGACTTCCTGATGCGACGTGCTATGCTGATCCTTGTCCTGTCGCTGCCGCTGTGCGGCCTGCCGGGCTTGCGGGCCGCCGACAAGGAACCGCCCGAGGGGTTCGACCGGTTGTTCAACGGCAAGGACCTGAGCGGCTGGCAGGTCAACGAGAAGGGCGACATCGACAAGTGGGGCGCCGCCGACGGCATCCTCTTTACCAAGGGGGGCGGCGGCGGCTGGCTGATGACCGAGAAGGAATACGCCGACTTCGAGCTGCGCCTCGACTTCAAGGTCCCGAAGGCCGGCAACAGCGGCGTGGCGCTGCGCAGCGCGCTCAAGGGCGCCCCCCACCTCGACGCCGGCATGGAGATCCAGATCCTCGACGACCCCTGGTATCTCGACGAGAAGAACTACAAGGGTCTGAAACAGACGCAGCGCACCGGCTCGATCTACGGCGTGGTGCCGCCGGCCAAGGACGCCCTGAAGCCGGCCGGCGAATGGAACTCGTTCCGCATCGTCGCCAAGGGCCGCAAAATCACCGTCGAGCTGAACGGCAGCGGAATAGTGGACGCCAACCTCGACGATTACAAGGACCAGGCCAAGGAGCACAGCGGCCTGCTGCGCGAGAAGGGCCACCTCGGCTTGCAGAGCCACGACGGCCGGGTCGAGTTCCGCAACATCTGCGTCAAGCCGCTGGTGCCTTGACGTTCGCCGGGAGTAGCGATGACCGAGTCTGCCCCCCTGGTGGTGATCCTGCGCCTGTGCGCCGCGGCGGCGCCGGTGCCGTGGTATCCGAAAACCGCCGCCGGCCTCGGCCTGAGCGACGAGGACTTGCAGGCCTTCGTCGATCAACTCCGCCGCGGCGGACTGATCGCCCGGACCGACGCGGTCGCCGGCTACGGCCGCGGCTACGTCCTGACGCCGCTGGGGGTGCGGGCGCTCGGGGATCCCGGCGACCTGGAATGGCTGCGCCGCGGCGAGATTCCGCCGCCCAAGGCGCCGCCAGCCGAGGGCGCCCCGGAAGACGGGGCCGTGCCGGAGCGCGAGCGCGCCGTGCGCATGTCGCTGCTGGCCCCGTTCACCGCTCACGTCGTCCGCGGGCTGATCGTGGCCAACGTCGCCGTCTTCCTCTGGGGCGTCTACCTCGGCAACAAGCAGGGGATCAAGGCGGAAGCCTTCCTCTACGTCTCGCCGCCCGACATCGCGCACGCTACCGGGGCGGTCACGGCCAACGACCTGCTGGCGTCGGGCTGGGGCGTCGTCCGGCTGCTGACGTGCTGCTTCGTCCACTTCGGGCTGATCCACCTCGCCGCCAATATGATCTCGCTGTACCTGATCGGCCCCTTGCTGGAGCGGATGTGGGGGCACGTTCGCTTCCTGGTGCTGTACCTGATTGCCGGGTTCGCCGGCAGCTGTGCCGCGATGGTGCTTCGCCCGACCAGCCAGGGCCAGGTGGTGACGCTCGCCGGGGCGTCGGGGGCGGTGTGGGGCCTGCTGGCGGCGCTGGCCGTGTGGGTGCTCCTCAACCGCCGCTACATGCCGCGCCGCCTGTTCTCGACCTGGGGCAGGCAGATCCTCATCGCCTTCGTCATCAACATCGCCCTCACTTATCAGATGTCGCGCTACCTCAGCTCCGAGGCGCACTACGGCGGCGGTATCGTCGGCGCCGTTTGTGCCGTGCTGCTGCACTTCACCCGCTTCGGCCCCACGGCGGTCCGGGCGGTGGCGGCCGCGATGGTCGCGGCGCTGCCCGTCCTCAGCCTGGTGGCCGTCACGCACCCGGCGCGCTTCAGCACCGCCTGGGAAACCCTCGAAATGGAAAAGCAGGTGAAGCCGGAGGTGAAGAAGAGAGAAGAGGAGGCGAAGAAACTCGTCCCCGGCGTCGCCGCCGACCCGCTCGTTGACAAACGAGGCCCGACCCGGCGCGACCGGGAGCGGGTGGAGAAGACGATCGAAGCCTATCGCCAGGCCGAGGAGGTGCTGCGCCCCGCCGCCGACCTGCTGCGCCGGGCCGGCCCGTACCGCGACCCGCAAGTGGAAGAAGCGCG
>DATFNV010000453.1:0-20567 GCA_035266225.1 Gemmataceae bacterium
AGCGCACCCTGCTGTCGCTGGCCGACGATCCGCTGCGGCTGGCCGGCGCCTCCGCCGTGCTGATCGCCCTGACGGCGATGGTGTATTACCATAAGCCGCTCGTCTTTATCCTCAAGAGCCTGGCGCGGAACAAGGTGCGCACAGTGCTAACCGCCCTGGCGACGGGCCTGTTCGTCTTCGTGGTGACCCTGGTGTGGAGCGTCCTGTGGTTCCTCGACCTGGCCACGCAGGAAAAGAAAAAGGACCTCAAGGCGATCGTCACCGACCGCTGGCAGATCCCCAGCCAGATGCCGTTTGAGTACGCCGGGCCGCTGTCGGAAGGTGCCTACTCCAAGCCGGGCGACATTCGGCCGACCGACTCGATGACCTGGCAGTTCTTCGGCGGCACGCTCGAAAAGGAGAAGCCGACGCGCGAGAACCTGGTCTTCTTCTTCTGCATGGAGCCCTCGAAAGTGATGCGGCGCGAGAACGGCAAGGTCGTGTCGATGATGGAGGGCATCGACCAGCTCGAGCCCGCCGACCTCGATCGGCTGGAGAAGGGCCTGAAGATGATGGAGGAGGACCCGCGCCGCGTCATCATCGGCGCCGACCGGCTCAAGGCGCTCAACAAACGAGTCGGCGAGACGATCAGCGTTTACTCGTTCAACTACCAGGACATCACCCTGGACGACGTCGAGATCATCGGGGCGTTTCCGCCGGGGCAGTACGGCCAGAACGCGGTGATGAACCGCGAGCGCCTTAACAAGGCCCTGGAGGCGTACAAGATCCAGTACGGCAAACCGCACCCGATGGCCGAGAAGACCCTGAACCTCGTCTGGCTCAAGGTGCCGGACACGGAGGCCTACAACAAGATCGCCGGGCAGATCGAGAAGTCGCCGCGGTTCACGGCTCCGTACGTCAAGTGCGAGACGATCTCGTCGGGCGTCGGCGCGTTCCTTGACGCCTATTCGGACCTGTTGTGGATCGTGCGCTACCCCGGAGTGATCGCGATGGTGGCGTGCATGTCGCTGGTGATCTCGGTGGCCATCAGCATTAGCGTCCGCGAGCGCCGCACCGAGATGGCGGTGCTCAAGGTGCTCGGCTACGGCCCCAACCACATCCTGGGACTGGTGCTGGGCGAGGCACTGCTGCTCGGCTGCGGCAGCGGCCTGTTCACGGCGACGTTCGCCTACGTCGTCGTCACGCACCTGATGGGCGGCATCCCGCTGCCGTTCTTCGCCTGGTTCCCGCCGTTCAAGGTGCCGATCGATGCCTTGTGGTGGGGGCTGGGCCTCGGGGCCGGCACCGCCCTGGCCGGCAGCTTCGTCCCGGCGTGGTCGGCACGCTCCGTCAAGGTGTCCGAGGTCTTCGCGAAGATTTCCTAACTCGTTTAGCCGCGACCCGATTCATCGTTTCGCGAAACGATAAATCAGCGCTCGCGGCTAAACGGAGCATTCCTCATGCAAACATTCGCCGTCTCGCCGCGCCTGCTGGGGATGGTCGGCTTCTTCGCGCTGCTGTTGGTGGCCCTGGCGTTTCTGGGCCGGGTGCCGCTCAAGTACAACCTGCGCAACCTGGTCGTGCGCTGGCGCGTCACCGTGCTGACGGCCCTGGTCTTCGCGGTAGTCGCCGCCCTGCTGACGGTCATGATGGCCTTCGTCAACGGCATGTACCGCCTGACGCAGGGCAGCGCCCAGCCGGGCAACGTCATCGTCCTCTCCGACGGCGCCACCGACGAGCTGTTCAGCAATCTGGCCTACGGCGACACCAGCGACCTGGAGCGCGACCCGCCCAACGTCTTGCGCGACGAGGAGGGGCGGCCGTTGGCGAGCTGGGAGCTGTACATCGTGGTCAACCAGCCGATCCCCGAATCGTCGCCCCTGCACAGGAAGGGCCACCATCGCCGCTTCCTGCAGCTGCGCGGCATCAAAGACCCGGTGCTCAGTGCCCGCGTCCACGGGCTGCAATTGCACCCCGGCGGGTCATGGTTTTCCCGGGCCGGCGTGCGCGACGACCCCGACGGCGGCAAGGACCAGGTCATCGAGGTCCTGCTCGGGGAAGGGATCGCCCGCGCCATGGGGACCGACGTCGGCAAGCCCAGCCTCGCGGTCGGCGACACGTTTGAACTCGGCCCACGCCGCTGGGTCGTCAGCGGCATCCTGACGTCGGCCGGTACCACCTTCGACTCGGAAATCTGGGCCGAGCGCCAGCTCGCCGGGGAGAAGTTCGGCAAGGAACTCGGTTACACCACGCTGGTGCTGCGCACCGCGGACGCGGAGAAGGCGAAGGAGACGGCGACGTGGCTGACGACCAATTTCAAGAAGTCGGCCGTCATGGCCCAGACGGAGACGGAGTACTACGAGAAGCTCAACGAGACCAACAAGCAGTTCCTCGTCGTCTTCGTCATCGTGGCCGTGTTCATGGCCGTCGGCGGGGTGTTCGGCGTCATGAACACGATGTTCGCGGCCATCAGTCAGCGCATTAAGGACATCGGCGTACTCCGTATTTTGGGGTTCGCACGCTGGCAGCTGCTGCTGTCGTTCTTCCTGGAGACGCTGCTGATCGCGCTGATCGGGGGGTTGATCGGCCTGGCCGTCGGGTCGCTGGCAAACGGCTGGAGCATGACCAGCATCGCCGGCAGCGGCATGGGCGGCGGCAAGAGCGTGGTATTCAAGCTGACCGTGGACCTCAACATCTGGCTGGGCGTGCTGACGTTTATACTGGGGATGGGTATCGTCGGTGGACTGCTGCCGGCCCTGTCGGCCATGCGCCTCAAGGCGCTGGAGTCGCTACGGTAGCCGCTTGCGGCTTCGCAGGCCGTGCGAAGCCGCAAGCGGCTACGAGATCGGTTCCCAGCGCGCGAACGGCGCGCCGGCGCCCATCTCTTCCTCGATGCGCAGCAGTTGGTTGTACTTCGCCAAACGCTCGCCGCGCGCCACCGACCCGATCTTGATCTGTCCCGCGCCGGTCGCCACGGCCAGGTCGGCGATGGTGCTGTCCTCCGTCTCGCCGCTACGGGCGGAGATCACCGCGCGGTAGCCCGCCTGCCGCGCCATCCGCACCACTTGCAGCGTCTCGGTCAGCGTGCCGATCTGGTTCACCTTCACGAGCACGGCGTTGGCCGTACCCGCGTCGATCCCGCGCCGCAACCGCTCCGGATTGGTGACGAACAGGTCGTCGCCGATGAGCTGCACGCGGCGGCCGAGTTCCCCGGTGAGTTTCTGCCAGCCGTCCCAGTCGTCCTCGGCCATGCCGTCCTCGATACTGAGGATGGGGTAATCATCCACCCACCGGCGGAGCGTGCTGACCATGTCGTCGGCGGACAGAGCGAGGCCCGCGGTAGCCTTGAGACGGTAGCAGCCGGCGTGGTGGAAATGGCTGCTGGCCACGTCGAGCCCCAGGGCGGCGTCGCGGCCGGGCTCGTAGCCGGCGTGGCGAATGGCCTCGACGCAAATCTGCACGGCCTGCTCGTTGCTGTGCAGCTTCGGTCCGAAGCCACCTTCATCGCCGACCAGCACAGCCTCGAAGCCGTGCCGCGCCAGCACGGCCGACAGGGAGCGGTAGACGTTGACCGTCATGGCCAGCGCCTCGGAATACGAGCGGGCGCCGATCGGCAGGAGGAGGAAGTCCTGGAAGTCGAGGTTGCCGCCAGCGTGCAGGCCGCCGCTGATGAGGTTTACCATCGGCAGCGGCAGGCGCGGCTCGTTATCGGCGGCGAGGTACTGCCACAGCGGCACCCCGTGCGCCGCCGCGGCCGCGTGGGCGCAGGCCAGCGACACGCCGAGGATGGCGTTGGCCCCGAGACGGGCCTTGTTCGGTGTGCCGTCTAGCTCGCAGAGAAGGCGATCGATGCGCTCCTGCTCGGCGGCTGAGGTGCCGGCGAGGCGCGGGGCGATTTCTTCGCGGACGTTGGCGACGGCCTTGCGGACGCCCTTGCCGCCGTAGCGGGCTGGGTCACCGTCGCGCAGCTCGACGGCTTCGTGGCGGCCGGTGCTGGCGCCCGACGGGACGATGGCCCGACCGCGGGCGCCGCCCTGGCAATGCACTTCGACCTCGACGGTCGGGTTGCCGCGACTGTCGAGCACTTCGCGGGCAGCGATGCGGGTGATGGTGTCGGCGGTCATGGGGACTCGGTGGCCGGGCCGCTCGCGGCTTCGCAAACATGCGAAGCCGCAAGCGGCGGTGGTTCAACTACATGCTACGGAACTCCTCCTCCGCGAGGGATAACACCTCCTCCCACGCACGAATGCCGTCGAGCAGCACGCGCCGGCCGAGGCGCCGCGCTGCCTCGCGTTTCGGCTCCTCCGGGAGGTAATCGACCGGACTGGTCCCATCGATCCGCGCCAGCAGGCACACGGCGAAATGGCCGCTGCCGCGCAACTCCAGCTCAGTGAGCGGCCGGAAGCGTACCTCTTCCCCGTAGCCGCGCCAGACCGCACGCGTCAGCTCGAAGTAGCGGCCGCGCTCCGCGGAATGCTTCAGCGCCTTGAGGACGAGATGACTGAGGAGAAACCCCAGGTCCATCGTCGGGTCGCCGAGGTGAGCCGTCTCGTAGTCCACCAGCGTGAAGCCCTGCGAATGTGTCAAGATGTTCTTTGGGCTGTAGTCGCCGTGGCAGAGGGCCTCCTTCACCGACAGCAATTGATCGATGAGCGGACTCACGGCGTTTGCCACCTCGGGGCGGCGCTCCTGAATGCACCGATAGAACGGATCGACGCGCAATTGAACGAAAACGGTGTGATCGCGGAACGGCTCGACGGCGGCGCGATTGGCCGCAGTCGCCTGGTGCATCCGGCCGAGGACGCGGCCGGCGCGCTCGCCGAGCGCCAGATCAACCTCGCCGGCCAGCAGCGACTCCTTCCAGACGCGCGACTCCAGGGGCGCGTGGCTCATGGCGAAAACGTAGTTGGGCCGGTCCGCGAAGAGGACGGCGGGCACGGTCGGCTCGGGCAGGAGCGGGTGCAGGAGTTCCATTACCTCCTGCTCGCGGTAGACGCGGTCGAGGTCGCTCAGCCAAAGGTCGCGCGTGCGGAGCTGCGGCCGCGACTGCTTCAGGACGAACAGGCCCTCGGGCGTCTCGATGCGGAAGACGGCGTTGGAGACGCCCCAGCCGAACGGGGTGACGCGGGCCGGCCCCGGTCCGATCCGACCCGATCGGCGCAGGTAGTCGAGGACGTTGTCGGGGGTCAATTCAATCATCACTTGCCTCCCCCCTCGCCCCGGAGTACCGGGGCGAGGGGAGAAAGAAATCAGCGGAGGAAGCGGCCGCCGTTGATGTCGAGGAGCGCGCCGTTGAGGAAGCTCGACGCGTCGCTCGCCAGGAAGAGAACCGCCTGGGCCACCTCGTCGGCGCTGCCGTTGCGGCCGAGCGGCGTCAACTTGCGGTACTCGGCCATCTGCTCGGGCGTGCTAACGACCTCGTGGTGGCGCGTCTCGATGACGCCGGGCATGATGGCGTTGGTTCGCACCTGGGGGGCCAGTTCGCGGGCCAGGGTCCGCGTCAGCACCTCCAGCGCCCCCTTCGACGCCGCGTAGGGCCCGCTGCCGGGGCTGCCGGTCTGCACCGACAGCGTCAGGTTGTTGATGACGCTGCCGTGGCCGCTCGCCCGCAGGTGGGGAATCGCCTGGCGGGTGACGAAGAAGGCGGTCGTGACGTTGACGTCGAAGGCCCGCCGCCAGAGGTCGGTCGGACAGTCCTCGATGCGGGCGCGCGTCAGCGCCGAGCCGGCGTTGTTGACAAGGATATCGAGGCGCTTCGTCTGTGCAACCAGGCGATCGACGACGGACTTCGCCTCGTTTTCCAGGGTGAGGTCGGCAGGCAGGAGCAGACCGTGGCCGCCGGCGGACTCGACGTCGGCCAAGGTTCGCTCGGCCTCGCGGCGGCTCTGGTGGAAGTGGATGCCGACGAAGGCGCCGGCGCCGGCCAGGGCCAGCGCCACGGCGCGGCCGATGCCGACGCCGCCGCCGGTGACGAGGGCGACGCGGCCGGTGAGGTCGTGAGGGTTCATGCGCTGTGTACCGTTTCGCCGCCGCTTGCGGCTAAGCGTTCGCTTCACAAGCGTGAAGCGAACGCTAAGCCGCAAGCGGCTATCTGCCGTAACCGCGCGGGTGGGTGCGGTGCCAGTTCCACGCCGTCTCGATGATCGGCCGCAGCTCGGTGTAGCGCGGCGCCCAGCCGAGCACCTGCCGCGCCCGCCCCGCCGCGGCCACCAGCGCCGGCGGGTCGCCGGCGCGGCGCGGCCCTTCCTTTACGGGGATCGCCTTGCCCGTCACCTGCTCGGCGGTGCGGATCACCTCGCGGACGCTGTAGCCGTGGCCGACGCCGAGGTTCAGGCACAACCCCTGCCCGGCTTGCAGCTTCTCCAGCGCCAGCAGGTGCGCCTCGGCCAGGTCATCGACATGGATGTAGTCGCGGATGCAGGTGCCGTCGGGCGTCGGGTAGTCGGTGCCGAAGACCTCGATGTGCGACCGCTTGCCGAGCGCCGTCTCCAGCACCAGGGGGATCAGATGCGTTTCCGGGTCGTGATCCTCGCCGATGCGGCCATCGGGGCTCGCACCGGCCGCGTTGAAGTAGCGCAGGGCGGCATAGCCCCAGCCGTAGGCCGTGGCATAATCGGCCAGCGCGCGCTCCACGGCCAGCTTGCCCTGGCCGTAGGGGTTGATCGGCTGCTGCTTCTCGTCCTCGGTGATGGGCACGCGCTCCGGCACGCCGTAGGTGGCGCAGGTGCTGGAGAAGACGATGCGGTCGATCCCGTTGCGGCGCAGGCACTCCATGAGCGTGAGAGTGTTGACGAGGTTGTTGCGGTAATACTTGGCGGGGTCGCGCACCGACTCGCCGACGTAGGCGAAGGCGGCGAAGTGGACGACGGCCTCGATGCGGTGCAGCAGCAGCGCCTGGTCGAGGCGCTGCTCCTCGCCAAGGTCGGCGACGATGAGCCGTTCGGCCGGAACTGCCGCCCGGTGGCCGTAGGACAGGTTGTCGTAGACCCAGACGTCGTGGCCGCGCGCCAGGAACAGGCGCACGGCGTGACTGCCGATGTAGCCGGCGCCGCCGGTAACGAGAATTCGCATGGGTGAAGAAGATCATTCCGCGGCCGCTTGCGGCTTCGCAGGGCATGCGAAGCCGCAAGCGGCCGCGGAATGTCAGTTCGTAATTCCCTTGGTGATGCTCATGAACACGTCCTCGAGGTCGATCTCTTCCTCGCGGAGCATCTTGACGCGGAAGCCGTTTCGCACCAGCAGCTCGGCGATGAAGCTGCCGTCCTGCACCTCGTCGTTGAGCGTCACGCGCAGCGTGTCGTCCTCGTCGTTGACCTCGACCTTGAGCACGTCCGGGTGGCCCTTGAGCTGATCGAGGGCCATGTGGTTGAGGCCGTTGGCCACCTGCACGTCGTAGACGATGTGCTGGCGCACCTGGCGGATCGCCGACTGCACGTCGCCGTCGAAGAGCAGCTTGCCGCGCTCGATGATGCCGATCTTGTTGCAGATGTCCGCCAACTCGGGCAGGATGTGGCTGGACACCAGGATGGTCTTGCCCATGTTGCGCAGCTCCTTGAGCAGCCCGCGCATCTCGATACGGGCGCGCGGGTCGAGGCCGCTGGCCGGCTCGTCCAGCAGCAGCACCTGCGGCTCGTGCAGCAGCACCCGGGCCAGGCCGAGGCGCTGCGTCATGCCGCGCGACAGGCTCGTCACCAGGGCGTCGCGCTTGTAGCCCAGATCGACCAGTTCCAGCACCTGTTCGCACTTCTTGCGCCGCTCCGGGCCCTTGATGCGGTAGGCCGCGGCGAAGAATTCCAGGTATTCGATCACCTTCATGTCGTCGTAGACGCCGAAGAAGTCGGGCATGTAGCCCATCAGGCGGCGAATCTCCTTCGCCCCGTTGTAGATGGAGTAGCCGCACACCGACGCCTCGCCCCAGGTCGGGTTGAGGAGCGTGGCCAGGATGCGCATGGTGGTCGTCTTGCCGGCGCCGTTGGGGCCGATGAAGCCGTACACGTCGCCGCGCTCCAGCTTGATCGACAAGCGGTTCAGGGCGTACAGGTCGCCGTACATCTTCGTCAGGTCGCGGGTTTCGATCATGGGATCGGTCTCGGAGGTTGAGCCGGCGCCAGCCCACGGGATGCCGCCCGGGGGATTATTTGGAGCTGTTTACCGGGATGTAAATACGCACGTAGGTTTCCTGCGACAGGGTGCCTTCGATCGCGGCGCGCTTGGGGCTACCGGGGAGACTCCCCAGCCAGAGCTTGCTCGCCGACAGGCCGCTCTGCGACATCTCCTCGGCGTCGCCTTCGTTGCCCTTGCCGCCCGGCAGCACCGCCCGGCCGAACAGGATCACCTCGTCCTTGATGTCCTTGTCGAGGCGCCACTTCTCGTCGAGGAAGCGCAGCGAACTGTTGCGGAGGGCCGTCGATGACTTATCGCTGTTGTAGTCGTTGAAGAGGATCGACTTGACGTAGGAGCCGACCGCCTGCGGCACCTCCTGGTTGAAAGCCGCGCCCTTCTGCTTGCCGCTCGCCGGGAGGTTCTGCTGAGCGAACCCCTGGCTGAACCAGTCCTGCGCCAACTTGCCCTTCCCCGCCTCAACGTCCAGGCCATCGATCCGCTGCGTGTCGCCGGGAGACAGCTTGTCGAGGGTGTAATATCTATCGCAGTAGAAGATCGCGACGTCGCGCAACTCGACCGGCAGGTGGCTCTTGATCTGGCCGGACACCTTGTTGCGGTTGTTGTTGGCGAACGTCAAGTCGGCCTCGATCAACTCATCCTCCTTGATTGGACGATACCACGAGGCGCTGAACGTCTTGGTGGACCACACCTGAATGGGCACGCCAACCAGGCCGGACGACTCGGGGGCGTAGGTGTAGGCACGGCGGAACAGGCCCGTCGAGCCGCCGCGGCCGCCGGGCCACCCCTCCTCGGGCCGGCCCATCCAGCTGACGAACGGCGAAAACTTCCGGGGGTCCTTCTCCTCCGGCCCCCAGCCGGTGCCGGGCTCGACGCCAATGGTGTAATTCTGAATCCGCGGGCTGAATAGGGTGAACCAGGTGTTGCCGTAGACGTGACCGCCGCGGACATCGACGTCCACGATGTCTACCTTGTTGATGCGCAGGTCCTTGCCCTTGAGGTAGTAGGCGGCGAAGTAGGCCACGGCGCTGATGACGATCACCACGGCCGGGAAGGTGATCCACGTCAACTCCAGGCGCTTCACCACCTTCTTGAGGAAGAAATAGTCGAGTGGGCCGACGATGACGATGTAGACGAGAATGAACAGGGCCACCCAGCCGAAGGAAATCACCGGGACGTCGGGGAATGCCTCCAGGCTGCGGACGAGCTTGCCGGCGAGTTCGTTGCTCTGGTTGACGTTGCCGGGCCACCCGGCGAACTGGTTCAGCGGCACAGCCGCGTCGGTAATGTACGACGGCTCGATCTGGGTCTTCATCTTGGTCCAGAAGCCCTCGTGGCCCTTGCCCCAACTGCTGAAGGGAGGCTTGTCGAGGTCGAAGCCGACGACGATGACCTGGCCGAGGCCGCACGGGGCTCGCACGATAACCGGGAGGGCGCTGGCGCCGGCGTCGGTCCTGTCGTAGGCCAGCACCTGGACGCCGGGGCCGGGCTTGAGCTTGGCGATCTCGACGATACGCTTGTTCGGCTGATCCTTGGTCGCGAGTCCCTGGAACTCGTCCGCCACCTGGGCCCAGTTCGCGACGCCAGGCAAGCCGGTCACCTGCGCCCGCCCCTCAATGCTCAGGTCGATGACCTTCATCTGCTCCAGGATCTGCTTGACCTCCTGGTGATTTTCGCTGACCGACACGATGAGCCGGCCGCCCCGATGCACCCACTCGGCCAGCGCCTCGCGGCGGGCGGAGAGCGGGTCGTCGCGCCCGGCGGAGTTTAGTTTCGTCACGAACTTCTGCTTGGCGGTCAGCAGGATGACCGTATCGACCGATTGGTAGCCGAACCAATAGGTGGGCATCTGTTCGACATCATCGACGTGAGCGAAGGAGCGCATGCCGTTCTCGTCCCCTTCGCCCAGCCCCCCATCCTCGCCGACGCCCAGTTCCAAGTTGTTCGGGCCGCCATCTCCCGGCTTGCCCTTGATGAGGGCCCTGTACAGGCTGCGCAACCTGCCGCCAAGAGTCAGGTAGCAGTAGGAGTTGGCCTGCATCGGGCTTAGATCGACCTGTGTCAGTTTCTTATCGCGCAGCGTCTGCCCGGTGCGGACGTCTTGCACCTTGACCACGAGGTCGCCGTTGCTGTTGCCGACGCGGGCGTAGGCGAGCAGCACCGGCGACTCCTTCGGCTCCACCGTCGGCAGGAAGCGTCTCTCTTCGTAGACGTTCTGCATGTCGTCGCCGTCGGTGGACTCGACGACAAGGGTGTAGTTGTCGCGCTGCAGGGGGGCGTTGCGGACTTCGAGATCGACGTAGAGGGGGGCCCAGGCGCCGGTCTTGAAGCGGCCCTGGGCGAGGCCGCCACGGACGGCGCGGTTGAGACTGCCCGGGAAGCCGATGCGGACGCCGGTGATCTCGACCCGCGGCGCCTGGGCAGGGGCCGATTCGGGCAGGACGAGGGCGGCCGTCAGGGCCAGACCCACCAGACATGAGTAGCGCATACGAAGGGTCCGATTTCGATTGCAGATTTGAGATTGCAGATTGCAGATTCGCTGCGATTTCAATCTGCAATCTGCAATCTCAAATCTGCAATCGCTAGGGTTTTGCCGCCTGATCGCAAACACAGGGGGTCCGGCCGCAGCCGGGACAGCCGCCGCCGTACTTGGCCCGAACCGCCCTCTCCAGATCGACGCCGACGACGTTGGCCAGGGTCGCCAGCCAGGCCAGCACGTCGGCGAACTCGTGCGCCCGCTCCTCGTCCGTGCCGCCCCGCAGCGCCGCCGCCAACTCGCCGACCTCCTCCATGAACCACATAAAGGTCCCCTCGACGCCGCGCTTGCGGTCCTTGGCGTCGTAGGTATCGCGAATCAATCGCTGCAACTCGGCGAGGGACAACGGCATGCGGGGCTCCGCAGCCGCTTGCGGCTTAGCGTTCGCTTAACCCTTGTGAAGCGAACGCTAAGTCGCAAGCGGCCTCACTTTTCGACGATCTCCCGGAACCGATCCGCCTGCGCCTTCTTGTCCTGGGCGCGCAGCGCCTTTTCGTACAGATCCTGCGCTTCCTTGTCGCGGAAGTCGATCTCCAGCGCCTGCCGGCCGTAGCGCTCCGCCTCATCGTTCTTGCCGGCCTCCAGCAACATCTTCGCCAGCCGCTTGCGATTATCGAAGTCGTCGGCGTCGGTCGGCACCAGGTCCTTGAGCACGGCGATCTGCTTGTCGCGGTCGTTGGTCTGGGCGTAGATGCGCGCCAGTTCAACGAGCCACTGCCTTTCATACGGCTCGACCTTGCGTCCCAGTTCGGCGGTGTCGGCCGCTTTATCGAACTGGCCGGCATTGTAGTACGCCTTGGCCAGTTCGCGCAGCAACTTCGGCTCGGGGTTGTTGCGGTCGAGTCCCGCCTCCAGCAACTTGATCGCCTCTTCCTTGTCCCCGGCGGCCTCCGCCAACCGGCCCAGGACGTAGGACGCCAGCGGGTGGTTCGCCTTGGCGCCGAGGACCTCCTTGGCCAACTTGCGCGCCTCGGCCTTGTCGCGGGTGTAGTAGGCCTCCGCCAGCCGGGCCTTCAGGTCGGCGTTGTCCGGGTCCTTCTTGACGGCCTCGCGGAGTTGACTGAAGGTCAGCGCCTTCTCGGGCGGTTTGCTCTTGATGCCCTTGACCACCTCGTCGAGGTAAGCGCGGTAGCCCTTCTCGAATGCCTCCTTATCGACCTTGCACACCTTTTCGAGGGCGGCAGCGGTGTCGAGGCCGTCGCGGTAGGCGGCGAGCAGCTCGCCGACGGCCTTGTCGCCGAATTTCAGCTTCAGGTACTCGACGTAGAGCTGGCTCTGGCAGTAGGCCATGCTCCAGTCCTCCGGAGAGCGCGGCCGCATGAAGCCCAGGTCGATGTTGTCGAGGTTCATCAGCTCGCCGGCCGGCACACGCTTCAGAAGGAGGGCGTTCCACGGCTGCGGCCGCGGGAAGCCCTCGTTGATGACGGCCAGCCCCTCGGTGTACCAGTGCGGCACCAGGAAATGCGTCTGTTCGAGGTTGAAGATGTGGACCATCTCGTGGCGCAGGACTCGCGCCCAGTTGAACGGGGCCATCTGCCGGGTGCCGCGCTTGCCGTGCGGCGAGACCATGGCGAACATGCGGCCGGTGCAGGCGCCGATGGTGTGCAAATCGGGCAGGGCGACGACGCGGCCGCTGAACATCTCGTGCGTCTTGAACACCTCGATCAGGATCGGCCCCTTCGGGCGGTAGTCGAACTGCTTCGCCAGGTCGGCGTAAATCTCTTCGAGGTAATCCGCGATGAAGCGGGCGAAGGCGCCGTCGTTCTTCTCGTCGAAACGCAGCTCGAAGTGCTCGGTCTTGAGCGTCTCGTATTTACCGAGGTGATCCAGGACCTTGATGGTGTTGAGGACGCGGGCATTGAACGGATCCAGGTCGTTGGCCTTGTCGAGGACCTTGCGGGCCTCCTTTTCGTCGCCCATGCGCATGTAGAGCAGGCCGAGGCTGTTGAGCGGCCAGGCGATGTTGTCGCGCAGCTCGATGGCTTTCTTGTAGTACTTCTCGGCGTCCTCGTAGTGCCGCCGCTCCTCCAGGCGCTCGCCGAGTTGGTGGTAGAAGACGGCCGGCGACTGGTCGTGCTTGGTCACCTCCTGCACGAGGGCGTCGAAGTCGGCGTTCTTTTTCTGGAGCAGTAGGCACGCGGCGACGCGGCCGAGGGTTTCCTCGTCGCGCGGGTTGACCTTGCGGGCCGTGTCCAGTTCCTTCAGGGCGGCGGGGTAGTCGCCGGCGAACAGGTGCAGGTCGGCGCGCAGGCGCAGCGCCTCGGGGTGGTTGGGGTTGGACTTGAGGGCGCGCTCGATGAGATCCTCGGCTTCCCGCAGCTCCAACCGTTCGATCACCATCAGCGCCTTGCCGATGTAGGGCTCGGGGGCGTTGGGGTTGATGGTCAGCACCTTCTCGAACGCCTTCAGCGCGTCGGGGTTGTTGTACTTCTCCAGGAGGAGCCGCCCCGTCTGATACTCGGCGGGCCAGTAGTCCTTGTCGGCCCGCAGGGCGCCGCCGTACAGCTCGGTCATCACGTCCTGATACTGATCGGCGAGGGCCTTCTTCCAGCGCGAATACTCGGTGACGGCCAAGCCGAGCGCGTAGAGGTCGTCGGGATCCTTGACTTCGGTCTCGTTGTAAAGGCGCGTGAACCAGGGCAGTTCCGGCCTGGCCTTGGCCAGCTCGCCGCGGTCGCGCCACACCTGGACGCGGACCCAGCGGGCGCGGACGCTCTGCTTGTCGATGGCCAGGGCGCTGTCGGCGGCCTTCTCGGCGTCGTCCCAGCGGCCGCGCAGGTAGAGCAGCTCTGCCCGGCGGACGAGGAGGCCGAGGCCGAGCAGGCCGAGGCCCTTTTCGTCGGCCTTGAGGGCGTCATCGACGACGGCGAGGGCCTTGTCGTACTGACCCTGGGCCTCGTAGCAGCGACTGAGGCCGACGACGGCGGCCGGCTTTTGCTTGGCTTCCTTGGCCAGATCCTCGTACTGCGCGATCGCTTCTTCGACGTTGCCGCGCAGCAAGCGCTGCCGGGCCGACTTCAGGGTGGGTTCGTCCGCCGCCGCCGCCAGCGCCGGGAGAGAGAGGACAAGCCAGAGGACTGAAAGGTGTAGCTTCATCACGGCGTACCCGAATGGCGCGAAGGATCTCCGGCTGTCTACCTTACCGTCCGGGGAAAGGAAACGCAACGGGCTGGCGCGCGAGCTTGTTTCCCATCCTGGCAAGTCTCCGCGCCCCTTGTTGAAACGCCGACCCATCACTATATCAGGGAAGCCTTGCCGTCCCGCGATCACGAACCCGCAAGCGACTGCTCGGGATTCTGTTTGCAATCGCCGGGGCGGGGCGTTAGGATTGCATGAACATCGCCCCGGCTTGTGGTGCCTCCTGCCCGCCCAGGCACGGTACGCATGAGCGGCAACGCCACGCGACCCCCCAACGCACGCTGCCCGCCCGACGATTGTCCCCACAACCCGCCCGCCAACCCCCCGCGGCCTCGATGCCAGAGGCCGCCCCGCACCAAGTTCGTTCCGCGAATCCACCGGATGGGAGCCATGCTCGATTCAAGGAACCGCGCCGCGCACACCCCCTCTGTCAACGGCAACGGCCTGCACGGCCACGCCCTGCGCAACCGCCACCTGTGCGAGCACAGCCTGCATCGTGCCGAGGGCGCCCCGCCGCTGGCCCGCGCCGTCGTCAGTATCCGCGCCGGCACCCTCAAGATCACCCGCCTCGAAGCGGCCCGCCGAGCCGGCATCAGCCGCGCCGCCATGCGCGACATGGAACTAGGCATCCACACCCCGACGCGGCACACCCTACAGCAGTTCATGACCTTTTGCGAAGGCGAGGGCGTCACCGCCGAGCAACTGGAGGAATTGCGCCTCCTTTACGCCGGCCACGCCGACAACCTGGAGCGCTTCATCGCCCGCCTCGAGTTGAAGGCCGGCTCCTCGCGCGAGTTGGCCCGCCGCGTGGGCATCAGTCCCGCGACCCTCTGGGAGTACCGCCGCGGCAATTTCCCGCTCCCCATTGCCGTGCTCCGCCACCTGTGCGCCGCCGTCGAGGAGGACACCACCCAGGCCGAGGAACTCTGGCACCAGGCCGAGCGCCGCCGACTGCTCGAGCGCGGCTATCCCGAGGCCTTGGCCGAATTGTGCGTCCTCTGCGCCCGCGCCGGCCACCCGGAGAGCCACTTCCTCAGCACCGCCTCGCTGCGGCGACTGCGCTACTTCGAGTTGCCGCGCTGGGCCACCGTCGCCGAGGTCGCCCAGGGCCTCTGTCGCAACGACGACGAGTTCCTTGCTCTGCAAAAGCTCTGGCTGGGCAACGAGACCGACCAGCGCGGCCAGTCGCGCAACGACTTCGGCCTGCGCGTCAAGCAGCTGCGCCTGGAACAGAAGCTGACGCGCCGCGAGCTGGCCGACCTGTTCGGCGTGGGCGGCAAGAAGCCGGCCCGGATCATCAAGTACATCGAGGAGGACGGCTTCTACTCCATGCAAGCGTACCCGGCGGGGCTGGTGGCCGTGCTGGCCGGGCGCTCGCCGGAAGCGGCGGGGCTCCTGGACCTCTGGAAGGAGCGGCGCCAGATCTTTCACCGCCGGCACCGGCCGGAGATGCGCGTCGATCTTCGCCTGGCGCGCGAGACGTACGGCTTCGAACTGAAGGACGTTGCCCCGCTGATGGGCTACAGCGCCCGCGAGTACCAGAAGATCGAGGGCGGCATCGAGCCGTTGCGCGACACCGCTCGCGAGCGCATCATTCAGGCGATTCAGGCGGCCGGGCAGAGGCGCGTCGAGGACCTGCTGGCGCACCGGCGGGCCTTGCAAGCCGCCGAGATGGCCTGGCGGGCGCCGCGCTCGGTGGCCGAGCTGATCACCCTGCTCGCCAGGCGCGAGGGCGGGCTGGCGCCGCTGGTGCGGCTGCTGCGGCGTGCCCCGGGCCTGAACGGACTCTCGACAGTGCGGCTGCGCGGCATAGTGCGCGGCGACGAAACGCCGCCCTGGTGTCTGCTCTTCGCGATCGGGACTGCCGGCGGCGTCGAGGATCTGACCATCGCCCACCACGACTGGGCGGAGCGCTACCGCATCTCCCTGGACACGTGGTGCGCCTCGCCGCTGGGGGTCGAGCTGCGCGTGCTGATCGCGGAGGTGGCGCCGTCGCTGCGGGCGTTCAGCCCGCGCCTCGGGTTCAACTACTCGGTGCTGACGCGTGAGTTCCAGCGCATCGACCGCGACGACCCGTTGAAGTGGTTCCACGTCGAGCGCATCCTGCGCGCCGTCGGCGTGCCGCCGGACTGCGAACGCTGGCGCGAGGTGCGGGCCCTGTGGTCCACGGCCGAGGCCCGGCGCAAGAAACCGACCAACACGTTCAACTCATAAGACCCAGGCGCGGCAAGTTTTCCCGAGGGGCGAGTACTGAGTACTGAGTACTGAGTACGGCGCAGCGCCGTGGACGCTGAGTACTCGGTACTCCGTACCCCGGGCTGTCTTGCCGCGGTCTGCGCATTTGACCCGGGCCCTTCGCTAGCCTACCTTTGCTTGGGGCGATCCCCTCCCCACCGGAACAGCAAAGGGGATTTCATGTCACGTCCAGGTCTTCCCGGCTGCGTCAAGCCGGCCACGCGCAAACAGGTCGAGCGGCGCAGGTCGGTGCGCTTTTCGCCCGCTCAGGAGATCATCTGTTACTGGAGCCGCGACGGCGGCGGCTACGCGCCGGCCCGCGTCTGCGACATTTCGGCGGGCGGCGTCTGCCTGCTCGCTCCCGGCCGCTTCGAGTCAGGGGCGGTCCTGTCGTTGCAGCTAATCAACGGGGCACACACGTTCCTCTGCGCCCGCACGCTGCAGGTGAAGCGCGTCTACCAGGGCAACGGCGTCGATTCGGTGATCGCCGGCGCCTTCGACCGCAAGCTCGACTACGACGAACTGCTGCCGTTCCTCGTGTGAGCCAACCCGCCGGCCCGGCCGCTTTACTTCTCGTCTGCCGCCACGCGATCCTGCGTCAGCCGGGTCTGGTAGTTGGCCCACGCCTTGACGCGCCGCTGCTCCTCCGCGCACAGCTGCGGGTTGTCGGCCGCCAGGTTCTGCTTCTCGAGTGGGTCGCTGTCGATGTCGAACAGCAAGTCGCGATTGTCGCGGAAAGACCAGATGTACTTGTATTTCCCGTCGCGTACGCCGAGGGCGGCTTCGTAGGCGTGGAAGTACACCTGCCGCTGGCCGGAGTCCTCTCCCACCAGGCTGCGCCCCTGCCAGCGCGGGTTGGCCGGCAGCCCGCACACGTCGGTGATCGTCGGCCACAGATCGACGTGGTTGCCCAGCACCCCGCTGCGCCGGCCCAAGGGCGCTAGCCGCGGGTTGATCAGCACGCACGGCACCCGGACCTCCTCCTCGTACACCGACGAGCCGTGCCCGATGAAGCCGTGCTCGCCGAACGCCTCGCCGTGGTCCCCTGTCAGCACGATCAAGGTGTCGTCGGCCAGGCCCAGCTCTTCCAACTCGAGGCACAGCCCTTCGATCAGCTGGTCGAGGCGCCAGATCGCCCGCAGGTGCCGCTCGAAGTCCGCCTCCTTCTCGGGTCGGCCGAGCACGGCGCGGGGGAAGTGCTCCTTCGGGAACGACTGCGGTCCCGGGCCGTCGAAGTACGGGGCGTGCGCGTCGTAGGTCCACGCCCACACGGCGAACTTCCGCCCCTTCAGCGCGCGCAACGCCCGGCGCAGGTCGGCGAACATCGGGGCGTCGAGGTAGTCGTCCTCGGTCAGGGCGGTGGGCCGGGCGGCCGCTTGCCAGAACGGGTGGCTGGTATCCAGGCCGACGTCGAACGCCTTGTCCACGAAGGCCGGCTTGACGTTGAGGTAGCCCTCCCAGGTGGTGTGGCCGCCCGTGCCGAGGAAGTACGTCGTGTAACCTCGGGCCCGGAGCCAGTTGGCCGCCGCCGGCGTCGGATAATCCCGGTAGTCGAGGATCGTCGCCAGCTTGGTCGGGTCGTTGTAGGTCGCGCCGAAGATCGGCAGGGCCGAGGCGATGGTCTTGTTCGAGGTGGCGTAGAAGTTCTCGAAGGTCAGGCTGCGGCCCTCCTCGTCCAGGCGGCGCAGGAACGGGGTCGTGCCCATGCGGCAGCCGTACGTCTCCAGGAAGCGCGAGTTGACCGACTCCGCGGTGATGAGGATGACGTTCGTCGGCCGCGCCGCCAGCAAGCCGGGGTGGTGGCCGGGGTGGCCTGGGATGTAGTGGGCCGGGGGCACGCCCGCCGCTACGGGATCGCCGCCGCCGTCGTCGCCGAAGCTCACCGTACCGAACAACGAGCGTACGAAGTGAAGGTGGGGGTTGTGGGCATAGTCGTCGGCGCTGTCGGTGACGACAAGGCGCTGCGCCGCCTGGCCGGCGCCGACGAAGACGAGGCCGGCGACGGCCAGCGGCAGCGGCCGCCAGGCGACCCGGGTGACGCGCTGCCAGAGCCGCGGGAAGGCGCACACCCCCCCCAGGTGGCTCGCCAGCGTCAGGATCGGGACCAGGGCCAGGGCCAGTTTGAACGGCGAGGTGGCGTATTCGTAGATGGAGCGGTCCGGCCGGAAGCCGCCGGCGTGCTGCACCAGGGCGTAGGTGAGGAAGTGGCGCACCCCGTGGAAGATCTGGGCGTTGATCACCATGTAGCAGAGGGCGAAGGCGGCCGCCAGATGGGCCAGGACACGCACGGCGGCGCGGCCCCCCGACGACCCGACACAGCCCAGGACCCCGGCGGCGACGACGAAGCACCCCAGGCCGACGGCGAAGTCCTCACCGCAGCAGGCCGCCACGCGGGCGACCGAGGCGGCCACCGAGTCGCCGTAGACCTGCGGCGGGGCGGCGGCGTTGTCGAGGTCGCGGTAGGCGATGAACCCCTTGACGGCGAAGATGGCCGTGCAGATGGCCAGGGCCAGCGACAGCATCTCGACCCGGGCGCGCCCAACCGCAGCAGCTTCCGCCGACGAAGCCGCGGCCCACCGCAGCAGCGATCGGACCTTGGCGGCCAGGCCGAGCGGAATCATCTCCCACATGCGGGGATCGGTCGTGACTTGCGACATGGAGGGGGGCTTTCGCGGCACACGCCCCGGCGCATCGGCGCGCCGTGAGGTGGATTCATCATGATTCATTCACAAGACGCTCATGCCACTTTAACGTTGGCCCAAACCGAAATCAATGAAGTTCCCAGGAAGAATCGGTGAATCGTGCGGGACGTGCGGCCTGAAATGGGCGCGCCGGGGGAGGTCGCGGGTCGAAAAGCGAGGTGCCGTATTCTCGTCGCGCGGTTGGAGGAAGGGTAGAATGACGGCAGCCAATTCCCCCCCTGGCGTGGGCGCGAAACCGTGACGGAGGCCGCAACGATGAACCAAATGCTGGCGCTGCCGACGTACACCGCCGACGACCTGCTGAAGATGCCAGACGGCGACCGCTATGAACTCGTGGACGGCCATCTCGTGGAGCACAACATGAGCACGCTGGCGTGCTGGATCGCGGGAGAGCTGCTCGCCATTCTCCGGAACTACTGCCGTGCGCAACGTCTGGGCTGGGTCTTCCCGGCGGACACGACCTTCCAGTGTTTCCCGGGCCGCCCGAACCTGGTCCGCAAGCCGGACGCCTCTTTCATCCGAATCGGCCGCTTCCCGTACGAGCAACTCCCTACGCAGGGACATACGCCGATCGCGCCCGATCTGCTCGCCGAGGTCGTCTCGCCGAACGACGTCTTTGAGGAGGTGCTGACCAAGGTGCAGGAGTACCTGGGCGCCGGCGTGCGCCTGGTGTGGGTGGTCAGCCCAGCCACGCGGACCGTGCTGATCTACCGGGCGGACGGCTCGATCGGCGGCGTCCGCGAGGGCGGCGAGCTGGACGCGGAAGACGTGGTACAGGGTTTCCGCTGCCCCGTGCGCGACCTCTTCCCGCCGACAGTCACAGCGGCGCCGTGAGCCGCGCCCGCAGGTCCCCCCGAGCGGCAGACCTGCCTCCCCACGGAGTCCCCCTGTCATGTCCGATATCCACTGGACCGCCGACGCCATCTTCGTGGCCGACCTGCTCATCCGGGTCGGGCTCTCCGTGCGCATCATCCGGCGCCGGCTGCCCGTCGGCGTCGCCCTGGCCTGGCTCAGCGTCGTGCTGATCTTCCCCTTCGCCGGCGCCGCCGTCTACCTGCTCATCGGCGAGTCGCGACTGGGCCGGAAGCGACAGCACAAGGGGGCGACTCTCCGCAAGTCGTACCGCGGCTGGGCCAGGTCGGCGGGCGAGGGGGACCAGGCCGCCGTCGCTGACCTGCCGCCCTGCGGCCAGGGGCTGGCGCGCCTCGCCGAGGCGGTGCTCGAGAGCCCGCCCCTGGCCGGCAACGACATCCGGCTGCTGCGCGACGCCGGCGAGGCCTTCCCCGCCCTCATCGCCGACATCGACGCCGCCCGGCACACCTGTCACCTCGAGTTCTACATCTGGGACGTCGGCGGCAAGGCGGACGAGGTCGTCGAGGCGCTGCTGCGCGCCGCCGCCCGCGGCATCACCTGCCGGGTGCTGGTCGATGCCGTGGGCAGCAAGCGGTTCCTGCGCAGCGACCGCGCCCGACGCTTGCGGGACGGGGGCGTCGCACTGCGGGAAGCGCTGCCGGTCACCCTGCGCCGCCTCCTCTTCGTGCGGGCCGACCTGCGCATGCACCGCAAGATCGTCGTCATCGACGGCGCCGTGGCCTTCACCGGCAGTCTCAACCTCGCCGACCCGGCCCTCTTCAAGAAGAACGCCGGCGTCGGCCAGTGGGTGGACGCCCTGGCCCGCGTCCGGGGGCCGGCGGTGGACGCCCTGGGCGCGACTTTCCTGTACGATTGGGAGCTGGAAACCGGCGAAGCGATCAAGCCCGACGCGGGCGCCGAGGGTTCCCCGACCGGGCCGGCCGCGGGCCGCGCCGTGGTGCAGGTGCTCCCGTCCGGACCGGGCGAACGGGTCGGGGCGATCG
>DATFNV010000454.1:0-10532 GCA_035266225.1 Gemmataceae bacterium
CGTCATCCGCGAGAACGCCTCTCCGCTCAGGGCCTGAAGCCCGGTGCGGTCGTGGATGCGCTCGGCGACCTCCGACGGCGAAACCCCCTCCTCGCACTGCGCCAGGATGAACGACATCAGCCGCCGTTCCTGCGGGGCGTAGAGCGTGGCCCGGCTGTAGAGGGTGTAGGCGATGGGAAACGTCTGGAAAGACGGCGAACTCTTGCAGATGCCGACCACCTCCGCCCGCCGGTCGTTCATCTCCACCACCCAGCCGGCCCGGGGCGCCTGGCCGGGGAAGAGCATCTGGAAGCCGCGCAGGTCGAGGATGATGGCGTCGGGGCGGCGCAGGTCGCCGACGGAGCCGACGAGCATTTCCGCCGGCGCCCCGATCAGGGTCTGGTCGTCCAGGCCGATGACGCTGAACTGCTTGAAGTTGCCCTTCTCCAGCAGGGCCCGCGCCTGCCCCTTGTACAGCCGCACCGCCCACGCCACCCCCGGCACGCCGCGGACGCGATACAGGTCGTTCTCGGTCAGCGGCTTGACGTCGTCGATGAACTGCACGCTGGGGTCCATCACCCAGACGTCGGCCCCCTGGATGTCGCGGATCTGGCTGGAGGTGTTGCGCATCAGGCCGACGAAGATCGACGCCTGCTGCGTCATCAGCATACTGGCGAAGGCCACGCCGAAGATGATGGCGTAGTACTTGGCCCGGTTGCCGGTCAGCATCTTCAGGGCAATCCAGATCATGCGCCCCCCCCGCCGTCCGCGTTAACGGTCTCCCGGCTGGCGCGCCCCAGCGGCGGCCGCAGCCCCAGGGCGGCGAAGCTGAACTCAATGATGTGCTCGGCCAGTCGGGCCGTGTCGTAGGTGCGGTACTCCTCCTCGCCGACGAGCAGCGCCACGATCGGCTGGGCCAGGCGGTGGAAGACGCATTGACCGACGATGCTGTGAGCGATGAGGTTGCGCCGGTCGGCGGGCACCTCGGGCAGCAGCTCGCGCAGGAGACCGCCGAGCAACTCGGCCCGGGGCCGGATCCGCCCGGCGACCAGCTCCGCACAGGCTGGCGTCGGGTTGGCCAGCTCCAGCATCATCAGCCGGCGGTGCCACGGATGCGCGCGGTTGCCCAGGACGGTGCGAACCTCGGCGCGGATGAAGTCGGCCAGTTTCACCGCCGGGGAAGTGTCCGGCGACCACTCGGGCAAGCGAAACTCGTCCGACGCGCCGCAGCAGGACGCCTTGACTGCCTCCTGGTATAGCCCCTCCTTGTCGCGGAAGTAATAGTTGACGGCCGCAAGGTTCAGCCCGGCGCGCTGCACGATCTCGCGGACCGTCGCGCCCTTGAAACCCTTCTCGGCGAAAGTTTGACCTGCCGCCTCCAGCAGCCGCGTCCGGGGATCGTCAGAGGACATGGAGAGGTCTTCCAAAACAAGTGTATGAAACGATCTTATCAAACAAGTGTATCGGCACAAGGGGGTGAAGTCAACAGGAAATGAGCGAAGAATGTTTCGGGCGGGGGAAGCGGAGTGGTCCGGGGCCGGGCCTGTGATGGCGTGCTGGCACCATCCCCACACCAGCAGTGTTACCCCGACCGCTCTTTTCCGGAAGCAGGCCGTAGTTCGCCAATTCCTCTTGGTGTTACACACGGGTGCGTAGTACCTTAGTAGAAGAGCAGGTTGTGCCTCCGGAGCGGCACGAAGACGGCGAGCGGCGCTCGGAACGCGCCTCCCTCGGATGGGTCGGGTTCTTTTTCGTTTTCCCTCAATCCCGGCAGCGCCGCCGGACTCGGTCGCGACCGCACTAGCGTTACTGCGGCACTGGCCAGGATCGTGCGATGTCAGCCCAACCACTCACGCCCGGGACGCGGTTCGGCCGTTACGAGGTCGTCGCCCACCTTGCCACCGGCGGGATGGGCGAGGTGTACCGCGCGCGCGACGTGGAGCTGCAGCGCGACGTCGCCCTGAAGGTCCTGCCGGCCGACATGGTGGACAACGCCTCGGCGGTCGAGCGCTTCCGCCGCGAGGCCCGGCACGCCGCCCGGCTGTCGCACAAGAACATCGTCACGCTCTACGACTGGGGGCAGGACGGCGGCACCTGGTTCTTGGCCCTGGAGTTCATCGACGGCACCGACCTGGCCACCCGCATCAGCGTCAAGGGTCGCCTTGACCCGCGAGAGGCCTGGGTCGTCACCGTGCAAGCCGCCCGGGCGCTGGAACACGCCCACCAGCAAGGCATCGTCCACCGCGACGTCAAGCCGTCCAATTTCCTCCTCACCCGCCAGGGCGGCAAACTGCGCGTCAAGCTCACCGACCTCGGCCTGGCTCGCGCCCGGTCCGACGAGCAGTTCCGCGTCACCCGCGACGGCACCACGGTCGGCACCATCGACTACCTGGCGCCGGAGCAGGCGCGCGACAGCGCCCTGGCCGACATCCGCAGCGACATTTACTCGCTGGGATGTACTCTGTACCACATGCTGGCCGGCCACCCGCCCTTCCCCGACGGCGGCCTTGGCGAGCGCCTCCTGAAGCACCTGCAGGCCGACCCGCCCGACGTGCGTCAGTTCAACCCCGACGTGCCCGACACCCTCTGGGCGGTGCTGCAGCGCATGCTGGCCAAGGAGCCCGAAGACCGCTACCAAACGCCGGCCGAATTACTCGACGCCCTGCGTCCGGTCAGCACCACCGGCCCGGCGGACCGCTCCGCCCTCGCGGAGTTAGAATCGGGGCCGGCCACGCCCCGGCCGATCCTTCCTCCCCCGGCGACCGACGCCGGGGCCCCGACCTTGCTGGAAGTGCTTGGCCTCAGCGCCGAGGATCGCCGGGCGGCCGCCGCCCAGTACCAGCGCGCCCGGGCGGCCCTGGCCGGCGGCGGGACGGACATGAGGCATGCCTACGGCTTGCTCGTGAGCAGTTGTACGCTCGACCCGACGAACACGGTCTACCGCCGCGCCGTGCGGCGGATCGGGAAGAAACTAGGTCGCCCGCGGGGTGCGGCGGCCGCGCGCGCCCGAGAGCAGTTAACGGCCGCCCAGGTCGCCGGCGATCACCGCAAGATGCTCGAGTACGGCGAGGCGGTCCTCGTCGAAGCCCCGGACGACATGCCGACGCACCTGGCGATGGCCGAGGCCGCCGCCGCGCTGGGCCTGGCGCAGCTGCAGGTCTGGCTGCTGGAGCAAGCCTGCAAGGAGGCCCCGAACAACCCCGAGCCGGCGCGGCTCTTGGCACGGGCTCACGAGAAGCAGAAGCACCTGGGTAAGGCCATCGCGGTCTGGCAGGCGCTGCGCAAGGCCCGGCCCAACGACACCGAGGCGCCGCGCAAGCTCGAGACCCTGCTGCGCCTGCTGGCCCGCGCCTACGAACGGAAGAACGACCGCCCGGGAGCCATCGCGGTCTGGCGGGCGGTCCTCAAGCTGCGGCCGCAGGACAGCGAGGCGTCCCGGCAGATCACCGCCCTGTCCGGCGACGACACCGGCGCCGGCCGCAAGGCCGATGCCTGACCGCTCGCCCCTCTTCCCCCGATTTTCCCTCTTCAGGCTGCACTTCGCCGCACCCGCCCGCCGATAGTTCTCTCCGACCACTGGGAGGACCTGTCGATGGGTTTCTTCTCCGGCCGGCTCACCTTCGCCCGTTATCGCGTCAACGGTCCGTCGCCCGGCCTCTTCGGCCCCGAGTATCTGGAACGGTTGGCGGCTCACGCCATCGGCAGCCAGCGCGTCGCCTCGGCGGACGGCGTCGAGGTCGGCTGGACCGCCGGCGACCACATCCTGGATACGTGGTTCGATCTGGCCAAGAACGTCGTCAACGAGACCCTGAACTTCTGCCTGCGCGTCGATCAGCAGAAGGTCCCCGCCGACCTGCTGCGGGCCTACGCGGCGGTCGAGTTGCGGGCGGCGGCCGAGAAGAACCCGAGCGGCCGGCCCAGCGCCCGCCAGAAGCGCGAGGCCCGCGACGCCGCCCGCGAACGCCTCGAAGAGGAGGGGAAGGACGGCCGTTTCCTCAAGCGCAAGGCGTACCCCGTGCTCTGGGACGCGCTGTCCAACGAATTGCTCGTCGGCACCACGGCGATGAGCGTCGTGGACCGGTTGCACACGCACTTTCAGCAGACATTTGGCCTCAACTTCGAGCCGCTCACGGCGGGGCGGCAGGCGTTCCGCCTGGCGGAATTGCGGCAGCAGACGCGCGGCATCGACGACGCGGCCCCGGCGGCCTTCATCCCCGGCGTGACGCCCGGCGAAATGGCCTGGGCCCCCGACGAGGCCAACCGCGACTTCCTCGGCAACGAGTTCCTGCTGTGGCTGTGGTACACGCTCGACAGTGACAACGACACGATTTCCCTCGCCGACCGGTCCGAGGTGGCGGTGATGCTGACGCGGACGCTGACGCTGGAGTGCCCGCGCGCCCAGACCGGCAAGGAGACGATCCAGAGCGGCGGCCCGACGCGCCTGCCCGAGGCCCGGCGGGCGATCCAGGCCGGCAAGCTGCCGCGCAAGGTCGGCCTGACCCTGGCGCGGCACGACAACCAGTATGACTTCACCCTTCAGGCCGAGACGTTGGCCGTCAGCGGGGCGAAGCTCCCGGCGCCCGAGGGGAATGACGAGCGCGTGCGCCTGGAGGAGCGCGTTGGCCTGCTGCGCCACTTCCTGGAAACGCTGGACCTGCTCTATGACGCCTTCGGCCGAGTACGCTTCTCGGAGAACTGGTCGAAAGAACTGACGAAAGTGCAGAAGTGGCTCCAGCGCGAGGAGCGCGGCCGGCTTGCCGTGTGAGGACGCCGTAGTTGCTTGCGGCTTTCGTTCTCGCTCTCCCTTGCACAGGTCACGCCGGAGTTAGACAATAGGGAAGGCGTGGCCGGGTGCGCCAGTAATGTGCGGTGTAGTTGTTCCAGAAGCGAGCGCAGGGATGGTGTCTTTTCTCTTCTGGAACCTGGACGGCAAGCCGTTGCAGGAGCCCGTCGCCCGCTTGGTGTCAGCCTGTGCCGTGGACATCGTGATCCTGGCCGAGAGTGAGATCGAGCAGAGCGCGATGATCGCAACCCTGCAAGACCACGGCCGCACCGGATTCCACTACCCGTTCAGCGCGAGCCGGAAGATCCAGGTTTTCAGCCGGCTGCCGAAGGGGCGAGTCGTTGATCGGCGCAACGACTTCCTCGCCGGCCTCAACGTGCGCAACCTCAAGGTGGGGCCGCCGCCCGGCATCCTCCTTGCTGTCGTTCACTTCCCGGGAAAGCCGGGGTGGCACGACAAGGATCAAGAGGAGGCGGCGGGCCAATTGATGGACACCCTTGGGAAGATCGAGACAGAATTGAAAAACGATCGGATCGTCCTGGTGGGCGACCTCAACATGAATCCGTTCGATCCAGGGATGACTTCCTCGTACAAGTTGCACGCGGTGATGTCCCGCACCGTCGCCCGGGCGGGGCAGAGGAAGGTGCAGGGTAAGGTGTGCCGCTACTTCTACAACCCGATGTGGTCCTGTTTCGGTGACCGCAATCCAGGGCCTCCGGGGACGTACTACTACGCGGCGTCAACGCCCGTTTCGTACTTCTGGCACATGTGGGATCAGGTACTCTTGCGGCCGAGCATCATGGACGCGCTGATGGAAGTGCGGATACTCGACAGCCTCGACGATGACGGGAGGGGCTCTCTACTGGACGGCAACGGCCGTCCCACCCTCTCTGACCACCTCCCAATCCTTTTTCGCTTGAACCTGTAGCGGAGAGTTGCCCATGCCTCATTCGACCCCGAACCTTTGGCCCGAGGCGATTCGGCTAGACGTGAAGACGCCATACGCCATGCTCAAAGAGCAGGTCGAGACCCTCTCGACGACGACCAAAGGCGTGCTGGAAGGATCCATCGAGCGCACCCTGACCCGCCCGGATCATGTCCAACTCAAGCTCTGGGTGGCAGCCCCGGCGCTCAACTACAAGCATCTCGTGTTATCCGCGACCTACCGGAAGAGGCTCCCCTACCCGGTGACGGTGGCCGCTGAGTGCTACAAGGTGCAGGGACTGGTGGGGGAGAACCTCCATGGATCTCGGACAGCAGCAAACCCTGAGGCGTTTCAGAAGTTACTGAGGGAAATCCTCGTCTCGCCGGAAGTCGAAGCAGTGCTCCTGTCGCTCATCGCTCGCAGTAACGACCCATCCGACACCGAGTTCACAGATTCAGGACCGGAGGGTGGCCCGGATGCAGAGCCGGGAATGCCGGAGAGTCCCTCACCGGAGCCTCCCTCGGCGGGGCAATGATGTACACCTGTGTAGGTAGACTGCCGGCCTGCCGTGAATTCACGGCAGGCCGGCGGCCTGCCCCACGGCTCACGGCTTGACCGGCGGCTTCGGCTTGTCGTCCGGCTTCTTCTCGCCGGGTTTCTTCTCGTCGGGCTTCTTCTCGGGCTCGGCCGGTTTCTCCGGCGGCGGCACGTCGCTCTTGTCCAGCGGGCGGACGGTCGAGTCATCCAGGCCCTTGTAGAGGGTATTGTGCGGCGGGGAAGTGGAGCTGAGCCAAACCTTGAGATCGCCGGCGTCGCCTTTCTCGTTCAGTTCGATGCCCGCTTTCAGGACGCGGAGCGATTGCGTCACCATCTTCTCGACGTAATCCCCCGCCTTGTCGGGCGCACCCTTGGTGTCGGCGCGCATCGCCTCCAGGGCGTCGGCCAGGCGCGCCGCATGCACCCTCCACGGGACTTTCCTGTCCTTCGGGACGGCCCCGCGAGCCATCTCCACCACGATGTAGCCGAGTTGCTGCGCCGCGTAGTCGGGCTGGTACAACGGCACCGTCTTCGACCGGAGCCGTGCGAGGCCCCACGCCGCCTCGATCTGCTCGTCCAGGCGCGCCGGCGGGGTCAGGCCGTCGTTGTTGAGCACCTTCAGCAGCGTCAGGGCGGAGCGCACCTTGATCGCTCCCTTGTCATCGACCACGGCGGGGGTGCGGTACTGGGCCAGCGCTCGCACCGCCTCGCGGCGGAAGACCTGCAACCCTCTCTCCTCTTCCGACGACGACCAGGTCAGACCGGCCGGCAGTTTGCCGTCACGCGGGATGAACTGCTCGATCACCTTGACCAGGGCCGCCACGTACTTCGCCTCGCGCTCCTTGCGCCCCGCGGGCACCGGCGGCGCGTCGGCACCGGCCGGCGCCTCGGCCCATCGGCCGAGCAGGTTGCCGAGGCCCTGGAGCGCCCAGTACTGAACGCCGGCCCGCGCCAGGGGGTCGAGGAAGTCCGTCTCAGGCGCAATCGCCTCCAGGCAGGCGTCGCCGGCCTCGTCGGAGCCGGCCCGGGCCAGTCGGGCCAGCATGCGCGCCCCGTTGACGGCCGCCAGCGGCTGGCTCGTCTGGATCACGTCCCGCGCCCGCAGCGCCAGTGCCTTGAGGTACATCTCGGTGAAGACCGGGTTGGCCCTGCGCAGGTTGTCCGCCTCCGCGGTGTTCACCTCCTTGAAGAACTCCGCCATCAACTTGTCCACTTCGCCGTAGTCGGTGAGGAGCTTGTCCGAGCCCTTGTCCGGCTTGTCCCAGGTGAGGCGGTAGGTGTAGTACTGCGCCGTCACGTCGATGGCCTTCTGGTGTTCCGGGTTCTCCTTGTTCGCCTGCTGTGCCGGGTCGGGCTTGCTGATGCTGCTGAAAAGCGGCGTATTGCTCTTGTACAGCCTCAGGAAGGCGGTTTCGCCGTCGGCCGGGAGGATGCTGGCGCGGTTCTGGGCTTGCGCCGACCCGGCGGCAAGGAAGATCACGGAGAGGAGCGTTGAAACACGGCAAATGAGCGACAGCGGGGAAAGCCGGCGCGGCATGGCGGATTCCTCGGGGTGGAACGAAGACCGGAGCGCGTCCGCCCAGCGGACGGCAGAGGGCGCGATTGCCGCGGGGACGCTAGATGAGGCTATCACCCCCGCGTTTGCCCTGTCAAGGGAACGCCCCCACAGGCAATAACCCCACGGGGGGGAGCGGCGTTGGCGGATCGTCGAGATGAGGGGAGGCGGAGACGACTCAGCGGGGTCGCCGCAGTTCCGCGTCGCGACCGAGGCAAGCGATGGCCAGGTCGCGCTTCTCGGCCGGCGTCAGGTCGCTGAACGGCGCCAGCGACTCGGCCTCGCGCAGGTGCCTCAGCGCCGGTTGCCGCTGCTCCAGGCGCGACCAGACCGCGAAGAGATACCACGACGGTCGGGCCTCATCGCGCCGCGCCATCCGCGCCATCGTCAGCTCCCCGGCCGCCTCGCACAGTACGCTCTCGACCGACAGGTCCCCTTCCTCCGGGTCGGGTAAGTCGGCCCGCTCGCGCGCCAGCAGGTAGAGGCCGATGCCGCGGTGCAGGTGCTCGCCGTACTCGTCGCCCTCCGCCTTGGCGATCTCCATCAGCCGGCTGTGGCATGGGACCAGGTACTTTGCCGCCAACTCGGGGGTATCCTGAACGTCGGCGATGAAGCGCTCGAACTGCCCGCGTGCCTCGCGCGGCTGGCCGAGGCGCAGCAGCAACTCGGCGTAGTGTTTCCGGACGACGTGGTGTTCCGGAAAGGCGGCGAGGTACTCGGCCAAGTGCCGGGCGGCCCCGACCTCGTCGCCGCACTGGACGTACGCGGCGGCCACGCTCAGGTGGGCGCGTTTTTGCCCCTCGTCGGCCGCCAGGCTCTGCTCGTAATACTGGACGGCCTCGGCCGGCTTCCCCTGCCGCATCGCCTCCTGCCCGAGCGCCCACAGCTGCCGCGCTCGCGCCTCCGGCTCCTGCGCCGGGGCGTACACGGCCAACGACGGGCCGACAAGGACGACGCACAGCCACAGCCAGCCAGGACGCACGGCCATTGGCGCAACCTCATCGCGAGGATTGGGATTGGGAGGAGCCGCCGGGCGTGGCGGCGCGGGGAAAGTCGCGGTGACGATGTGGTTATCGCCCGTCAGACCGTGATGGATTGAATCAAAGTAACGGATTGAAGGGACGTGCCGGCCGCTTGCGGCTTGGCGTTCGCGCGAACGCCAAGCCGCAAGCGGGCAACGGCGTTTATTCCGCTTCCATGCTTTCGCGCAGCGCGCTGAGCGCCTCGCTCTCGATCTGACGGACGCGCTCGCGCGTCAGGCCGAGGCACTCGCCGATCTCCTTGAGCGTCTTCGGCTCCTCGTTATCCAGCCCGAAGCGCATGCGCAGCACCGTCGCCTCGCGCTTGTCCATCTTCGCCAGAAGTGCCAGGACGTGGTGCAGGTCGTCGGCCTCGACCATCTCGGTGTCGGGCGTCTTGGTGTGGCCGTCCATCAGCATCTCGTCCAGCGACCAGCCGGATTCCGCCTGGTCGCTCTGCGGCGTCGAGTTGTAGACGCGGATCGCCTTCTTGATGATGGCCAGCTTCTTCTTCGGCAGGTTGAGCGCGCGCGCGATCTCCTCCTGCGTCGGCACGCGCCCGAATTCTTCCTGCAGCTTGCTCATCGCCCGCCGCCACTTGGCCAGCAGTTCGACCATGTAGGCGGGGATGCGGATTGTCTTGGCGGTGTTGACCAGGGCGCGCTTGATCGACTGCTTGATCCAGTAGCTGGCGTAGGTGCTGAAGCGCGTGTTCATCCCCGGGTCGAAGCCCTCGACGGCTCGCAGCAACCCCAGGTTGCCTTCCTCGATCAGGTCTTGCAGCCCCAGCCCCTTACCGGTGTAGCTGCGGGCGATGTTGACGACCAGGCGGAGGTTGGCGCGCACCATCCGGTCGCGGGCTTCGCCATCGCCATCCTCGATGCGGTAGGCGAGTTCCTTTTCCTCGGCGGCGGTAAGGAGCGGTGTCTCGTTGATCTCGCGGAGATACGTCTCCAGCGGCGATTGCACCGTCTCGCTTCTTTGTCGGCGGGCTCGTGTCATGACGAAGTGTTCCGGCGCGGGTGGGTAAGCCAGTCAACTCAGGAAAAAGCCTCTCAGAAGGAATAACCGGAAAGCCCGGCGCCGCCCGCCAACAGTCCCCGAGAATTCGTCCGCGTTTGCGAACCCGGGGGAGCTGTCCGCAGGCCGCTTCCACGTCCGGCCGTTCCTCCCCTGGTATCGTCCGCGCCGCGCTTGCGCCTCCAGTCCCCGGCACGCCCCTTGCCCATCTCCCGCCTCCCGCGGGCGGCACGGAACGACCAACCGGAGCGAACAGAAGGCAGAAGTCAGAAGGCAGAAGACAGAAGGGGGAAGGCACCACGCGGGCACCCTCCCCCTTCTGACTTCTGACTTCTGACTTCTGACTTCTTTACTTCTTTTCTTCCGCGCCGCCAGTGCTGGGCATCTGGAAGAGTTGGCCGGAGCCCGCGCCGGTGCCGCCGCGCAGCTCGCGCTTCTCGCGCGCCGGCGCGCCCGCCGCCCCCGGGGTCGTGTCCTCGACCTCTTCATCCGGCCCCTGTGTCAGGCGCTTGCGGCTCAGACCGATCTTGCGGTCGGCCGTGTCCACCCGCAGCACCTTGACCTCGACCTCGTCGCCCACCTTGACGACCTCCTCGGGGCTGTCCACCTTGTGGTCGGCCAGCTCCGAGATGTGCAGCAAGCCTTCCAGGCCCGGCTCCAGCTCCACGAAGACGCCGAAGTTCGTCAGCTTCGTCACCTTGCCCTTGACGATCT
>DATFNV010000455.1:0-18563 GCA_035266225.1 Gemmataceae bacterium
CGCCTCGGCGGATTGGCCGAGCAGCAAGCAGACGCCCTTGGCTGCCAGGTGTTCAGCTATCGGGGTCGTCATCTCCTTGTCGAACGGCGGCAGCACTTGGTCCTGCAACTCGACCACCGTGGCGGCGATGCCCCGGCGGACGAAGTTCTCGACCAGCTCCAGGCCGATGAAGCCCGCACCCACCACGACCGCCTGCCGCACCCCTTGGTCGATGCGTTCCTTGATGCGGTCCACGTCTTGCAGGTTCCGCAGGGTGAAGATGCCGGGCAGGTCGATACCGGGGAGCTGCGGTCGCAGCGGCGCCGCCCCTGGTGCCAGGATCAGCTTGTCGTAGCTTTCCTCGTAATCCCGTGCCGAAGCGAGGTCACGGACACGGACCTTCTTCCCCTCCCTATTGATGGCTTCCACGGAGGTCCGCACCCGCACGTCCAGCTTGTAGCGGGTCCGCAACCGCTCAGGCGTGACGACCAGCAGCTTGTCCCGCTCGGCGATCTCGCCGCCGAGGTAGTAGGGCAGGCCGCAGTTGGCGAAGGACACGTCCGGCCCCCGCTCGATCAGGACGATTTGGGCGTCTTCCGAAAGGCGACGGGCCCGAGCGGCAGCCGAGGCGCCGCCGGCCACGCCGCCGACGATGAGCAGTTTCATGGGCAGACCTCCTTCGCAGCACAGCACTTGGCCGGGGCGTCCTTGACTTGATTCCACGGCATCCGGGCCAGCAGCAGGCCCATGCCGCAGGTGTCGGTGATGCCGGCGAAGACCAGGCCGGCCCCGATGAAGGCGGCAAGGGCGAAGAAGGCGGGATGAACGAGCCAGCCAAGCAACACGCCCAGCAGCACGAGCGACCCCGCCGCAATCCGCACCTGCCGCTCCAGCGAGATCGCCTTCTGGCCCCGCACGACGGGCAGGCCGCATTCGGCCCAGGCCAGCGTGCCCCCCTCGACGTTGACGACGTTCGTGAAACCTGCGGCCAGGAACTTCTCGCACGCCTGTCGGCCTCGGCTCCCGGAGCGGCAGATGAGGTACAGCGGTTCGTCTTTGTTGCCGTCGTGGGCCCGCCTCACCGTCGCCGGGTCGAGCCGGTCCAGGGGCACGTTGCGGGCGTCGGCGGCGTGGAATTCCCGGAACTCCACCGCCGTCCGCACGTCGAGCAAGTCGATCCTCCCGCTCCGGCCCAGTTCGGCAAGCTGCCGGGGGCTGATGGTGCTGACGCTCATGGCGATCTCCTTTCCTCGATCGGGTCTTGGCCGGTGCGACCACCGACCAGGGCGAAGTTGCTGTTCATTGATTGACGTATCTCGACGATACGATACTTCCGGGCGAAAAAATCAACTCGTGCCGCCTCCGAAGCGTGCCTCGATGCAGGCCATGATGTTCGCCAGGTGGGGTTCGGCAATTTGGTAATACGCCTTGCGCCCGTCCTTCTGGCTGGTCATGAAGCCGCAGCGTTGCATGAGGCGCAGGTGTTCGGAGGCCATGTGGCTGGGGATACCGCAAGCCTCGGCCAGTTCGCCGACCGTGTAGCGGCCCTGGAGGAGCATCTGAACCATTCGCAGCCGGTGCGGGTGGGCCAGGGTCTTGAGGCATTCCGCCGCCTGCCCCAAAGCGTCCAGGTCCATGAGCGGAGGTAGTTTCGGGGTTTTCGGCTTGGCGGTCATCGTGTGCCTCCTCTGCTCAAATATATCGGAACCTTCCGACTTGTCAATCAGTATTTTCCCGCTGGTGCCGGAAGCGGTGACCCGAAGCGGCTGGTTCCGATCGTACTCCGCGCCGATCCCGGGAGAAAAGTCTGGGCGGCACAGCACTTGCTTGGGGTCACACGACCTGTTTGGTCCCACGCCGTGTTGACAGCCCGGCGCCCCGGCAGGGGACCCCGCGCGCCCGGTGAGAGGAATCGACGTATGGGAAGAGCACGCGAGGTGGCTCGGATGGCGATGGGGGGAGCGGTCTGGGGAGGTTTCCTGGGCCTGCCGCTCGGGGCGGCCCTTGGCCTGCTCCTCGGCCTCTTGTACGGCAACGTCTCCTGGGGCCTGGACGGTGCCGTCCTCGGCATCCTGGGCCTGAGCGTGGCCGGAGCGGTCCTCGGCGCGTGGGTGGGAGTGGCCGACCACCGACGCTCCTTGCCTTCGCCGGACGAAGGGCGTACCGTCAAGCCCCGGCGGTGAGTTTTTCACCTTCGGGGGCAATCCCACACCGGACGACCGGGTCCTTTATCGAGGGAACGTACTCATGTGGTTGATCAAGGCATCGCTGAAGAATCCGTACATGGTCGCCACGCTGGTCTTCATGATCCTGGTGCTGGGCGTGCTGGCGGTCATCGCCATCCCCAAGGACATCCTTCCGGTCTTCAAGGCGCCGGCGGTGCAGATCCTCACCTACTACCAGGGCATGCCGGCGGAGTCGGTGGAGAAGACCATCACCAACCGCATCGAGCGCTGGGTCAACCAGGCCCCCGGGGCCGCCAAGGTCGAGTCGAAGTCGGTCGTCGGGGGCAGCGTCGTGCGCGTCTACTTCCGCGACGACATCGACCCCAACTCGGCCCTGACGCTGACCAACGCACTCGCCCAGGGCACGCTGCCGACGCTGCCGCCCAACACCCTGCCGCCGGTCACCCTCCCCTTTGACCCGACGGGGACCATGCCGCTGGGCGTGCTCACCGTCAAAAATCCGCACATGGACGAGGCCAAGGTCAAGGACCTGGCCCGCATCGACGTGCGCAACATGCTCGGCGCCGTGCCCGGCTGTGTCGCCCCGGTCGTGGTCGGCGGCAAGGACCGCACGGTCCTGGTCTACCTTCGGCCCAAGGACCTGCAAGCCCGCCACCTGTCGGCACTCGACGTCGTGGCCGCCCTCCGCCAGGGCAACCTGATGATCTCGCCCGGCACCGCCTACTTCGGCCCGATGCAGGTACTTCTCGACAGCAACAGCATGGTCAAGAAGGTCGAGGACCTGAACGACTTCCCCATCCGCATCAAGCCGGGCGACGCCGTCTACCTGCGCGACGTCGGCGAGGCCAAGGACGCCTACGCCATTCAGACCTCGCGCGTCCGCATCGACGGCAGCGCCCAGGTGTACGTGCCCATCTACCGCCAGCAGGGGGCCAGCAGCCTGTCGGTGGCCACCGGCGTCAAGGACTACATCCACTACATGGAGTCGCGGCTGCCGGAGGGCACCAAGCTCGACTTCGTGATGGACCAGTCGCTGTACGTCAAGGAAGCCATCAGCAGCCTGATCGAGGAAGGCATCATGGGCGCCTGTCTGGTGTCTGTGATGATCCTGATCTTCCTGGGCAACTGGCGCATGACGGTGATCGCCAGCATGTCGATCCCGTTGGCCATCCTGGGCGCCATCGTGTGCCTGCACGTCACGGGCAACACCATCAACGCCATGACGCTGGGCGGGTTGGCCCTGGCCATCGGCCCGCTGGTGGACGACGCCATCGTCGAACTGGAGAACAACCACCGCAATTATCACCTGGGCAAGTCGCGCATCCGGGCGGCCCTGGACGGTTGCGCCGAGGTGATGGTGCCGGTGCTGGTCGCCACCTGCACCACCAACATCGTGCTCGCCCCCATCGCCCTGATGCCCGGCATGGGCGGCTTCCTGTTCCGGCCGCTGGCCCTGGCGGTCACCTTCGCCATGGTCACGTCGTTCCTGCTGTCGCGGACCTTCGTGCCGATGATGTGCGCCAAGTTCCTGCCCGACGTGCATGGCCGCGGCAAGCCGGGGCACGCAGGGCACGCCGGGCATGCCGACGACCCCGACCTGGAACCGGCCGGCAGCGCCCTCCGCTTCCAACTCGGCGTCGTCCTCGGCAACCTGGGCGGCATCGCCGCCGGCGCCTTCCTCGGCCACTTGCTGGAGAGCCAAGATATCACGAACTGGGGGATCGTGGCCGGCTCGCTCCTGGGCAGCCTGGCGCCGCTGTTCGTCCTGTGGCGCAGCGGCCGGTTGGTCCCGCGCCTGATCTTCGTCCTGGCGAACGTTCTCATCACCGCCGCAAAAGCGAGGGTTGTCACTAACCTGATGTCGGACGCGCCGCTGGACTTCTGGGCGCAGCAGCTCGCGCCGGCGCTCAAGTGGGCTGCCCTCGGCGGGTTGCTGGCCGGCGCCGCGGTCTGGGTGGGCCGCTTGATCGTCGGCCGGTCGCATCGCACCGAGCACCACATCAACACCGCCACCCGCTTCTACGAACGGCTGCTGGCCCTGGCCCTGCGCCGGCGCCTCCTGGTGCTCGGCGCCGTGCTCGGGCTCTTCGTTGCCGCCCTGATGCTGACCTTCGGCATCGGCCGGGAGTTCTTCCCGCAGGTGGACGCCGGGCAAATCACCATTTACCTGCGCGCCCCCTCGGACACGCGCCTGGACGCGGCCGAGCAGCGGGTCGCCGCGGTCGAGCGCTTCATCGCGAAGCACATCCCGACGGGCGAGCGCGACGTGATCGTTTCCGAACTCGGCCTCGACCCGGACTGGTCGGTGGCTTACACGGCCAACTCCGGGCAGCAGGACGCCATCATCCGCGTGCAGCTCAACGAGAAGCGCACGGCCAGCGCCCAGGAGTATGCCATCCGCTTGCGGCACCTCTTCGCCGAGGAGCCGCGTTTCGCCGACCTGCGCTTCAGCTTCGACACCGGCGGCATGGTTTCGACCGCCCTCAACCTGGGCGCGTCCTCGCCGATCGACCTCCAGGTCGAGGGCGGCAAGGGCCAGCAGCCCTTCGAGCTGGCCAAGGCCATCCGCAACCGCATCCACGACGTGCCGGGCGCCGCCGACGTGCGCCTGCAGCAGCGGCTAGACGCCCCCTACAAGATCATCGACGTGGACCGCAAGAAGGCCGCCGACATGGGGCTGCCGGCCGACGACGTGCTGTTGCAGGTGGTCGCCGCCATGAACTCCAGCGTGTCGATCAACCGCAACTTCTGGATCGACACCGACACCAACAACCAGTACTTCGTGGCGGTGCAGTACCCCGAGGACCCCAACCGCACGCTGGACGACGTGCTCAACGTGCCGGCCACCGGCGGCAAGCAGGACGCGGGGGTCACGCTGCGCACCCTGGTCACCATCCGGGACGACACCGGTGCCGTGGAAGTCAACCATTTCAGCCTGTACCGGACCTTCGACATCCTCGTGAACACGGAGGGCCGCGACATCGGCGGCGTGGCCGCCGATATCAACCGGCGGTTGCTTGGGCTTCAGGTGCCGGACTGGTACATCCTTGGCGATAAATCGCTGACGGCCCTGCGCGAGCGGAAAGTCCCCGAAAGCGTGCTGATCAAACTGAAAACCTTCAAGGACCAGGGGTTTGACTCTCGGGACGGCTTCCTGAGCGAAGTTGGCACGGCCCTCGACGCGGGCGAACGGGCACGCTTCCTGGAGGTCATCGCTAACGAGGCCAGGGTGGCGGGGGGCGCGATCACGGCCGGCAAGAAGGGCGGCGACTACGAGGTGCCCGGGAACATGCACCTGCACATGAGGGGCGAATACGAGCAGATGAACCGCTCGTTCCGCGACCTGGCCCTGGGCCTGGCCCTGGCGGCGTTGCTCGTCTACTTGCTGCAGGTGGCCCTGTTCCGCTCCTGGGTGGGGCCGTTCATCATCATGCTGACGGTGCCGCTGGGGCTGATCGGCGTGCTGACGATGCTGTTCGTGACGCGGACCACGCTGAACGTCCAGTCGGCGATGGGCGTGATCTTCCTGGTGGGCATCGCGGTCAATAACGGCGTGCTGCTGGTGGATTTCGCCAACAAGCAGCGCAAGGTGGGGGCGCCCATTGCCAAGGCGATCACGACGGCGGCGGCCATCCGCTTCCGGCCGATCGTGATGACGTTCCTGGCCACGTTCCTCGACCTGATCCCGATGGCGTTCCCGGGCCTGTTCGGGACCCGCGGCGGCGAGTCGAACATACCGCTGGCGCGGGCGGTGGTCGGCGGCTTGCTGACCTCGACCTGCCTGACGCTGTTTGTGGTGCCGATCATGTACACGCTGCTGATGCGCGATCCGCTGCCGCCAGAACTGGACCTGGAGGCGGAACTGGCGGACGCACCGCCGGTCGCCGAGCCGAGCTGCGACGGCGTGGCCGTCCCCGTTTAGCCGCTTGCGGCTTAGCGTTCGCTTCACTCTTGTGAAGCGAACGCTAAGCCGCAAGCGGCTAACCCGCGCTGGGATACTTGACGATCAGGACCGGGCACGGGCAACGGCGGATGATCCGCTCGGCGATGCTGCCCATGAGTAGGTGGTCGAGCCCGGTGCGGCCGTGGGTGCCGAGGACGACGAGGTCGCAGTGCTGCTCGCGCACGACCTGCTCGATGACCGCGGCCGGGTTTCCTTCCCGCAGCAGCCAGCGCATGTCGAGGCCGGGCTCGGGCTGGCCGACCTGGTGCAGCGTCCGCCGGAGGTCCTCGACGCGGCCCTCCGGCTGCAAGCGGGTTGCCACATCGACGAAGCCGAGGCCCTCCGGCCCCAGGGAGTCGGCGACGTGCAGGACGACCAGGGCGGCCTGGTTCTGACGGGCCAGGTCCCGGCCGATGCGGAGCGCGGCGGCGGAGTTCTCGGAGAAGTCCGTCGGGCAGAGGATGACGCGCGGGTGAAACATGGCTGGTTTCTCCTTCGCGGGCGACGGGACGGCCGAAGCGCGGAAGGGCGCTATGTCTTACCTATAATATACCGTGCGGGTCCAGGGGGGCGTCCCCCCGCGGCCCGCCCTCTCAAGAAGGAGTGTGTGGCCATGAGGTTCTTGCGCAAGAAAGCGGTGCTGACGATCGGCCTTGCAACGGCCGTGGTCCTCGGGGCGGCCCTGGCGGTTGGGTTGACCATCGCCCACGGCCCGGGCTCCTTGACCTCCTCGGCTCGTGCGGCTGAGGAAGAGGCGCCCGGGGAGGCGGCGATCGCGGTCAAGACCATCCGGCCGAAGCGCGACCCCTCGTTCACCTCCAGCATCGAGCAGCCGGCTTTCGCCGAGGCCTACTACCAGGCCGACCTGATGGCCCGGGTGGCCGGCCCGATCAAGCCCGGCGGCATCGTCCATGAGATCGGCGACCGGGTGAAGGCCGACGAGGTGCTGGTGGAAATCGACGTGCCGGACCTGGAGCAGGACCTGCAGCAAAAAGAGGCGGTGATCGCGCAGCGGCTGGCAGCGCTGGACCTGGCCCGGAAGAACGAGAAGATCGCCAAGTCCGGGGTGGACATCGCCAGCGCCATGATCGACGTGAAAGAGGCCCAGATCAAGCGAGCCGAGGCCAGCTGGCGCTTCCGCGAGAAGGAATTGACGCGCTTCCAGGGGCTGGTTAAGGGACCTAACCCGGCCGTCACCCTGGACGTCGTCGATGAGCGGATCGAGGACCGCGATGCGGCCGCCGCCGGCGTCGATGCCGCCCGGGCGGGGGTAAAGGAGGCAAAGGCGGAATTGGAGAAAGCCAGGGCACAGTCGGAAGCGGCGGCTGCCGATATAAAGGTGGCGGACTCGCTCGTCGGGGTGGCCCGCACAGACCGGGACAAGGCCACAGCCTTGCTGGGCTTCGCGACCCTCCGAGCGCCCTTCGACGGCGTCGTCACCCGCCGCAACGTGGATCCCGGGACCTTCGTCCAGAACGCCGCCACCGCGCACACCGAGCCGCTGCTCACCGTGGTCCGCGACGACCTCGTCACGGTGTACATGAAGGTGCCCGACAAGTTCGCCCCCTTCGTCAACCGCGACACCGAGGCGATCATCCAGATGGATACGCTGCCGGGCGTCGTAATCCGCGGCAAGGTGACGCGCTACGCCCCGTCACTGGACAACCCGGAGCACGACCGGACCATGCGCGTCGAGGTCGATCTCTACAACGGCAGTGCCGAGGATTACAAGGCGTTCGTGGCCAAGGAAAAGGCCACCGGCAACAGCGACCTCAAGAGCAAGACCCTGCCCGTGTTCCCCAAGGTCGAGGGGAAGGACGTGGAGAACCAGCCGCTGCACCTGATCCCCGGTCAGTACGGCACTATGCGGCTGGTGCTGAGCAGCTTCCGGAAAGCCTTCCTGCTGCCCCGCGGCGCCGTCGTTAGCCAGGGGGGCACTTCCTACGTGTTCGTGGTGAAAAACGGCGTGGTCCTCAAGATGCCGGTCGAAGTTCAGGCCGACAACGGCGAAGAGGTCAAGGTGGCCCTGATTGAGAAGGTCCGCGGTCAGGAGGTCAAGCGCGAACTGACCGGGGACGAGGAGATCGTCTTCACCAACCAGGGTGAGCTGAGTAACGGCCAGGCGGTGAAGACGACCCGCGTCGAATGGTGAGCCGGTGCGCCGGCCGAATCGCAAGGAGGCGAACATGGCATGGATCGGACCCCGTAGCGGCCGCCGCTGGCGCGCCGTCTGGCTGGCCGCCCTGGGGTGCGGCCTCGGCGGTGTCGGCGCCGCGCTGGCGCAGACGCCGCCCGCGGCATCGGCGCAGACCGGCTACGCGGACCCCGGCGGCCTCGTCACGCCCTGCCCGCGACCGACGGCAGCCCCCCCGCCGGCCGAGGCTCCTGCCGAACCGCTGAAACTGCTGCCGATTAACCTGCCCTACGCCCTGCGACTGGTCAACGCCAGCAACCCCACCATTGCCCTGGCCCAGATGCGCGTCGAGGAGGCATACGCCCATTTGCACCAGGCGCAGGTGGCGTGGCTGCCGAACCTGTGGGCCGGCAGCAACCCCGACAACCTCACCTTCATGCCGAACTATTACGTCCACAACGGCATCCTCCAGAACTCGCGCGGCCAGATCTTTGACGTGGTCAAGGCCAACGCGGCCTTCCCGGTGGGGGCCGGCCTGAACCTGTCGATCGCCGACGCCATCTTCGGTCCGCGGATCGCCCGCGACCTGGTGGCCGCCGAGCAGGCCCGGTCCCGCGTTGTTACCTACAACGTCCAGCTCGACGTGGCCCTCACCTACCTCGACCTGCTGCGCGCCTACGGCGCCCTGGCCATCAACGCCGAAATCCTGTCCAAGGCCGAGTTGATCTTCCAGTCCGCGAGTGCGGCCGACCGGGAGGGGCTGGGGAAGACCACCGCGGACGCCAACCGCGCCCGCACCGAGCTGGAAATCCTCCGCCAGGAGCGCATCGACCTGGAGGCGGCGGCGGGCGTCGCCTCGGCTCGCCTGGCCCAGTTGCTGCTGCTGGAGCCGAGCGTGGACCTGCTGCCGGCCGACGCCCAGGTTTTGCCCATCGAACTGGTGCCGACGTCTGCCCCCCTGGACGAGCTGATCGGCCTCGGGCTGACGAACCGCCCCGAGCTGGCCGAGGGCCGCGCCCTGGTCGCTGCCGCCCAGGCCCGCTGGCGCGAAGAAAAGACGCGCCCTCTGATTCCGAATGTTCAGATGGCTTACTACGGCAGCCAGTTCGGCGGCGGCATCCCCGCCCTACACGACTACGGCTGGCGCGACGATTTCATGGTCCAGGTCAACTGGGAGCTGCGCAACGCCGGCCTGGGCAACCTGTTCGCGTCGCGCGCCTCGCGCGCCCAGTACAACGAGGCCAACCTGCACGTCGCTGAGGTCCGGGCCGAGGTGGGCGCCGAGGTCAGCGCCGCCGCCAAGGTCGTCCGTGCCCGCGAGCGCGAACTGGCCCCCGCTCAGGAAGCTGTCCGCCAGGCGGAGACGATGTGGGAGCGACTGCAGAAGGCGGCGTTCGGGCTGGCCACCGGGTTCGGCGGCCGCGCCCGCCGCTTTGACCCCCTCGAGCCGATCCTGGCCGAGCAGGCGCTGCACGAGGCCCGCATGCGCTACCTGGACGCGGTCATCGACTACAACCGCAACCAGTTCCGCCTCTTCTGGGCGATGGGCCAGCCGCCGCTTTGCGCCCTGCCCCAGGCCACTGCCCTTCCGGTCCAGGTGCCGGTGACACCGAGCCCCGAGCCGGAAACGAAGCCGGCCCAGGAGAACGAAATGGCGCCCGTGCCGGAAACCCCGCGCTAATCCGTCCCTCTGTCGCTTCGGGGAGCGAACCTCGGCCCCAGCCGTGTTCGCTCCCCGTTCCCGTTGCCTGGCAGCCTCATTCGCCAGGCTCTCCATTCCCCCCATCTGCCGCGAACAACCGTCGCGGACCTTCGCCGGGCCGGGGAAGTTGCCGGGAAGGGTCAACTTACCAGAGTTTCTGGGGAAACTCTGGTAAGTTGACCGCGGGCGCAATGCCTTACCGGTATGCCACTTGCGCGGCTAGTACGTCAACTTACCAGAGTTTCCGCCATCCAGGAGTCAGCGCGCAACCACGCCTGAGATCGGGCTGCCCTCAGCCCCCAGTTGAGCAACCGGTCTCTCTCTCCGCAACCAGGTCCGTCTCGAACGCCATTTCTGCTGGATTAATAATCACCGACGTGATAAACTTAGTGATGAATCCCGATCTCGGCGTGCAGATGGGGGTGGGGCTGCCATCGACAGGGACGTGAGGTGAGACGATGACAGAGCCGAATGGCACCGAGCGCGACGACATCGTCCTCGACTCGGTCACCCTCCGCGCCACGGTTCAGGGTGTTGTCGTCGTGCTGACCCCGACGGAGTTTCGCCTGCTGGAGCACCTGTTGCGCCATGCCGGGCAGGTGTGTACGCGCGCCGAACTGATCCGGGCCGTGATCGGTGCGGGGGCGCAGGTGCAGGAACGGACGATCGACGTCCACGTCAACGCACTGCGACGCAAGTTGGGCGACCGCCACGGCATCGAAACCGTCCGTGGGCGCGGCTATCGTTGCCGCTGACCGGCCCCTTTCTCCGGGCAATCCGTTTCCTTCCGCTCGACCGACACTACCCAATCCTTCCTCCTTTCCCCTCTCCCGCAGTTGGCAATATTAAGGGAGACTCGGGGAATTCCGGTCGATTGACTCAAGCAGACAAGCCGAGGCGTACAGGGAAGGCGCGGCAATTCGGCACAATTGAGAAGCGGAAAGGAATCCCCGATCATGTACAAACGGTTGTGGCGCAAGTTCATTCGGGTGCTCTTCGTTGGGGGGGTCGTGGCCGTGCTGCTCGGCGGCCGCGGCTCGGCCCGCGCGGAGGAGCCCGACACGGTCCCGGCCCTCAAGGCCCAATTCGAGCTGCAGAAGCAGCAGTTGGAGGAGCAGACGAAGCTCCTCGAGGAACTGAAGAAGCGCGTCGATGACCTCAAGGAGAAGAGCGGCGCCGCCACGGCTGCCGAGCCCGCTCCCGCCGACCTGCCGCCCCCGCCCCCGCCCGACAAGGGGACAGTCGAGCAGATCGTCGGCGACTACCTACATCTGCGGGACGCCCAGAAGAAGGCGGCGGAGGAGGCCAAGAAGGCGGCGGACGAGCACGACGGCTACAAGGTCGGTACCAACCTGGGCATGAGCGTCCACTGGAACCCCCTTAACGGTGTTACCTTCGAGACGCCCAACAAGGACTTCACCTCGCACCTGGGGTTCTGGTTCCAGTTCGACACCGTCGCCTTCTCGCAGAGCGGCGCCCTGAAATCGCCCACGCAGATCGGCGATCTCCAGGATGGCGCCTTCTTCCGCCGCATCCGCCCGCAGTGGGAGGGCACGGCCTGGGAAGTCGTGGAGTGGGACATCATCCTGCAGCTCGAGGCGACCGCCAACGACGTGCCGCAAATCGACGAGGCGTGGGTCGGCCTGACGAAGCTCCCAATCCTGGGCAGCGTCCGCGTCGGCAAGACGAGAATTCCGCAAGGGCTGGAAGCCGGATCGTACACCGGGTTCAAGGCCGGCACGTTCATGGAGCAGTCGTCCTTCGGCTCGGCCTTTTACGAAGACCTGGCGCCGGGCATCTGGACGAGCAACAGCGTCCTCCACCAGCGCATGACCTGGGCGGCAATGTTCTACCGCCAGGACAATGTTCCGGGCGGCAGCGACTCCGGACAGAGTGGCACCAGTTTTGCCGACGGCAAGTACGCCTACGCCGGCCGACTGACCGCTCTGCCGGTTTACGAGAACGACGGTCGCTGCCTGCTGCACCTGGGCGCTTCCTACGGCTGGCGGAAGGCGGAGGACGTGCCCGCCCCGTCGGGCACCCAGGGCGGCACCGTCGGGCCGACGTTCATTGATTTCCGTAGCCGGCCCTTGCTGCGCGATGCCATCGGCGACTACGGCGGCACCAACGGCAACAACGCCACCTCCCTCGGACTGCCCGGCGACAGCAAACAGCTCATCGACACCGGCCTGCTGACCGCCTCCTCCAGCACGGTCATCGGCACCGAGCTGTTGTGGATCCGGGGCGCGTTCTCGCTGCAGGCTGAGTACGGCTGGGCGTCGGCCAACGACGTCTACGTCCCCAACCCGAATCCGCACGGCCCCAAGATGTTGGGGCTTGGAGACGTCTGGTTCCGGGGCTACTACGTGCAACTCTCCTACTTCCTGACCGGCGAGAACCGGCGCTACGACACGCGCTACGGCCGCCTCTCGCGGACCACTACCGCCCCCTACACGCCCTTCTGGCTCACCCGGGGGGAGGACGACCGATTGCTGCTGGGCCGCGGGGCCTGGGAGTTGGCCGCCCGTTGGAACCATCTGAACCTGGACAACGGGCTCATCCAGGCCGGCCAGACGGACGCTTTTGAGGTGGGCCTGAACTGGTATCTGAGCCCTACCCTGCGCATCCAGTTCGAGTACCTGCACCAGAACCGCTACGACAAGAGCACCGGGCCCAACGGCACGCTGCCCGGCGACCTCGACGGGCTGGGCCTCCGCACGCAGTGGTACTTCTGACCCCGGCGGCGGGAAGCTCGGTCCTCGGACGACGTCCAGCCCGCCGGGGGCCTGGTGGCAACCCCACACCAGGCCGCCGGCGGGCCGATTGTTCGGGGGTGCCGCCCTCCTCCCCCACTTTGCCTTTCCGGCACAAGCGGATCCGCTTTCCCCCGTTCTTCGCCGGACCTTGCCGCAGTTGCTGCTTTCACCGGCGCTGCCCAGCCTGCCCTTGCCCGTCAATCCCGGCTTTCCGGCTCGACCAATACAACCGAAACGACGATAGCTCACCCTTCCCCCGTCAATTGCCAATATGAAGCTAGATTCACGGAATCCCGGTCGATCCCTTCCAGCAGACAAACGCGCTCGTCCTGGGAAGGGCGGGAGGATGGACTCCCGACCGGCCAAGGCAAATGGCCCGCTCGCCAGGGGCAGCAACCCGGAGAAAATCGACAGCGTTGAACTGTCGCTGAGCGGCGGGAATGTGGCCCGAGTGCAGGACGTTCATCCCTTTGTGAAAGGAACCGACGATCATGTTCAAGCGTCTGTGGCGCAAATTCATTCGGCTTCTGTTCGTGGGAGGAGCCGCAGCCGTTCTGCTAGGCGGCGGCTCCTCGTACGCGGCCGACAAGGACGACATCGCCGTCCTCAGGCAGCAACTGGATGCGCAGAAGCAGCAGATGGAGCAGCAGAAGCAGCAGCTCGACCAGCTACAGAAACAACTCGGCCAGGTCACCCAGCCCACCCTCAACCAGGGCGGTGACCCCCTCACTGGCCTACCCGCCGCCCCCACGCCGGTCGCCGGACCGGTCGCCGCCGACAAGGGCTCGATCGAGAAGATCGTCTCCGACTACCTCAAGAAGAAGGACGAGGAGAAGAAGCTCAAGGACGAGGAGAAGAAGGCCGAGGAGGCTGCGGAGAAGGCGGACAAGGAGGCTGCGGGCTTCAAAGTCGGCAGCGACCTGAGCATGAGCGTTCGCTGGAACCCGTTCAACGGCGTGACCTTCGAGACGCCCAACAAGGACTTCGTGTCCCACATGGGCATGCGCTTCCAGATGGACAGCGTCTGGTGGGGCCAGAGCAACAACACCAAGACCGCCGCCCAGGTCGGCGACTTCCAGGACGGCGTCTTCTTCCGCCGCATCCGCCCGCAGTGGGACGGCCAGGCGTGGGAGGTCGTGGAGTGGTTCATCGAACCGGCGCTGGAACAGATCACGAACGACACGATCAACCTCGACCAGTTCTGGGTCGGCCTGATGCACCTCCCGTACCTGGGGAGGGTCTGGGTCGGCCACCTCAAGACCGCGCAGGGGCTGGAAGGTGACACGACCGGCAGCAGCAAGTCGATGACCTTCCTCGAGCGGTCGATGTACACCGACGCCTTCTACCAGAACTTCTCCACGGGCGTCTTGACCGGCAACAGCGTGCTCAACCAGCGGCTGACCTGGCAGGCGGAGTGGTACCGCCAGGACAACGGCCAGAACGGCCTCAACCAGTACAACAACGGCGAAAATTTCGGCGACGGGAACTACGCGTACACCGCGCGCATCACGGGCCTGCCCATCTGGGAAAACGACGGCCGCTGCTTCATGCACCTGGGCGCGTCGTACACCTTCCGCGACTCGGAACGGCCCAACGCCGTCGCCGGAGCCCAGGGCGGCCTCGGCCCCTTCCGCGCAGTCGAGTTCCGCGCCCGGCCGCAGCTCCGGGACGCCATCGGCGACTACGGCGGGACCAACGGCAACAACGCCACCCCCCTCGGTCTGGCCGGCGACGCCAAGCGAATCGTCGATACCGGGGCGCTGGCCGCCAACTCCAACCAGGTGATCGGCACGGAGTTCTTCTACGTCCGCGGGCCGTTCTCGGTCATGGCCGAATATGCCTGGGCGGCCATGGACGACGCCCATGTCATCACCGCCGCGCCTGCCGGGACCGTAGGGGTCAACACCACGCACCTGTTCCACGCGCTGAAGAACGGCAGCTCGGTGGGCACCCCCTGGTTCGACGGCGGTTACCTCCAGGTGGGCTACTTCCTGACCGGCGAGAACCGGACCTACGACCGGCGCCTGGGGACCGTCGGCGGGACTTACATCGCCAGCCCGTTCACGCCGTTCTGGCTGACCCGCGGCGAGGACGGCCGCACCCTGATCGGCCGCGGCGCCTGGGAAGTTGCCGCCCGCTGGAACTACCTGGACCTGAACAACGGCGACATCGCCGGCGGCAAGAGCCAGGCGCTCGAGGTGGGCGTCAACTGGTTCCTGAACACCAACCTCAAGTTCCAGTTCATGTACCTGTGGCAGGATCGCTACCACCTGGCCCCCGGCCAGGTGCCCGGCGACATGAACGCCTTCGCCGTCCGCACCCAGATCTTCTTCTAAGCCCGAGGAGTGTGTGCCACGGGGGGCCGGCCGTCGGCCCCCCGGTCGCCCTGTTGTCGCCCTGCGGAATGCCTGAACCAAACCATCTAAACAAGATGAACAAGGAGTTGATGACAATGAAGCGTCTCCTGGTTTCCGGCGCCCTCGCCTTCGGGGCGGCCGCGCTCCTCGGTTGGGCCGCCGGTCGCGCCGGCGCCGCCGACCCGGTGCCTCCGTTCGGCCCCCTCCCCACCGGCCCCACCCCCACGGTCCCGACACCTGCGGCCTTGACTGTCGCGGTCGGAACCCCGGGCGCCGCGGCTCCTGCAGCCGCCACGCCCAAGGCCCCGCCTGCGCTGGCCGCTGCGGCGCCCGCTCCCCCGGCCCCCGCCGCCGCGGGCGTTCCCGCCCAGGGCCAGGCAGTCCCCCTGGCGCCGCCCCCCGGAGCCCCGGTGATCGTCCAGCCCGCCCCGGGTTTCGCGCCGCCGCCCGGCTGCGGCCCGGCTTGCTGCGAGCCGCAATGCCTCAAGAAGGTGTGCGTCCCCGAGCGGGACACCAAGAAAGTCGAGAAGCGCGTCTACGGCGAGGCCTGCGAGGACTTTTGCCTTCCCAAGTGTCCGCTCTGCCCGAAGGTTCACCTGCACAAGCACGGCGACTGTGACACCTGCCAGGGTGACGGCTGCCAGGACGGTGACTGCCAGGCCGACGGCACGTGCGCCAAGTGCGAGCATCACGTCCGCGAGCGCAAGTACCTGGTGGTGAAGATCAAGCACGAGGAGGAATGCATCCCCAAGTGCCACGTCGAGTACCAGGTCGCCGAGCCGAAGTGCAAGGAGTCGCACTTCCCCCACCGCAAGGCGCCCTGCGCCGACGGCGGTTGCCTGCCGCCGTCCGGCGACGTCAGCGTGGTCCCGGTGGCGCCGCCCCCGCCGATGCCTCCGGCCGAGAAGATGCCGGGACCGAAGGGGAAATAACACCCTTGCCGGGTGGGACCGCCGACCAGCGGCCCGACGTCTGAACGCGACTGTTTCCGTGATCCGGCCCGGGGCCGCGCACCACGCGCGGTCGCCGGGCTGTTGCCGTTCGAGGCAATGGCGATCGCACACCCCCGCCCCTCGCCAAGACGAGCTGTCGGTGTGGGGCGGTATTGGCGGACGCTGCGCCGCGGCCGTCCTCTCGATGAATTCCGGACGTGTAGCGATTATTTCGCGGGGAGTGTGCGGACGGGGCCTTCGCCCGGCGCCGCGCCAGGATGGAGAATTTGCGCGTGATGGCCCGATAGCGGTACGCCGAAGAAATGAACAACTCTCTTGATCGGAAGAGAGTTGCTCGGAATCCAGCGAACCGGATCAACAGGCCAAGGCCGTTGTGCCCTTAGGAGGATGCCCCTACCAAGGCCGGCCCCAGGCAGAGGAGCGAGACTCATGAAGCAGCGTTGGAGGCAGGATCGTCGAACATTGTGGGGGTGGACCTGCGGCGGGGCCCTGGGCGCCCTGCTGACGGTGGGTGTGGGCGCCGGCCTGGCGCAGACGGACCCGACCGCTTTGCCGCCGAACGTCAGCCCCCCCGCGGCCGCCGCGCCCGCCAACGACAAGGGGGTGAAAGACGGTGCCCCCAAGGACGCGGCGCCCAAGGACGCGGCGCCCAAGGACGCGGCGCCTAAGGACGCGGCGCCCAAGGACGCGGCGCCCAAGGACGCGGCGCCCAAGGACGCGGCGCCCAAGGACGCGGCGCCTAAGGGCGCAGCGCCCAAGGATGCGGCCGCGCTGCCGCCCGTGATCGTCGAGCAAGGGAAGGGGTGTACTGTTTGCGCCTCCGACGAGAAGGCAGCCTGCGACGGAAAGGACGACGGCCCGAAGTCGGTGTTCTCCTCGGTGCCCCCGGTCTTCGCCCAGGCCATCCCGCGGCCCGGTTTCTTCTTCATGCCGCCGAAGGGGCCCGGCTACTACTCCTTCTGGGATGTCGTGAAGGACAAGTACCGCGAGGACCGACCGCCGCAGCCCTACGGCCCCGTGAGCATCATGCTCTGGTCGTTCTTCGACGCAGACTACCGCTACCTCGATAAACCCGATGCCGAATACCAGTCGCCCTCCGATGCGCTGAAGCGCATGCACGTCGGCGACAACTGGATGCTGTCGATCGGCGGCGAGGAGCGCGTCCGCTTCGTCAACGATGTGAATGGCCGCCTCACCGGCGGGAACAACAACTTCCAGCTATCCCGCACACGCCTGTACGCCGACCTATGGTACGAAGACAAGGTGCGCGTCTACGTCGAGGGCATCGACGCCGAGCGCTTCAACGGCAACCTGCCGCCGCTGGCGACCGACCTCAACCACGGCGACCTCCTCAACGCCTTCGTCGATGTCAAGTTGGCGGAACTCGACGGCGCTCCGGTCTACGCCCGCGCCGGCCGGCAGGAAATGTACTACGGGTCGCAGCGGCTGATCTCCGCCCTCGACTGGGCCAACGATCGCCGCACCTTCCAGGGAGTGAAGGCCTTCCGCCACAGCGAGGACTTCGATGCCGACGTCTTCTGGGTGCAGCCGGTCCTCCCCAACCCGACGCGCTTCGATTCGGTGGACGACAAGCAGAACTTCTCCGGCGCCTGGCTCACCTACCGGCCGAAAAAGGGGCAGGCGATCGACCTGTACTACCTGAACCTCGACAACGCCAACCACAACGTCCTGGGCCAGAAGGGGGTTCCCGGCTCGTTCAACGTCAGCACGATCGGCACGCGCTACGCCGGCAACCGCGAGAACGTGCTGTTCGACTTCGAGGGGATGTACCAGTTCGGCTCGTGGTCGAACCAGAACATCTCGGCCGCGGCCGGCACGGCGGCCCTGGGTTACAACTTCTGCCAGCTGCCCATGACGCCGCAATTCTGGGTAAGTTGGGACTACGCCTCGGGCGACCAGAACCCGGGCGCGACCGGCACGCACAATACCTTCGACCAGCTGTTCCCGTTCGGCCACTACTATAACTTCCTCGACCTGGTGGGCCGGCAGAACATCCGCGACTTGCAGATGCAGTTCTCGGTCTGGCCGGCGAAGTGGATCACCTGCTATGCCCAGTACCACATCTTCAACCTCGACAGCGCGAAGGACGCCCTCTACAACTCGGCCGGCGTCGCGATCCGCCGCGACCCGACCGGCAAGGACGGCACCGACGTGGGCAATGAGCTGGACCTGGTGACCAACTTCCACCTGTCGCAGAACCAGGACGTGTTCATCGGCTACTCGAAGCTGTACGAGGGCAGCTTCCTCAAGAAGACCGGCCCCGGCCCCTCCCCGGAATTGTTCTACGTGCAGTACAGCATCCGCTTCTGAGCAGCCGTCCCGAGATGAGTTCCCCTGTTTAGCGGCGGGTCGCAGACCCGCGCGGGTCTGCGACCCGCCGCTAAACGGAACCGATTGGGCGTAACCGGTCGCCCGCTCTGACGTAATCAGTTCTCGGCAGCGGAGTTGCGGCCGCCCGGCGGGTAGTCAAATGGGCCTCCGCGGGATAGGGTGGTTTTGCAGCTGACACCTTATCCCTACACGGAGGCCCGC
>DATFNV010000456.1:0-9556 GCA_035266225.1 Gemmataceae bacterium
TAGTCTTCGATCAGCCGCCCCTTGCCGTCGTGGTCGTAGTTGAAGCCCCACGGCACGAAGGGTCGGTCGGACGGATCGAGGGTGAAGGTCGTCTTGTCCTTCGAGACGGCGACCCACGGCATGTCGCTGGTCCAGGCGGGCGTGGGCGAGAACGCCAGTGCGAGCAACAGGAAGGGCAGCAGGCGCATCCTCCGGGTCATCTCATTCGTCTCCAGTCCGGCAGCCCCTTCTTCATCCTCTTCGTCGCCACGGCCGGGTCAAACGCCTCGGGATCGAACCCGCCACCGATCCAGTCCCGGAACTCGGCGTGGCGCTCGTGGCGGGGGTCGGCCAGGGCCTCCAGGAACACTTCGTAGCCCCCGGTGCCGCCCACGTCCTCCGGCGGGCAGGCCCGTGCGCCCTCAAGGCAGACGGGATACCGCTGACCGGCCTCGGGCCGCCTCACCCCCTCGAACAGGACCTCGTGCGGCCAGCCGTCCCCGAAGTCGTACTCGTACTCGAAGCGGGACTGCTTGCCGCTCTGCGGCAGGATCTCGCTCAACTTCATGGTCGTCGAGTCTTTACGGGTACGCCGCCTCACCAATAATGCCCGTGATTTATCTCTAATTCAGCAGGCGTTGGCCGCGGTAGGTGATCGCGACCGGCGGGGCCCTTTGAACGGCTCCCGCACTACGAGGCAAATTCCATCGTTAGCTCCCGACTCGCGCAAGCACTTCAAGAGTTCTGGACCGCGGTACAGAATCCGCCTAACCCGGACGCCGTACTTGACCACTTCTGGATGTGTTGTGACTTCCCGGCTGAGTCGGAGGCACACGGGCCACCCGCCGCGCAATAGCCTTCGCGCTTCGGCTCCGTTCATTTCGCAGGAAACAAAGGGGATGCGGCTCCTTCAGACAGAACGTCTGAACGAGCCGCGTCCCCTTTGTTTTCGCCTTTGTTTTCGCCCTTCGCCGTAGTCCGCATCGTGCGCCCGCACGGCGCAACTCCTGTCCCCGAGGCGCCGGGAAAGAGGACTCCGTACCGTCCTCGACAACGAATTCATGCCGTCCCCTTGTTCCGTCCCTGTTCAGCGTCTGAACTCCGCTCCCAAACCCGAAAGTCGAAGTCGTAGGGACACCCCAACACGATGAACCGCCCATCTGGCGAAAACGTGACGGCCGCCCAGTCGCCGGAGAAGTTCTCGTAGGTGGACGACCACACCTCCTCGCTGCCATGTACCACGGACAACGTCTCGGCCTCAGTGTTCAGCACCAGCTGCTCGCCGTCGCAGCTGGTGAGGACCGGGCGGCCGGGGAAAAGGCCGATGATGTCCCACTCCCGCCCCAGGTAGCGGCAGACGCCACTCTCGCCGTCGTACAGGTCGTACTCAGCGTATTCCGGGTCCGTCTCGACGGTGACCGGGGTGCCGAGCCGGACCAAGTGCATCCCCTCGTAGGAGACGACCAAGACCGTATCGCCCTGCGGCACTGAAAACCCGATCATCCGCTCGCAGATGGCGGGAACCGTAAGTTGTCGCCACCCCGCCATCCGATCGCCTCCTTCGCCGAACTAGGAACTCCGCCTGCCAGGTCCGTCAGCATAACACCGCACCGGTCAGCATATCACGGGCCATGACGGCGAACACCGCCGCGGTCGTCAGCCGACGCCAGCCTCGTCCCACGGTCGCCGCCCTTAACACGGCGGTGGTGATTGTCTGGCGCCTACTAAAGGCGCGTCAAGCGAAAAGACCGCCGTGCGGAATTCGGCAGCACTTCTGTGTGTGCGCGCAATGCAATCCATTTTCACGGGTCCCTTGCCGGTCACTTCCGCACACGGATTGCGGGAGGCCGGGGCGCCGGCCCTCTCGAGGCGTCGCTTCCCTCTCCCGGTGTTGCACCACGCCCCATCCCTTTCCTTGATCCCCGCCCGCGCTTCCTGCTAAGCTGCCTGCATGAGACGCACCCTCTTGCCCGCCCTGTTCTGCGGCCTCCTCTCCGCCCCGGGAGTATCTGCGAAGGACGTACCGTTGGACACGACTTACTTGAAGGACCACGCCGAGACGCGCGGCTTCATGCTCGGCCGGCCGGCGCGCGCCAGGCCGACCCCCGACGGCAAGGCGATCCTCTTCCTCCGCGCCCAGCCGCGCGTCGCCCGCCTGCGCCTCTACGAGTTCGACGTGACGACCGGCACGACGCGCGAGCTGCTGACGCCCGAAGAACTGCTCCACAGCGCCGAGGAGCACCTCACTCCCGAGGAGAAGGCCCGCCGCGAGCGCCAGCGCGTTAGCGTCGGCGGCTTCACCGATTTCCAGCTCTCCGAGGACGGCACGCACATCCTGCTGAGCCTGTCGGGCAAGCTGTACCTGGTGCGCCGCGCCGACCGCAAGGTGACGGAACTGAGCACCGGCCCCGGCGTCCTCGACCCGAAGTTCGTCCCGGACGGCCGGGCCGTCTCGTACGTCCGCGACCACGACGTCTACCTCTACGACCTCGCGAAGGGGGCGGAGCGGCGTGTCACGACGGGGGGCAGCGAGCGGCGGCCGCACGGGCTCGCCGAGTTCATCGCCCAGGAGGAGATGCACCGCTTCAGCGGCTACTGGTGGTCGCCCGACGCCACGAGCCTCGTCTACCAGGAGTCGGACGCCGCCGGCGTGGAAGTGTGGCACGTCTGCGACCCCATGCATCCTGAACAGGCGCCGCAGCCGATGGCCTATCCGCGCCCCGGCAAGGCCAACGTCGCCGTCCGCCTCGGCCTCGTCCCCGCCGCCGGCGGCGGAACGGTTTGGATCGACTGGGACTCCAAAAAGTACCCGTACCTGGCGCGCGTCCACTGGAGCAAGTCCGGCCCGCTGACGATCCTGGTGCAGACGCGCGAGCAAGACGAGATCGCCCTGCTGTGCGTCGATCCAAAGACGGGCAAGACGACGGCGCTCCTGACGGAGCGCGACGCGGCCTGGGTGGACCTGCCCGACGACGTGCCGCGCTGGCTGCCTAACGCGGGTGGCTTCCTGTGGACGACCGCGCGGCGGGCCGGGCCGCAACTGGATTTGCGCGACCCAGCGGGTGGCCTCCTGCGCGTGCTGGTGCCGGCGGAGGCCGGCTTCCAGGGGCTGGTGGACCTCGACCCGAGGGCGAGGCAGGTCGTCTTCCGCGCCAGCACCGACCCGACGCAGTCTCACCTCTGGCGCGTCGCCCTGCAGGACGGCAAGCCCGAGCGCCTGACGAAGGAGCCGGGGCTGCACGCGGCCACGTTCAGCGGCGACCACGCCGTCTACGTCGATACGGCGGCCCTGGCCGACGCGATGCCGCGCGCGACGGTTCGCCGGGCCGACGGCAGTCTGATCGGCGAATTGCCGTCGGTGGCCGAGGAGCCGCCGTTCCAACCGAACGCCGAGCTGCTCAAGGTCGGCGAGGGCGAAGGGTATTACGCCGCGGTGGTGCGGCCGCTCCGCTTTAATGCCGATAAGAAATATCCGGTTATCGTCCACGTCTACGGCGGGCCGACGCACCAGATGGTGACGGCGTCGATGGCCACGCGGCTGATCGACCAGTGGCTGGCGGACCAGGGCTTCGTGGTGGTGTCGGTGGACAACCGCGGCACGCCGGGCCGCGGACGGGCCTGGGAGAAGGCGGTCTACGAGAAGTTCGGCAGCGTGCCGCTGGCCGACCAGGTGGCGGGGCTGCGGGCCCTGGGCGCGAAGTTCCCCGAGATGGACCTGGGGCGCGTGGGCATCTACGGCTGGTCGTTCGGCGGCTACCTGGCGGCGCTGGCGGTGCTGCGCGAGCCCGACGTGTTCAAGGCCGCCGTCGCCGGCGCCCCGGTGGTGGACTGGCTAGACTACGACACCCACTACACCGAGCGCTACCTGGGTCTGCCCGACAAGCACGCGGAGGCGTACCGCGAGGCGTCGCTGTTGACCTACGCGAAGGAACTGCGCCGGCCGCTGCTCTTGATCCACGGCACCGCCGACGACAACGTCTATTTCCGGCACACGCTCAAGTTGACCAACGCTCTGTTCCGTGAGGGGTGCGACTTCGAGTTGCTGCCGCTGCCGGGATTGACGCACATGGTGCCCGACCCGGTGGTGATGCAGCGCCTGTACGGCAAGTTCGCCGTCTACTTCAAGAAGCACCTCCGCCAGCAATAACTCGGAGGTTTCAACTACTCCACCAGCAGCGCCTCGCTGGCCAGGCGGCGCACTTCGGCATCGTCGTCCTTCAGGGCGGCGCGCAGGGCGTCGGTCGCGGTCGCGCCGGGCTTGCCGAACCCGGCCAGGGCGCGGACGGCGATGCGGCGAACGGCCACCTCCTTCGCCGACAGCGCTTCGAGCAAGGGCGCGGTCGTCTTCTCGCGCCCCTCCGGGCCGATCGCCGCCAGGACGCGCACCGCCCAGAGGCGCGTTTGTTCGTCGCCTCCCTTCAGCGCCTGGCTCACCTCCTTGACCGCCCCGACGGCGGCGGGGCCGTAGCGCTCCAGCGCCGCCAGGACGGTGATGCGCACGTCGCCGTTCTCGTCACCCACTTTCTCGGCCAGCGCCGCCACCAGGAGCACCGGCTTGGCCGGCGCGACCTTGCCCAGGACTCGGGCGGCGGCCCAGCGCACGAACGGATCGCCGTCGGCCAGTGCCTTCGAGGCGGCGACCGCAGCCGGCACCGCCTCGAGGCCGAGGGCCTCCAGGACGTAGAGCGCGGCCAGGCGCTCCTCGACGTCTTCGCGGGCGACGCACCTGGCGAGGTCGGGCAGCGCCTCCTTGAGCCCAGCGAGCACCGGATCCTCCTTGGCCTCCTTGGCGCCGAGCGCTTTGGCGAGGGCCCCGGGGCTGCCCGCCATGCGAAGCGTGTGTGCCCGGAACTCGGCGACGGCTTCCAGGGCCTGGCAGGCGCGAACGCGCCGGGCGGCGCTGGCACTCTTCAGCAACGGCGTGAGGGACCGGGCTGCCGCGCCCAGGGCGCCGGCGGCCGGCCGGAATGGTTCCCACAGCTTCGCGATGACCTCGTCCTCGCCCGCCGCGCCCGGCGGGACCGGCGGCCTGAGGCCCGGGGGCCCCAGGATCAGCAACCGCCCGGGACCGTCCGTGCTGCGGACCGCCTGGCCGAGCGCCCGGGCCGCCTGCTTGATGGCGTCGGCGCAATGGCGACTCACCTGCTCGTCGTCATCGTTCAGTCCCTTCGCCGCGGCCGGGACGACGGCGCCGCACGCCGTCGCGATGGCCGCCGGGCCGCGCGACGGGGAGCCGAGCGTCCCCGGGGTCGCGTCGCCGCCCCGCGCCTGCCGCACCAGGCCCTCCGCCGCGGCCCGCTTCACGGCGGCTTCCTTGTCGCCGAGGAATTTCCCCAGTTCCTTGACCGCGTTCTCCGGCTCCAGCGAGTAGCGCCCCAGGGCCCGGGCGGCGGCCTCGCGCACGCCGCCGTCCGGGCTCGCGGACAGCCCGGCCACGTCCGGCAGCAGCCGCGACAGGACCGCCGTCAGCAGCGCATCCGGACCGAGATTGGGCCGGTGCCCTTCCCGCGGGGCGGCCCCCATCTCCCCGAAGAGCGTCGCCGCCGCGCACTGCCGCGCCGCGCCGCCCTTCTCCAGCGCCTCGCGCAGCGCCTTCTCGAAGCGCTTGCCGATCCCTTCCCTTCCCGCCGGGTTGGGGAGGTCAGGGACCGCGAACAGCCCCCATTCGTCGAGTATCAGCGCCTTGCCGAGTTCGGCCGCCCCCCGCAGGGCTGCCGCGCGCTCGTCTAATTCCTTCTGAGCCGCCGTCCTGCTGTCGGCATCGCGGCCGAACTGTTGCAGTGCCTGGCGCACCTTTTCGACACGGTCGGCGGGCGCCGACGGATGGGGGAAAGGAGGCTGTTGGGCCGCTGCCGCACCGGGCAGCAGGGCGAGGAAGAGGGTGGCGAGCACATGACTTCGGGCGGCGGCGAGACGCGAGTTGTCGGCACGCATGGTCCTGCGCTCCGGGGGGTGAAGGGGGTCGTGCGAAAGCCGTCGAGAACTTGTTTGCAATCACGAGGGCGATCCTACTACAATCATGCCGGAGTTCGCAACGATTTTCCCCAGGGTCGTACTCGTTTCCTTTCTCGGCCCGTGTCCCATCGGCAACGGAGGCGAACCATGTCTCGGCCCATGTCCCGCTCCTCACTGGTCCTTCTCGCCCTGGTGCTCGGCGCCTACCCCGCGGGACACGCCCAGGCATTTCCGGACGACTCGACTGACGACAACCCGGTCGATGCCAAGGCGACCGCGCAGCGCCTGCGGGACCTGCGGCGGACCGAGCCGCGGGAGTTGGCCCGGGCCAGCCACGACGCGGCGCGGGCCGCCTACGAGGTCCGATTGCACAGAATTCGGAGCGGCACGGACACGCCCGACACCGTCGTGGACCTGTTTCCCCGGCTCCTGGCGGCCGACCTCGACCTGGCGGACGGCCGCGCCGGGCGCCTCGCCGCCCTGGAGAAATACTGGGTCCGCCTCCGAGAGATCGAGGGACTGACCAGGGAACGGGTCGAGGCGGGGGTCAAGAACTTCACCTCCGCCCACTACTGGGCGGCCCGCTGCGAGCGCCTCCTGGCCGAACTGCGGCTGGTCCGAGAACTTGGCGCGGGGAAGCCTCTCCCCGGCGCCATCCTCGGCGGCCTCAGCGATGTGGACCCCCTCGACGCCGGCGCGGCTGCGCGCGACGCATTCGCGGCGACCCGGGCGGCAGAACTGGCGCTGGCTCGGGCGGCCCGGGACGCCCCCGTAAACGAGTACCGGGTCCGCATTCGGAGGATCGGAGCGGGGACAGACTCCCCCGACCTCCTCCTGTCCGCCTCGATCCGGCACGTCCGAGCCGCGCGAGCCTCCGGCGATAATCCGGCTGAACTCCTCGGCGTTCTCGAAGCGCACTGGCACACGGCCTGGGACATCGAACTCCTCACCCGGGAGCGCGTCGAGGCGGGCGTCAAGAACTTCACTCCCGCCGATTACTCCGAGGCGCAGGACGGCCGTCTGGAGGCCGAAGCCTGGATCGTCGAGGGGCGACGCCAGCCGGGAAAACTCCTACCGCTCCAGGGAGGGTTGCAGGATCCCTTCGGCGAGACGGACGACCCCCTGGAGACCAGGGACGTCGCCCGGGCCAAGTTCGACGCCGCGCGAGCCGACCTCGGGCATCCGGCCCTGCGGAGGCGACAGGTGATCCTCGCGGGGTACGCGGTTCGTGAGCAGAGGGTGCGGGGCGGAACAGACCTACCCGAACGTGCCCTGTATTCCGAGCGCAAACTGGCGGCCGTCGAGTTGACCCTCGCGACCGACCGCGCCGAGCGCTTCGCCGCCCTGGAGCGGCACTGGGCCCGGGCCTGTACCATCGAGGACCTCGTCAGGGAGCGTGTCGAGGCGGGGGTCAAGCTCTTCACCCCCGCCGACTTCCTCGAAGCCCGCTACGAGCGCCTTCGGGCGGAGTTGCGTCTCGCCGAGGCCCGCGCCGCCAAGGAGTAATCACCCCAGCCGCCTACCGCTGCAGCGACATGATGCTCGGCCGGTTGCTGCAACTGGCCGGCCCGGCAGCCGAACTGGCGCGTGCGAGAGGTGCGCTACGAGGAGGTGTTGGCCGACCCGCGAACGGTCATTTCCGGGGTCGTGGAACCGAGCCTGTACCGTCAGCGGGCCGAGGGCTGACGAGAAGCCGCTTGCGGCTTGGCAGTTGCGAAGCCGCAAGCGGCTTGCGAAGGCGGCTCACCAGGTGCCGAGCAGTTCCAGCGTGAGTCGGCCAAGGCTTTCTTCGCTGACGGTCGCCGTCGCGCCGCAGCGCGGGCAGCAGTCAGTCCCGCGGTCGGCCAGCGCCGCCGCGACCGAATCCTCGAACGTCTCGCCGTCGCCGAGGGCGTTCCACGGCCCTTCTTCCGTCGCCCAATCGAAGACCGCGGCGGCCGACGCTTCGGGGGACGCAGTGAAGCGGCGCTGACAGTTCGGGCAGTACAGTTCGACGTGCATGACCCACCTCCGCGTGGCTCAGGACGAGTTAGATCAACGCGGGGAACATTTGCAAGTCCGATACCAATTGGCCGGCTGCCGCCGAGATTCCCGACGGCCCCGCGCGTAAGCCTGGGCCCGCGCCGGGTTTCCGCGTTCGCCGATGGAATGCGCCGACCGGCCGGCGCTGATCCGCCCGTACTTTTTCGCGGCGCACCTTTACAAACGGGGGTGCCACAATCTACAAATGATCACCGGCGTTCCCATCCTCGTTCCCGGCCGGGAGACATTCCCGTGTCCACCGACTTGCCGCGTTCCTCCGAATCCGACCCCCTTCGCCAGGGCGTCCACACCCTGCGCGGCGTCAGCGACCTGCGCCTCGAACAACTCCACCGCCTCGGCATCCTCAGCGTCGGCGACCTGCTCTTCCATTTCCCGCGCGCCTACGAAGACCTTACCGATTACCGGCCGATCACGGCCCTCACCGAGGGGACCATCCAGACCGTGCGCGGCGAGGTGGTCGAAATCCCCGACGGTCGCCGGCTCCCCGACGGCCGCTGCCTCGTCAGCGTCGTCATCAGCGACGACGGCCTGCACTGCGTCGAGGGCACCTGGTTCAACCAGCCCAACGCGGCGGCCCGCTTCCGCTACGGCCAGCGCGTCGCCTTCAGCGGCAAGCCGAAGTGGTTCCGCGACCACTGGCAGATGAGCAACCCGCGCGTGCAGTCGCTCGACGGCGAGGCGGACCCGTCGCAGCGCGTGGTCCCGGTTTACCCGCTGACCGAGGACCTCCGCGCCGAACGGCTGCGCTCCTTGATGCGCCAGGCGGTCGAGAGGTTCGCCGGCCACCTGCCCGAGGTGCTGCCGCCGGCGCTCCGCGAGCAGCGCCGGCTCCCCGAGGCGGCGCGGGCCATCGCCCTCGTCCACTTTCCGGATCGTCTGGAGGAGGCGAAGGCCGGCCGGCACCGCTTCGTTTACGAGGAGTTCCTGCTCTTGCAGCTGGCGCTGGGGCTGCGCCGCCGCGAGCTGCGCGACCGCCGCCGAGCCCCGGTCCTGCCGGTGACGCCGCAGATCGACGCCCGCATCCGCCGGCTGTTCCGCTTCCGCCTGACCGGCGATCAGGACAAGGCCGTCGCCGACGTCTGCCGCGACCTGGCGGGCGACCGGCCGATGCAGCGCCTGCTCCAGGCCGACGTGGGCGCCGGCAAGACGGCGGTGGCCGTGTACGCCCTTCTGGTCGCGGTGGCCAACAAGTATCAGGCGATCCTGATGGCGCCGACGGAGGTGCTCGCCCGGCAGCACTGGCACACCCTCGAAGGCTACCTGGCCCAGAGCCGCGTGCGCCGACTGCTGCTGACCGGCGGCCTAACGGCGAAGGAGCGGCGTGAGGCGTTGGCGGCGATCCGGGCCGGCGAAGTGGACCTGGTCGTCGGCACGCAGGCGCTGGTGCAGGAGGACGTGCAGTTCGCCCGCCTCGGCCTGGTAGTCATCGACGAGCAGCACAAGTTCGGCGTCAACCAGCGGGCGCGCGTCAAGCGCCTCGGCACCGACCCGCACTACCTCGTCATGACGGCGACCCCGATCCCGCGCACCATGGCACTGACCGTGTTCGGCGACCTGGACGTGACGGTGATGCGGCAAC
>DATFNV010000457.1:0-5810 GCA_035266225.1 Gemmataceae bacterium
GGGGTCATTAGCGGTCGTCAGTAACTGGGACGCCTGGTATGCGGTCCCTGGGAGGGAAATCCCGCCGCTGTAGCCGATCATCTGGGGCGGGCCGGGCTGGTTCTCGGCGTCGAGGAGGAGGAGGGCGTCGGGGTCGTTGCCGCGCAGCGCTTCGAGCGCCCCCTCGTCCGCTCGGGGCTGCATCTGCTCCTGGGTGAAGCGGACGAGGCCGACGTCGAGGACGAGCGCCGCCACCGCCATCAGCGCGAAGAGCAGCATCGCGACGTAGACCAGCACGCCGCCGCGCCGGCGCCGCGAATGGCGGGGGTGTCGCATGGGGGAACCTCCTCTGTTTAGCCGCCGCCTATTTATCGATTCGCGAACCGATGAATCCGCGCCGCCCCGAGGGCGGCGGCTAAACTTACTTCGACGCGGCGCTCTTGTCCGCCGGCTTCGGCGGTATCGGGAACTCGTGCCACTCGCGCTTGTTTCCGTGGATGGCCTCGACGCGCCAGACTTTCGGCTCCTCGGGGGTGGGGAGCCGGTCGTCCTTCGATTCGTCGGGCCGGCCCGAGCGGGCCACGCACGTCACCTCGGCCTTCAGCGCGATCGCCTCGGACAGCCCGGAAACCTCCGTCGGGTCGATGGCGACGGTGACCTCCTCGACCGGCTTTTCCTTGGGCGGTATCTTTGGGGCCGGCTTCGCCGGATCGACCGCGTGCTGCCGGACCGCCACGGGCGTGATGATGACGCCGTCCTGGACCAGCACCTTGACCGCCGTGTGCTTCGGAGCCTGCGAGGGCGAGGGACCGGTAATGAGTGGGCTGCCCTGGATCAGGCCCAGACCGTTCCCGTGCGGCCGACCAGTCGCCTTGTCGTCGAGGGGGAGACTGCCGACGAGGTCGAAGTGGTCGCCCGCCCTGAGGATGTGCATGCCGTTGACCTTCTCCACGTCCAGCACGAACGCCCGCTTCCCCTCCGGCACGCCGGCCACGACGCCGGGGCGCGTCCCTTCGGGCAGGAAATCGTCTTCGGTGAACGCATACTGGCTGTGCTTTTCGGCCTTGAGCACGCGCCCGAACGCCTTGGTCATGTCGAGGACCAGGCCGGGCTTGACGGCGCTGCGGCGGATCGGGACGCCGGCAAAGTCGCCCTTCTTCGTGTCCCAGAAATGGTCGCGCGTGATCTTCGTGTACGCGGGGATGTCCCGGGCGGCGACGGGGGCGAGGACCATGCTGTCGGGTATGACATACGGTTCGGCCGGCGCCGCCTGCCGCAGGAACCCCAGCGTCACGACCCCGAGCAGCAGGAGTGCCCCAAGGACGAGGACGCCGCCGAGGAGCAGCACACCGCCGCCGAGGAGGAGGATGCCGAGGAGGGAAGGGCCGCGGCGAGCCGAGACGGTCTTTCTCATGGTGTCGTTTCCGCGGGGGTGGGGACTTCAAGGGACGAACAGCTCGCGCCGGTGCATCGCCTGGGCCGAGAGCACCTTGCGATACGGGCGGACGGTCTTGCCGAGGGCGAGCTGCTGACCGAGGCCGTCCGGGCCGCCGTAGGGACCCGGGTTGCCGCCGGTGGGCGCCTGCGTCACCAGGTTCGGGCTCAGGTTCGGGTCGAAGGGGGCCGCCGGGTTCTGGGGGTAGTCGCTCAGCGCCGCCGCCTGGAACGGGAAGTTGATCCGCAGGGCGAGCACGCCGCCTTCCGCCGCGTCGATGCCGAACGGGCTGTGCGCCGGCGTCCCGACCTGAATCTCCTCGACAACCGGGAACCAGGTGCTGGGGTCCTGGACCGTCTCTTGCCCATTCGCGTCGTAAGTCACCAGGGCAATCTTTGCGGACGTCACCTGGTATCCCGAGGGGTTCGCCGCGTTGGGCGTAAACGTCAGCTGGCCGGGGTAGCGCAAGAGGCGGGTCTGGCCGCCCGTCGTCGTCCCGTTCGCATCGACAATCATCAGGTCGGAAACCATCAGACTCAGCAGCAGCTGGTTGAGCAGCGGGGCGTTGTTCTGGGCGAAGTAATCGGGCACGGTCGTGCCTTGCGGCACCTTGTCGAGGTCGAACACCAGCCAGTTGGGATCGAAAATCTTCGTGTGAACCTCGTCGAATTTCGCCCAATCGGCGGCGGCGACGCCGGGCGGCTGCTGATTGTCGAGGACCGGCTGGAGCGAGGTCAGGCCCGGCGGAAGGGTGGCGGGAAGGGGCGTGCGCGCCAGTTCGCGCGCCGTCACGTCGGCCGCCTGCTGGATGGCCTGGGCGGAGTAGGTGGCCCGGCCGAAGTCCATGGTCGCCGCCAGGATCAGCGTCAGCACCAGCGCGACCAGCGCGAACTCGACCAGGGATTGCCCCCGCCGGCCGCGGCGCCTGCTGTCGTTAGAGCACACCGCGCAGCCCTCCGCGAGTGATGATGGAGACGAGCAGCCCCACGAGGATCGCCGGGACGTAGGCCAGGTTGCGCCGGCCGCCGAAGCAAGCCTTGAGCGACAGGACGCCGCCGGCGAGGGCGACCCAGAAGAGCGTCGGCAGAATGGCCCACGGCCCGAGGACGGCCCCCAGGGCGGTCAGCAACTTGACGTCGGCGCCGCCCAGGCCGCCGAGCCAGAAGAAGAGCAGGGACAGGACGAACGGGATGGCGGCACCGACGATCAGGCCGAGCCAGTTGGAAGGGTGCCACCCCATGACGAGGGTGAACGCGCCCCAGGCCAACAAGGCGAGCGACACCCAGTCGGGCACCTCGCGCTTCTTCAGGTCGAAGAGGGCGGCCACGACGAGGAACGGCAGCGGCGCCCACAGGAGCAGTGTGTTCATTGGCCGGCGTGGTTAGCCGTGCGACTCGATTTATCGATTCGCGAAACGATAAATCGAGTCGCGCGGCCCAACTTACTTGGACTCGACGATCAGACCGTCCAGGCCGCCGTCGGTCCCCTGATCGCCGCCCTTGAGCAGGTTGTTGCCCAGGCGGTTTTGCCCGCCCTCGGTGGCCATCGTCGCCACGTCGAGCTGGATCGGGGAGTTGGCAGTGCCGGCCGTCGTTTCGATCAGGTGGCCGCTGACGATCTGGCCGTTGTCGCCGGGGTGGGCACCGGGCAGCACCGCGGCGATGGCCGAGATCAAGTCGTTCGTCTTGTGCCCAAACAGCGAGATGGCGGCGGCGCAGATCAGCGCGACCCCTGCGATGATCAGGCCGTACTCGACCAGGCCCTGGCCCTTCTTGTTGCGGAACAACTTCTTCAACAACTGCATCATGGGAAACTCCTTCAGCGTTGCTTGGGGGGACGGTATCACTGGGGCGACTTGACACGTCTACCAGCAGAGTGCCGCTCGCGCTCGCAAAGTTCCCGCGGGTCAATTCTCCGACATCCGTCCGAGGATTTCGCGCAGCGCCACCCGCGAACGATTCAGCCGCGATCGCACTGTGCCGATCGGGATGCCCAGCCGCTCGGCGATGGCCTCGTAATCCAGCGCCTCCACCTCGCGGAGCACGAAGACCGTCCGCTGCTCGTGGCACAGCTCGGCCAGCGCCTTCTCCAGGCACACCCAGAAGTCGCTGTCCTGGAGCAGCTGGGACGGGTCGTCGCGCCGCGAGCCTTCCCGCCGACGGGTCGAGGCCCGCTCCTCATGTCGGCGGCGGCGCGAGCGGGTCCGCGCCAGGTGCAAGCTGCGATGCGTCACCGCGCGCAGCAACCAGCCGCGGAGGTGGGGCGGAACGTCCGGCTCGTGCCACAGGCTCAGCAGCGTGTCTTGCACCGCGTCCCAGGCGAGGTCGTCGCTGCCCAGGATGCGCCGGGCGACGGCCAGCATCGGCCCCACGTGCTCGCTGATGATCTTGTCGAAGTGATCGGGGCAGATGCAGGGGTCGTCCCGCAGCGGCGACGCCACACAGACCCGGCGCCGGGCCTTCCGGGGGCGCGGCAGAAGGTCCGAGACAGGGCCCCGTTCCGAGACAATCATCGACCTGCCTCCGATGGCCCGACACCGTCATCGTCCGTGTGCCGACGTCAGTCCGTATGACAACGTTTGACCGCGGGTATTACATGATGTAACAACGCGGGTGAGCTGTGTCAAGAAAGTAAAACGAAAAAATACCGCCGACCGACAGAAAGGTGATTTGCGAAGGGGATGTCGCCGCGGGACTTGACGAACCGGGGCGTGATCCACTATTTTATTAACTGTTGAAGTTACGAAGGTGAGTTGGGCGATGAAGCACGCGCATCCCGGGCCGACTGTTGCGATGACGAGTTCCGCGTCTTCGGAGCGGGCCGCGCAACTGTTCCGCGCCATGGGAGATGGCGCCCGGCTGCGCATCCTGGAGCTGCTGGCGGGTAAGGAGTTATGCGTCACGGAGATCGTGGCCGCGTTCGGCGACAAGTTCTCGACCGTGTCGCAGAGGCTTCGCATCCTCCGCGGCGAGGGGCTGATCGTCCGCCGGCGGGAAGGTACGCACATCTATTACGCCTTGGCAGATCGGCACGTTGCCGACCTGATCCACAACGCGCTGGCGCACGCCGCGGAGCTGGAGGCGGGCCCGGCGAAGGAATCCTGAGAGATAGGAGGTTGACGATGGCTACACACCACGAAGGGCACACGCACCAGCACGGCCCCGGCTGCGGGCACACCGGCATCGTTCACGAGGGGCACGTCGATTACCTGCACGACGGCCACCTGCACCATGTGAACGGCGGCAAGGTCGAGGAGCACCAGCTCGCGGTCAACGGCACCAACCCGGCCGGCTGCACGCCGAAGCACAGCTGCAGCGGTCACGACAAGGCGCACAAGCACGGCGCCAACTGCGGCCACGCCTCGGTCCCACACGGCGATCACGTCGATTACCTCGTCGGCGGCCACCTGCACCACCCGCACGGCGACCACTGCGACGACCACGGGCCGGTGAGTCTCGCCTGAAGCAACGCACCTACCCATCGAAACCGGGCCCGGCGAGCCCCCCGCTGAAGCGGGGCTCGCCGGGCCCGGTTCACTTCTGCCCGCCACCAGGCTCTTCTGCAGCGCCCGCGCCCAGGTCTCAACCATCCAGCCAAGCCAGCCCGCACGACCTTCAGGCGAGCCGCTTGGCCCGGGTGCGCCGCTTTTCGCAAAAAAAACTCCTCCCCCGCTGGCCACGCCGAAGCCGAATTGATAGGCTTGGCTATGCAATTGAATTAGTGCAGGCTAATTACGTTAAATAGCCAAGGCTAATTCGATGTTGAGGAGAATAAGGAATGAGCCAGAATCGCTCTCCCCGCACCGCCTTCACCCTGATCGAGCTGCTGGTCGTCATCGCCATCATCGGCACGCTGATCGGCCTGCTGCTCCCCGCCGTCCAAAAAGTGCGGGAGGCAGCCAGTCGTATGAGCTGCCAGAACAACCTCCACCAGATGGGGGTCGCCTGCCAGAACTTCCACGCCGTTTTCGGATACTTTCCGAGCGACAATTCCGCGACCGCCCCTCCGTATCCGTATCCGAACACCTGCTGGCTTCTCCAAACGTTGCCCTACTGGGAACAGGATAACGCGGTGAAGGGGGTTATTAGTGGCGGTAACGGCAATCTGCAGGGAAATGGTGAGATCGGGAACGCGGGCGGTACTGCGTCCCTCGTCCCCGTCAATAACGGCAACATCCTGCTGAAATTCTTGCTTTGCCCCAGTCGCGGCATTCGGGGCAATGGGCTCACCGATTACAACTACGTCCAGCAAAGTACCGAGGTCCTCTACGGTGCGCCGGTGGGCATTTCCTTGGCGTGGATCACCGACGCCAACGGCTCCGGGTGCAATCCCATTCCGTGGTCACGCAGCTGTGCGCTCAGCTGCATGGCTGGATTGACTTTGTGGCGTTGGCGGA
>DATFNV010000458.1:0-5353 GCA_035266225.1 Gemmataceae bacterium
TCCGCCAACGCCACAAAGTCAATCCAGCCATGCAGCTGAGCGCACAGCTGCGTGACCACGGAATGGGATTGCACCCCTCAAGAAGTCAATCATCAGCCGATTGACGCGCTCCGGCCATTCCGCGTGAACCCAGTGACTGGCGTCGGGGAAGCGCTCGATGTGCAGGTTCGGCACCCACGGCTCGAGTCCCTCGAGCAGGCGCGGGCCGAGGTAGCGATCCTGCTCGCCCCAGATCAGCAGCGTCGGCGCCGCCACCGGCCGCACCTCCCTGCGCACCCGGTACAGCCCCCGCCGGAAAATGGCGCGATACCAGTTGATCGCCGCCGTCAGTACACCCGGCTGGGCGAGGGCCTCCTTGTAAAGCCGGATGTCCTCCTCGGTGAACACGCCGGGCCGGATCGGGTCGCGGCGCAGCGTCCGTTCCAGCAGGGCGAAGTCGCCCCGCCGGAAGACCCACTCGGGCAGTCGCGGTAACTGGAAGAAGAAGACGTACCACGATTTCCGCAGCTGCGCCGGGGTGCGCAGCTCGCGCAGCATGGCGGCCGGGTGCGGCGCGTTGAGGACAATCAGTCGCTCGACCAGGTCGGGATGCTGCATGGCGACGGCCCAGGCGAGGACGCCGCCCCAGTCGTGGCCAACGACGGCGGCGCGCCCCCGCCCGGCGGCGCGGATCAGGCCGGCCACGTCGCCGACGAGGTGATCGAGCCGGTAATTGGCGACGCCGGGCGGCTTGTCCGAGAGGTTGTAGCCGCGCAGGTCGGGGGCGAGGGCGCGGAAGCCGGCGGCGGCCAGGGCCGGCAGCTGATGGCGCCACGAGTACCAGAACTCGGGGAAGCCGTGCAGCGCAAGGCACACCTTCGCCGTCCCCTTCGGGACAGCGCCGGCGGGAGGTTCCGCCTCGACGTAGTGGAGGCGCACGCCGTTGACGAGCGCGTAGCGGTGTGTGACGACGCAAGGCGGGTCGCCGGGAAGGATTTCGGTCCGATCGTCCATCGGGGCAGTGTACGCACACGCCTAACACGCCGCTACTCATCGCCGCCGAAGACTTGGCGGCCGTCGCCTGACGCGAAAATACAGCAAACCGGGAACGGCGGAATAGCTACCGCCGAAGGCCCGGCCGGCGACGCGGTTGCCTCATGCTGCGTCGCCGGTCGGGGCCGGCTGCGCTGGCAGGCGAAGACGTGAGCGGTGAACTGGAGTTAACCCGTTTCCGAAACTTCCTCTACGCGTGTGGAAATTGAAAACTCGAGACTGTAGCACGGTTGGTGACGATCTGAGGTAGCCCCGGAGGGGCGGCCGTCGTTAGCCAGGGGTGAAACCCCTGGGACCCGGGGCGAAATCCTCTCCTGGGTAGCCCCGGAGGGGCGGCCGTGGCCGGCATCGGCGTGCCACGGCCGCCCCCCGGGGCTACCACGGACCGCCGGCCTTGGCCCAGGGGTTGAAACCCCTGGCTAACGACGGCCGCCCCCGCCCGACCCAGGGGTTGAAACCCCTGGCTAACGACGGCCGCCCCTCCGGGGCTACCTGGAACGATCCACCGACCGTGCTACAGTCTCGAAAACTCTCGGAATTGGGTTCACTCGGGTTCACTCGGACCCTTCCCGGCAGGGCTTTCGAGGCGGTTGAGGACATGCCAAGAGAGGAAACAGCGATGGTGAAACAGGCCAGTGACGTTCTCCCGGCCTGTCCCGAATGCGGCCGACCCCTCGACAGCAAACGCCGCGGCTGGAAGTGCTCCGAGCGGGTTTGCCCGTGCGGCCGGCTGACGGGAAGCCCCTTCATTGAGTTGTGCAACGAATGCGGCCAGTCCGCCGGATATACGGAGGAGTTTCGGTGAGTCAGCCGAGCCTGTTTCCGGGAGAAGAGCCGTCCTGGTCCGCATGGTTCCGGCCGGCCTGGGGACGGCCCTGGCGGAAGATCGGCGAGGCGGGCCGGTCCCCGCCTCGACGCAGTGCAGGCGCACGCCGTTGACGACGACGTCGCGGTGAGTCCATTCGTTCATCGGCTAACTCCGCAGCGCCTGCACCAGGACAAACGTGGTCAGGCCGTTGTGGATGCCGTGGACCATCATCGACGGCAACAGCGAGCCGCGCCACTCGCGCAGGAGGGTCAGCCCGAACGCCAGCGCCAACAGCGCCGGCACCGCGAGCAGGCCCTGGGGGTGGATCACCGCGAAGAGCAAGCTGACCAGGTAGGCGCTGATGAGGAAACTGCTGGTGCGACCCAGGCGGGCGGTGGCGTTGCGCAGGTGGCGGTAGAGCACCCCGCGGAACATCGTCTCTTCCACAAGCGGGGCCAGCACGCAGGCGAGTAGCGTCACCTGGAGCAGCAACCGCCAATCGGGGTGCTGTAGCCATTCGACGATGGGGTGGCTGGGCGTCTCCACGGGGGAGAAGTGCTCCTCAGGGCGGTCGCCGAGTTGTATGCTCCGCTGCACGGAAACCAGGACAACGCTGACGATGGCGCCGATGCCGAATACGGGGAGGATCAGGGCGTAGCCGGCGAGGCCAATGACCGGTTGCAGGAGAGGGTGCCGGCCGAGCGTGAGGCCGACCTCTTCCCGCACCTGCGCCCACGGGATGCCGCGCAGCACCGGCCAAGTCAGCCCGGCGGCGAGGCTGAGGAGCATCGCCAGGCCGCCGACCAGCATCTCCGGGCCTACCAGGGGGAGCAAGGCGCGCGCCACGCTGAGGCCGAGGAACACCACCATGTAGACGGCGAAGGCTTCCGCGTAGATGCCGCCGTGCCGGGTGGCAGGCGGCAGCGCCGGCCGCAGGCGGCCGGTAAGAAAGAAGGCGAACCAGACGATGAGGCCGATCAGCCCGAACAAGCCGAGCACCAGGCCGCTGCCAAGCACCGTGGCGAACGTCTTGGCCAGGCGGCGGGCGGGAGCGATCACCCGCGCGCGGGCGGCCCGGTCGGGGTCGTCGGGGGGCGTCAGCGCCAGCTCGCCGGACCAGCCCAGTTCCTGCCGAAGCAGCTCGCGGTCCGCGTCGGTGAGCGACGGCGGAGGGTGCCCGCCCTCGGCCCGGGTCCACGTGGCGGCGGCCGCCACCGACCCCAGCGCGGGCCAGGGCTGGCCCTCGGGCGGGACCAGTCCGCTCACGGCCGCGGTGGCGACGAGGGCCTCGTTGACCGTACGATCCCGGTAGAGGTGAGCGAGTGCTTCCATCACGGCCCGCTGCTCGTCGGTCGGTTCGATCCCCTGTTGCTTGATTTGCTCCTCGAGTTGCCCCAGCTGGGTCAGCGCTTCGCCCGGGCCTTGCAGCTCGCCCGCCACGACGAGGAAGCGCAGGCGGTCGGCCACCGGGCCGGTGTCCATGCTCTTCTTCGCCTCGACGTAGAGGAGGGGGCGGTTGTCGAAGAGTTCGCCCCACCCCACGATCTGGCGCACCTGGATGTCCGCCAGGACGCGCCGGGCCGTGTCCTGTCCGCCCGCCCGCCCCCGGGCCGGGCGAACGTGCGGCCACAAGAGTTCAAAGCCAACCACGAGCAGGATGACGACCCAGGCCAGCCAGGCCACGCCGCGCTTGCGGAGAGGCGGGGCGGCTGGTTCAGGAGGGGGAGGACTGTCGGCCAGGGTGTCGGACATGGGGTCTTTCCGTGGGGCGACCTGCTGCGCATTCTAGCGACGGCCCGGCCGCAGGCCGGATTTTTCGCGACTTTCTCGGGAATCGCCATTGCTGTCGCGACTGGGCCTCCCTAGAATCATTCACTGACAACTTGGTCGGTATTCTTATCCAGAGTGGCTGAGGGAATAGGCCCTGTGACGCCACAGCAACCGGTCCCGCCTCGGGACGCAGGTGCTACTTCCTACCCGGTACGGCCGGGAGAGATAAGATCGTGCCCCGCACGCCTCTTCTTCTCCACACTCCCTTACTTCTGGACGATACCCGCCGTGAGCCAGCGCCGCCCCGAGGGCGGCGGCTAAACTGGAGGAAAATCGTCGTGTCTTCTCCGTTCGTCCGCGCCCTGAAGTGCCGGCTGTGTGGCAAGGCTTACCCCAGCAGCGAAGCGCTCAACTTTTGCGCCGACGACTTCGGCCCCCTCGAAGTCGATTACGATTACGACGCCGTCGCCAAGGCGCTCAAGGGCGTCGATTTCCGCGACCGGCCGTTCACCATGTGGCGCTACCGCGAACTGCTGCCGATCGACGGCGAGCCGACCGTCGGCCGGCAGGTCGGCGGTACCCCGCTGGTCCGGGCCGACAACCTGGCTCGCGAGCTGGGCGTCAAGTCGCTGTGGGTCAAGAACGACGCCGTCAACTACCCGACGCTCTCCTTCAAGGACCGCGTCGTGTCGGTGGCCCTGAGCAAGGCGCGCGAACTGGGCTTCAAGACCGTGGGTTGTGCCTCGACCGGCAACCTGGCCAACAGCGTCGCCGCCAACGCCGCCGCCGCCGGGCTGGAGGCGTACATCCTGGTGCCGAGCGACCTGGAGCGCTCGAAGATCCTGGGCACCAGCGTGTACGGGGCGAAACTCATCCGCGTACGCGGGACCTACGACCAGGTGAACCGCCTCTGCTCGCAGATCGCCTTCAAGTACGGCTGGGGCTTCGTCAACGTCAACCTGCGGGCGTACTACGCCGAGGGCTCCAAGTCGATGGGCTTCGAGATCGCCGAGCAACTCGGCTGGCGCACGCCGCAGCACGTCGTCTGTCCGATGGCCGGCGGCAGCCTCATCGGCAAGATCCACAAGGCGTTCGGCGAACTGGCCCGGGTCGGTCTCATCAAAGACCCGTCGTGCCAGATCCACGGGGCGCAGGCATCGGGCTGCAACCCCATCTCGGACGCGGTGAAGAACAACCGCGAGCAGCATCGGCCGGTGCGCAAGCCGAACACGATCGCCAAGTCGCTGGCGATCGGCGACCCGGCGGACGGTTACTTCGCGGCGAAAGTGATCCGCGGCTCCGGCGGCTGGGCCGAGGACGTCAGCGACCCGGAGATCAGCGAGGCGATGGTGCTCCTGGGGCGGACCGAGGGCATCTTCGCGGAGACGGCCGGCGGCGTCACGGTGGCGGTGGCGCGCAAGCTGATCGAGCAAGGCCGCATCCCGCGCGACGAGGAGATCGTCCTGTGCGTGACCGGCAACGGCCTGAAGACGCAGGAGGCCATCGCCGATTACGTGGAGCAGCCGGCCGTCATCGGGCCGTCGCTGGAGGAGTTCGAGCCGCTGGTCGAGGGCGCGCCTGCGGCGGAGCCGGCTTTGGTGTAGGGATGCCACGGGCTTGCCCCGTAGTCCCTCACGCTCGCAGCTACAATAGGGATGCCACGGGCTTGCCCCGTGGTCCCTCACGCTCGCAGCTACAATAGGGATGCCACGGGCTTGCCCCGTGGTCCCTCACGCTCGCAGC
>DATFNV010000459.1:0-9540 GCA_035266225.1 Gemmataceae bacterium
GGGGGACTCCTGCAAGGGACGATGGTGTAGCAACCCCGTCATGGCAGCTGCTCCCCCCATCTTTGTCCACCCCGGATCGACGTAAACCGTTGGCACGAAACGCTCCATAAGCTGGACGATCTCCAAGCCGGCAGGGGTCGAACAACAGGTTCCTTGTTCATGCACGAGGGGCCGGGGATCGGTTGGCGGCGGCGGTTTCGGCTGCTAACGTCGAGGACAGTTCCCTGAGACACCGCAAGTAGTGATTCCACGATTGGGATCCCCGGAGACTCGCACTGATGATTCTGCCCGCCCCCGCCCGTCGTCGCTTCACGGGGCTGTACCTGGGCCTTTTCCTCATCGGGCTGACGCTCGTCACCCTCTGGCCGGCGACCGCGAACGGCTTCGTGGAATTCGATGACCTCGCCTACGTCAACGACAACTCTCACGTCCTCGGCGGGTTGAGCGGGGCCAACGTCCACTGGGCCCTGACCACGACTGAGATGGGCAACTGGCACCCCGTGACCTGGCTGTCGCTGATGCTCGACGCCGAACTCTGGGGGCCCAACAACCCGGGCGGCTTTCACCTCACGAACCTGCTCCTGCACCTGGCCAACGTCCTGCTGCTGTTCGTCGCCCTGCTGCGGATGACCGGCGCGCCCTGGCGGAGTGCCCTGGTGGCGGCGCTGTTCGCCGTCCACCCTCTCAACGTCGAGGCCGTGGCCTGGGTGGCGGAGCGCAAGGGCCTCCTCGCCGCGTTCTTCGCTCTGCTCGCCCTGGTCGCCTACGCCCGCTGGGCGGCGCGCGGCGGCCGGCTCGCCTACCTGGCCGTGATCGTGTTCTTTGCCCTCAGCCTGATGGCCAAGGCGGTCACGGTCACGCTGCCCGCCGCGCTGCTGCTGCTCGATTTCTGGCCGCTGCGCCGCACCCCGCTGACTCCCGCGCCGCTCCCCGGGGAACGCGCCGACCGCGAGCCGGCCTCCTGGCGGCGCCTCCTGCTGGAGAAGGTGCCGCTGCTGGCCCTGTCGCTGGGATTCAGCGTGCTAGCGCCGCTCGCCCAGCGCGACGCCGGCGCGCTGCGGTCCGTGGACCAACGTCCCCTCGTCAGCCGCGTCGCCAACACCCTGGTCAATCCGTTCAGCTACCTCCGCAAGCTGACCTGGCCGTCCGACCTGGCCGTCTTCTACCCTTACGAGCAGCGCACCCTGCTCGCGCCGGAAGTCGTCGCTTCGGCCGTGGCCCTGGGGGGCCTCACCCTCCTGGCCCTGTGGTGGGGACGGCGCCGGCCTTACCTGCCGGTGGGGTGGCTGTGGTACCTGGGGGTGCTCCTGCCTGTGGCCGGTCTGGTCCCGGTCGGGGGGCATTCCCTGGCGGACCGCTACGTCTACCTGCCGATGATCGGCGTCTGCCTGATCCTGGTCTGGGGCACGACCGACCTGCTGGCCGCGCTGCGCCTCCGCACCCTGGCGCTCCCTGTCAGCGCGGCGGTGTTGATCGCGTGCGTGCTCGGGTCCCGCTCCCAGCTGCCGCACTGGCACGACCCCGTGGCGCTCTGGGAGCACGCCCTGGCGGTCACGCGGGACAACCATCGGGCCTACCACAACCTGGGGGTCCACTACCTCAACACGGGCCGGGTCGGTGAAGCCGCGGACAACCTGGCCGAGGCGGTGCGGCTGCGGCCGGACAAAGCGGACTGGCACGTCCACCTGGGGGGGGCCTTCCTTCGCCAGGGGAAACTGGACGAGGCCCGGGAGCAGTTCGTCGAGGCCCTGCAACTGCAACCGGGGCTGGCGGTGGCGGTCAACGACCTGGGCGTCGTTCTCGAACGGCAGGGGGACCGGCGCGGCGCCGCCGAGCAGTTCCGCAAGGCGGTCGAACTGGATCCCTCAGAGACCCTCTTTCGCCGCAACGAGGAGCGGCTGCGCCTCTCCCAGGCCCAGCACTCCGGCGGCGCAGCGCCGTGAAGCGAGGGGACAAGTCGTCATGCGCATCCTTCTTGGCAGCGGCGGGTTTCGCACACCGGAGCGCGTCGCCCTTCTGTCGGCGGAAATGCGGAGTTTCTTCGGCCCCGTCGAACGGCTGCTCTTCCTCCCCTACGCCCTCGCCGATCACGACGGCTACGTCCGCACCATGACGGACAAGGGCATCGGCGCCGGCTACCCGCTCGACGGCATCCACCGTCACGCCGACCCGGTGCGCGCGGTGCGCGAGGCGCCGGCGCTCTTCGTCGGCGGCGGCAACACGTTTCGCCTCCTCGCGGTGCTCTACGACAACGGCCTGCTGGAGCCGATCCGCGAGCGCGTCCGTGCCGGCGTGCCGTACCTCGGCATCAGCGCCGGCTGCAACGTGGCCGGCCCGACGATCAAGACGACCAACGACATGCCCATCACGCAGCCGCCGAACCTCGCCGCCCTCGACCTTGTCCCATTCCAGGTCAACCCGCACTATTTCACCGGCCAGACGTGGGTGAAGCGCGAGGACGGCTTCCACGAGCATTACGGCGAAACGCGCGACGACCGCCTCCGCGAGTTCCACGAGATGAACGAGACGCCGGTGGTGGGCTTGTGGGAGGCGGGATTGCTGCGGATTGAGGACGGGCGCGTGCGGTTGCTCGGGGCGCCGGCGCGGGTCTTTCGCAAGGGGCGCGAGCCGGTGGACTTCGAGCCGGGAGCGTGGCTCGACGAGCCGCTTGCGGCTTCGCAAAGAGAGGCAGCCATGTCCCGCCACACGCCACGACATGAGCGCTGGAGCAAGTTGGGGCCGAACGAGTATCGCTCGGGCAGCAGCGTCGTGCGCTACGACAAGGGGGCGTGGTGGGCGCTGGTGTCGTATCGGCTGCGCGACGAGCCCGCGCCGCCGGACGGGTCGCCGGAATGGCACGACCAGACGGAGCGACTCGGGCCGTTCAAACGGCCGCGCAACGCGATGATGGCGGCGGAGGAGCGCGTCCTCTTGCTCGGACGGCGGCACGGTGATAACGTGCAGTTTGCAGAGGTTTGACGACAGAGGCGCGTGCCTCAGCGGCGCCCGCCCCGTTGTCCGGGAGCATGCCATGTCCACCGCCGACACGCCGCCACCGACCGCCGAGGAACTCAAGAAGGCGTTCAAGGCCTTCAAGAAGCGCCTCAAGGTGACGCGCCTCGACGCCGAGTCGTCCATCGCCGGCGGGCCGCTCAGCGGCGGCCGTCGCTCCGACATCGTCGCCATCTCGCCGCCGGCCGGATTCCCGCAGGCCGTCTGGGACGCCCTTGTCAAGCAGGGCAAGCTCAAGCCCGCCGGCCGCGGCGTCTACGAACTCGTCCAGGAGTAGCCGCTCCCGGCTTGACGCGCCGCCGCCCATCGGCTATCAGGCGCGCGTCGGGACCATTTTCCGTCTGACACTCACACCATCGGCCCGGATGGATCGAGGATCGCAGGCGCCCGCCGTCAAGCGTCCGCGCCGCGCCGCCTCCGTCGTGTACAGGACCGGGTCAGGAAAGGAGGTCGGCATGTTCTTGACGGGCGAAGGGGCGCTGCTGGCGCTCGCCTTGGCGTTACTGGTCTGCGGCCTGCTCGGCGGCTGGGCGCTGCTGCGCCTGGGCGTCCGCAAGCCCGGCGCGGGCAAGGCGCCGCGCGACACCGGCAAGGTGGGCAACGTCCGCCGCGTGGTCGTCCCGGTGGGGACCACGCCCAAGCTTTAGCGCTCGCTCAACGAGAAACCCCCGCGGCTCGCCGGATCATCCGGCGAGCCGCGGGGGTTTTTCCGCGTGGGGAACGGCCTCAATCCTCATCGTCGTCGTCGTGGTAGACGCGCTTGTTGCGCCGCTGCGGTTTGTCGTTCCTGGCGGCGCGCGTGGCGCTGATGTACAGGAAGGTTCCGAGGGCGGCGAACAGCAGCAGGACACCGCCGCCGATGGCCGCCACGATCAGTACGGTCTTGCCGGAAATCGAACTGTTGCCCGCCGGCTCCGAGTTTGCGCCGGCGGGAGCGGCGTTGTTCTCTCTATTGTTGGCCGGGGGGTCCGGATCCTTGTTTGGCCCGGTCGGCGGGATGCCGCCGACGGGCGGACCCGCGTCGGGGGGAGCGCCGCCACCGGGGGGAGCGAACTCCATGCCGGGTCCGTCGCCGAACTTGGCGCCGCACGACGGGCAATTGGGCATCATCGGCTTGATCGGCCCACGGCCGAGGACGGCGCCGCAGCGGCCGCACACCCACACGTCCTGCTGAGGAAAACCGCCCGGCCTGCCGCCACCGATGCCGCCACCGATCCCACCACCGATGCCGCCCGGTGGCTGGAACCCCGGCGGACGAGGCGGAGCGGGGATGCCGCCGATGCCGCCCGGCCGGCCGCCGATGCCGCCGGGCCGCCCCATTTGTGCCTGCGCGGGCGTCAATAACAGCGCGGCGGACAACACCAGCCCGGCCAGCGCCCACGTGCGAATCCGGCGGAGAGACATACAGGTCTCCTGCGAGTACGGGCACGGAGAGTTTATCCCATCATGGCATGATTTTATTGCCGCGCGGGCCGTCCCGTCAACGATCGTCCGCAGGAAAACGCTTTTCTTCATCAAACCGGGCGAAGGGAGGGGGCCGGGGACGTTCGTCCCCCGGACGTGGCGGCGCAAGCCGCAAAGTCGCCGGCGTTCGGCTACAATACGGGGGAGTTGCCCCATCACCTTGCGGGAGGAATCCTCATGACCCGTTCGGGCCCTTGGCTGCTCGCGGCCGTGCTCGTCGGCGCCGGCCTGGCGTGCTCCGCCGACCCCAAGACCGAGGAAACCAAGCTCTCCAAGGAAGAACAGCAAATCCTCGAACTGACCAACGAGGCGCGCGCCAAGGAGAAACTGCCGGCCCTGAAAGTCAACGCCACCCTCCTCAAGGTGGCACGGGCCCACTCGGCGAACATGGCCAAGCAGCACCGGATGGAGCACGTCCTCGACGAACTGAACCCCGCCCAGCGCGTCGATAAGGCCGGCTACAACTATCGCAGCGTCGCCGAGAACATCGGCGCCGGCGAGAAGGGCGCCACCGTCGCGGCCCTCTTCAAGGGGTGGATGGATTCAAAAGTCCACCACGACAACATCCTCAGCCCCAAGTACGACGAGATCGGTATCGGCCTGGCCACCGACGACAAGGGCGAGACCTACTACACCCAGGTCTTCGGCAAAGAACGCCCCAAGGACTGAGCCATCGTGCGGGCCGCTCGCACCACGGCCCGAAATTCTTCCGGCCCGCCAACGAATCCCGTGCCGCGCCCGTTGTCTATCTGTAGGGCGACGCCGAAACCGACCCCGTTGACGCAACCCGCCGTCACAGGTTACGATAGGGCAGTTTCGCGCTTCCCGGCTTTTCTCGCACGTGAGCGCAATCCTATGAGTGACCGCCGCGGCCCCGACCGGCCGCGGCGGCGCACCGGAGATTCTTGCCAATGGCAGCAGTCCAACCCGGCGTCTGGGGCGTCGATCTTGGCCAGTGTGCCCTCAAGGCCCTCCGCCTGGAAGTGCAGGACGGCCAGGTCCAGGCCACCGCCTTCGACTACGTCGAGCACCCCAAGATCCTCAGCCAACCCGACGCCGACCCCGACCAGCTCACCCGCGAGGCGCTCGAGAAGTTCCTCTCGCGCAATACCCTCCGGGGCGACCTCGTCGCCATCAGCGTCCCCGGCCAGAGCGGCCTGGCCCGCTTCGTCAAGCTGCCCCCCGTCGAAGAGAAGAAGATCGGCGACATCGTCAAGTTCGAGGCCAAGCAGCAGATCCCCTTCAACCTCGACGAGGTCGTCTGGGACTACCAGAAGGTCTCCTCCGGCATCGTCACCGACGGCTTCGCCCTGGAGACCGAAATCGGCCTGTTCGCCATGAAGCGCGACATGGTCACCCGCTACCTGCAGCACTTCAAGGACGTCAACGTCGAGGTCCACCTGGTGCAGATGGCGCCGTTGTGCCTGTGCAACTACGTCGCCTACGACCTGCTCAACGTCGATGCCAGCAGCGAGGCGGCCGAGGCGGGCGGCAAGAGGCAGTGCGTCGTCGCTCTCGACATCGGGGCCGACTCGTGCAATCTGATCGTCACCGACGGCCACCGCATCATCTGGCAGCGGCCCATCCCGCTGGGCGGCAACCACTTCACCCGCGCCCTGACCAAGGACCTCAAGCTCACCTTCGCCAAGGCCGAGCACCTGAAGCGCAACGCCACCAAGTCGGGACCGGAGTTGAAGAAAATCCTCACCGCCCTCAAGCCGGTGCTCAACGACTTCGCCGGCGAGGTGCAGCGCTCGCTCGGCTACTTCACCAACACGCACCGCGACGCCCAGATCGAATACATGATGGGCCTCGGCAGTGCCTTCCGCCTGCCTGGCTTGCAGCGCTTCCTGGCCGAGAAGCTGCAGCTCGACGTGCGCAAACTGCAGAAGCTGGAGCGGCTGGGTGGCGAGGGCGTCATCAGCGCTCCGGCCTTCACCGAGAACGTCCTCAGCTTCGCGGTGGCCTACGGCCTGGCGATCCAGGGGCTGAAGGTCGCCCGCCTGCAGACCAACCTGCTGCCGCCGGAAATCCGCACCGAGCGCCTGGTCCGCGCCAAGAAGCCGTGGGCGGCCGCCGCGGCGGCGGCCCTGTTGCTGGGCACCGGCGGCTACGTCTGGAGCTACTACTGGGAAAACCGGGCCGTCAATATCAAGAACGAGCCGCTCAAGGCGGCCCTCACCGAGGCCGAAGGGGCCGTCAGTATCGTCAAAAAGAAAAACGACGCCTTCAGCGATCAGAAGAAGGAAACCGAGAAGGAGGAGCGGGCCGTCCGCAGCATCATCGCCGGCCAGGACGAGAAGCTGAACTGGCTGGCGCTGAACCGCTTCGTCGCCGACGCCCTACCGCAACCCGACCTCACCAACGTGCCGGCCAAGGCGTGGGAGCGCTACGACAGAACCCGGGCGGGGAATGCCTACAAGGAGTACCTCAAGCGGCTGCAGAATCCCACGGGGGGCCAGCGCATCGACACGACGGGCCTCGACAACGACCTGATCCAGTTCAACATCGAGTCGCTCGACGCCCGCTTCTGCGACGACCTGGCGGCCTACTGGGCGAAGATGAAGACGAACCTGACCGATGAGAAGGACAAGGTCCGCCCCTTGAGCCACTGGGATCTGATGCCCAAGGAGAAAGAGACCGGCTGGGTCGTCGAGTTGCGCGGCTACACCAACCACGAGGACGGGGTCAACTTCACGCTCAAGGTTCTTGTGCAAGCGCTGGCCGATGCGGGCGCGCGTGACGCGCCGGCTCCCGCCGCCCCTGGCGCCCCCGGCGTCAAACCTGCGGCCGCGGCAGCCGACGCCGCCAAGCCCGCCTCCACCGACCCGGTCGTCGGCCTCCTCAGCCATGTCGTCCTCTATCAGGTGGATGACAAGAACAAGGCTGATCTCCGCCACACCGGCTACGTGGCCGGCCTGGTCGGCACCTCCTCGGGCGGCACCGGTCAGGGACCGGGCGGCCCAGCCGCGGGCGGGCTGGTGTCAGGCAGTGGTCCCGCATCGCCCAGCGGTAGCGAGGGCAGCGGCCTGCCCGGCGGGGCCGGCAAGGCCCCGGCCGGCCGCAGCAGCTGGTCGCCGCTCGTCACTTCCCGCGCGGGGGAGACCGGATCGGGGAAATCGGGCGGTGGCGGGCCTGGGACCGGGGGCCTGGGCGGGGTACCTCCCCCGGGCACCGGCGGCGCCAAGACCCCGCCCATCGATAAGCAGGTGCTCAATCGCACCGAGTTTGTGGTTCTCTTCATCTGGAAGGAGAACACGCCGTCCGACGCCCTGCGGTCCACGACCGTTGCCGGCGGCGACACGGCAGCCCCCGCCGGCGGCCCCGGCATGATGGGCCCTGGCATGGGCGGCGCCCCCGCGATGCCGACGGGCCTTGGGGCGGGCCCCCCGAAGTAGCGGCCGAACGGCGGCGGGATCTGGCCCGCCGCCCGGTGTCTCCCGGCATTCCCTGACTCCAACACGGGTAGCAACCCATGAAGATGGATAAAGAAACGCTCCTGAAGAACCGCTTCTGGGTCGGGCTGATCGCCTTCGGGCCGCTGTGGCTCATCATCCTGATCGTCGCCCTCGTCAACTGCGGCGATACGGCGGCGAGCAACAAGGGGAAAGTTGCCAAGGCCAAGCAGGATGTGACCGCCCTCAAGGACATCAAAAACGAGAACTTCACCCACCTCCTCGCCGACAAACAGAAGGATCTGGAGAAGCAAAAGGACAAGGTTTGGGCTCAGGCGTGGAAGGGTCAGACCGACCTGATGACGTGGCCCGAGATCACCGGCAAGGAGCATCTCGAACGCGCCGGATACTTCGGCATGGAACTCTCCTCCGACCTGCGCCGGGAATTCCAGCGCACGGGCAAGTACGACTCGCAACTCAAAGCGGAGGAGTTGGCGGATCGGCTGAAGCCCATCCTGCGGCCGAACAATGACCCGTGGGACACCCTCATCCACCACACCGCCTTCAAGGAGGATAGCAGGGATCTCACCAACGAGGAAGTCTGGCTGTCCCAGGAAGACATCTGGGTGCAGGACGAACTGTTCAACATCGTCAAGAAGGCCCTGGAGTCCGCGGCCCACTTCGATAACGTCGCCCAATTCAAGCGCATCGACATCCCGCCGACGGAACTCGACCAGCAGGCGCCTGAGGCGGCGCCTCCCGCGCCCGTCGTCGCTACCCCTGGCTCCCCGCCGGCCGCGGTGTCCCCCGAGACCCCCGGCGCGGACGAGGAGAAGAAGAAATCGGTCATCGTCCGCCAGCGCTTCCGCACTCCCAACTGGCAACTCGACCTGGTGCTGGAGCAGAACGACAAGAAGGAGTTGACGGCCACCACCCAGACCACGCTGACGAGCCTCGACGCCAATTTGGCAGTCCCCGGCCTCGACCTCCAGGTGGGGCAGAAGAGCGCCGCCAAGCCGCCGGTGCCGCAAGTTCTCGCCTTCGCGGCGGCCGCCAAGGTCGGGGAGAAGGTACGCTTGCAGAAGGCCGTGCCGCTGACCGGTTTCGCCGCCAACCTCGATGACCTCCCCCTCCTCGTCAAGGTGACCGCCGACAAGTCCGAACCGGCGCTCAAGGCCGGCACCGTCCGCCAGCGCTTCCGCAACCCGAATTGGGAGTTGGAATTCCTGATTCAAAAGACAGAGCAAGGGCAGACCGTCATCAGTCCCGAGAGCAAGCTAACGAACGTCAACGCCACCCGGCGCACGCAGTCGCTGGCGGCGGCGCAGTTCCTCGTTCGCCAGGGGGATCGCAGTTTCAGAATCAACATGCTCGGCGAATGGCTGGCGTGGGAGAACTTCGCCCCGCTTCAGCAGTCTTTCCCGGTCCTCGACGTGGATGCCAACCCGATCGAGGTGGATGAGGTCTTTACCCCGTACACGTCCCCGATCAAGTACCTCAACGCGATCCAGTTCCCCGGCGGCGCCGGCTGGGAGAAGTGCAACTCGCACCGGACGGCCAACCTGGTGGCGAAGTCGGCGACCCAGTTCGTCGAGCCGCCCAAGGAGGCCGCCCCCCCCCCGGGCGGTCAGCCCGGTATGACTCCGGGTGGTCCTGCGGGGCCCGGCGC
>DATFNV010000460.1:0-7885 GCA_035266225.1 Gemmataceae bacterium
GCAACCAGGGCGCGCGAGCAAGAGCAAGCGGCCCAGCGCGGCGACCAGCAGATGTGTCACGGCCAGGAGGGCCGGACAGGGTGTAGCGAAGGATCGCTCGATTTTTGTCTAGACAATGGGGTCCACTTCACCCGACCTGGCCAACAGCAAAGGCAAGCGCCGCCGCGGCCGCAAGTCGGACACCGATCCGAAAGCCGACAAGCGCGTTGCTGACGCTTGGGGCACGCGCCAGTACCCGACCTATGAAGACTGCGGGCGCGAACTCGGGATGACCGCCAAGGAAGTCAAAGCTGCGATTGACCGACATCGGCGTCGCTCTGCTGGCAAACGCCGCAGGCGCACTCAGGCGCCGGAATAATTCCTTCCGCGAGCCCTGTCAAGTCGGTTGGATTGTTCCGGCGCGCCTGTTCACACGTTGCATCTCCTTGCAATTCAAGACGTTTGGCGACACTGCGCCGGAAAAATTGCGCCGGAACAATTCGGGTTTCCATTCCGTCGGTGAGAATCCGGGTATCAGGCGAGCGCTGGGCTCGCCAGCAACCGATACCCTTTCGGAGTCCTGTTTGTGAACGACACGCTGACCACGGCGCCCGAGCCCGCCGCCGTGCCGCCGCAACTTCCCGGAAACCTCGATTTGGCGACTTATAGAGTCGAAGACATCGCCAAGGGGCTTCAGTGCAGCCCCCGTCACGTCTGGAGGCTCGTTGACCGCGACCTCATCCCTGGCAAGATTCGGCTGGGGCGGCTGGTGAGATTTTCCCGCCGCTTGGTGGATGAATGGATTGCCGGCGGTTGCAAGCCGCGCCGGACGGTGGGGAGGTGATCCATGACGACAACGAATCGCCGCGCCGGCAACTGGCGGCGCGTCAGCAGAAATCATCCCTGCCCGATCTGCAAAAATCCTGACTGGTGTTCCGTCACCGCCGATGGCGCGCTGGCCAAGTGCCAGCGCGTCGCCACGGGTGCGTTCCGCACGAAGACAGACAAGAACGGTGCGGAATACTACTTACATCGCCTCAACGACGCCGCTCCCCTTGCCCCGGCGCCGCCTCCGCGGCCGTCCAGCTCGGGAGCCGAGCGCGCCGACGCCGACCAGCTGCACCACGTCTACTCCGCCCTGCTGGCGGGGCTGCCGCTGTCCGGGCCGCACCGGGAAGCCCTGCGGCATCGTGGACTCAGCGATTCGGAAATCGACCGCCGCCAGTACGGTTCCCTCCGCGTTCAGGGACGCGCTCGCCTGGCCGGCGAACTGCGGGAGCGATTCGGCGACGGACTGCTGGCCGTCCCTGGCCTTGTCGTCAAGACCAGCGAGGACGGCCGGCCCTATGTCACCGTGGCCGGCTCTGCCGGGCTGTTGGTGCCGGTCCGCGACGTGGCCGGCCGCGTCGTGGCCCTGAAAGTTCGGGCCGATAACCCGCGCCCGGACGCTGCCCGCTATTCCTACCTCTCAAGTGCGGCACGCGGCGGCCCTGGCCCTGGCGCCCCAGCGCACGTTCCGCTGGGTGTCCAGGCACCGGCCGAAGTGGTGCGCCTGACCGAAGGCGAGTTGAAGGCGGACGTGGCAACAGCGCTGTCCGGGCTCCCCACCGTTTCCGCACCAGGCGTAGCGAACTGGCGGCCGGCCCTCGACGCGCTCCACGAATTGGGCGCGAAGACGGTTCGCCTGGCGTTCGACGCCGACGCCCTCGATAACGCGCACGTCGCTCGTGCCCTCGCCGATTGTTCCGAGGCCCTGGTCGCCGCCGGCTTGGCCGTCGAGTTGGAGCGCTGGGACAACGCGGACGGGAAGAGTAAAGGAATCGACGATTTGCTTTCCGCCGGCAAGGTCGCGGAGGTCCTGACAGGGGAGGCAGCGCGGGCTGCGACCGCCGAGGCCCTGGCCACCGCGACGGCTGGCGAACCGCCGCCGCCCCCTGACCCGCTGGACGGCCTCGACGCCGTGCTGGCCGACGGCGGCGCCGAGGCCCTCTACCGCAACGGCGAACTGCTGCGGGCACTGGCCCGCCTCGCCGAGGACGATCCGGCGGAGTTTGCCTGTCGCCGTGCCCAACTGCAACGCGCCGGCGCAAGACTCCGCGACCTGGACAGGGCGCTTGCGCCGCTGCGCCAGACGCTTCGTCGCGAGCAGCCGCCCCTTGACGCCGCCAGCTGCTATCGCGTCAGCGGCGGACGGATCGTCCGCGACGCACAGACCAGAGATGGACCCGTCGAGGTGCCGCTGACGAATTGGTCGGGCCGCATCGTCGAGCAGACCGCACACGATGACGGCGCCGAGCGCCGCCTGACGTTCGCCGTCGAGGGTGTGTTGTCCGACGGAACACCGCTGCCACGAGCCGACGTGCCCGCGGATCAATTCGCCTGGATGCGCTGGCCCGTCGAGAAGTGGGGGACGCGGGCCGTTGTCCTCGCAGGCGCCTCGACGGCCGATCATGTGCGCGTGGCGCTACAGCTGCTCTCCGGCGACGTGCCGACACGCACCGTGTACGGTCACATGGGCTGGCAGAAGATCGGCGACGCCTGGCACTTCTTGCACGCGGGCGGCGCGATCAGCGCTGAGATTCCCGCCGCTGGCGTCGAGGTATCCCTGCCTGACCCCTTGGCCGGGTTCGTGCTGCCGGAGCCCCCGGAGGGGGAAGCTCTCGCCGCCGCCGTCCGGGCGAGCCTGGCCCTGCTCAACGGGTTGACAGCCGACCGGCTCGCCTTCCCGCTCTTGGCGGCCGTGTACCGCGCGGCGTTGGGTGAGGCCCCCGGCCCCATCGACCTGTCCTTGCACCTTGCCGGCCCGCACGGCGCCGGCAAGAGCGAACTGGCGGCGCTGGCGGAGCAACACTTCGGCGCCGGCCTTGACGCGCGGCACTTGCCCGGCAGCTGGCTCTCGACGGGGAATTCGCTGGAGGGGTTGGCCTTCGTGGCAAAGGAGGCGCTGCTTGTCGTGGACGACTATGCCCCGCGCGGCTCGACCGCGGACAGACAGCGGCTTGAAGGGATTGCTGACCGCCTGTTGCGCGGGCAGGGCAACCGCGCGGGCCGGGGGCGGATGCGCGCTGACGGGGGCCAGCGGCCGGCGAAGCCGCCCCGCGGGCTGATCCTTTCCACCGGCGAGGACGTGCCGTCCGGGCAATCCCTCCGCGGCCGCATGTTCGTTTTGGAAGTCTCCCCCGGCGACGTGCCGCTGGCCCGCCTGACGCCGCACCAGCACGCCGCCGCGGCGAGCCTGTACGTGCAGGCTCTGGCCGGCTTCGTCCGCTGGCTGGCGCCTCAGTACGGCGAGTTGTGCCGGCGCCTGCCCGGCGAGCGGGCGGGACTGCGCGACCAGGCGACAACCGGCACCGGGTCGGCGCGCACCCCCGGCATCGTGGCCGACCTGGCGCTTGGGGTGAACCTGTTCCTCGACTTTGCCCATGCTACCGGCGCCATCACGCAAGCTGAGCGGGACGCGCTGGCCCGCCGCGGCTGGAAGGCGCTGCAGGAAGCCGCCCGGGCGCACGGCAAACACATTGACGCGGCCGAGCCAACCGCCCTCTTCCTGCACCTCCTGTTCGCAGCCCTGGCTTCGGGGCGGGCGCACGTCGCGGGACCGGACGGGGGCAAGCCGGACAACTCGGGCGCGTGGGGGTGGCGGGAAGCTGAGTTTCGGACTCACGACGGCCCTGATTCACGCTGGGAGCCGCAAGGTCGGCGAGTCGGCTGGCTCGATGGCCCCGAGGATCTGCTGCTTGAGCCTGAGGCCGCCTACGCCGAGGTGCAGGAGTTGGCCCGACATCAGGGGGAGGCGCTGCCGGTTAGCTCCCGTACCCTCTGGAAGCGCATGCGGGAGCGGCACCTGCTGGCGAGCTGGGATGAGCGGCGCCAGCGGAACACGATTCGCCGGGCGCTGGAGGGGGTCAAGGATCGTGAGGTTTTACATTTGCGCCCTGATGCTCTCTCCCCCTGTAGCGAACCGTCCGAACCGTCCGCAGACGCCGTGAACCCGCCTATTTCGGCCGCAAAGCGGACGGTCTGGGCGGACGGTCCCGCGGACGGTAACGGCGTTTGTGGGGGAAACCGTCCGCAAGAACCGTCCGCAAAACCCGAGGAAAACCCCGCCTGCGGACGGTTCGGACGGTCAGATACAGGGGGAGAGGCCCCTGTGCGGGAAAACTCAGCGCCGCCCAACAAGCGGCGGAGGGGGGCAATATGATCACCGGCGCCGTCGAACTGCTGGCCCGCTGCCGCGCCCTTGGCATCGAACTGGGCGCCGGGTCCGGGGGCGCCTCCCTGCTCTGGGAGGCCGACGCCGAGCCGCCGGCCGACCTGCTGGCGGACCTGGCCGCGAACAAGGCCGACGTGCTGGCCCTGATTCGGGGGGCGTGCGGGAATTGCGACCGGTGCGGGCACGCCCTCGACGACAAGCGCCGCTGCTGGCGCTGTTGCGACCGCGTGTGCGTCGATTGCGGCAACTGGACAGGGTCGGCGTTCATTCAGCGATGCGTGCCGTGCGGCCACCGCTACAGCGACGAATGACCCCAGCGTGCAGGCCAAAGACAACCGGGCTTGAAACCGACTCCGTGCTATGGGATAACTGACACACCATGAACGATCTGAACCGGACAGCGCCGATATCCGACCTGCTAAGGCGAACCATCCTCGAAGCCGTCGAGGCGGGTCGGACGAGCTACAAGGCGCTGGAGCGCGAAACGGGTGTGACCAGGGCGAGCATCATGCGGTTCGTGAAGAAGGCTCGACTTCTCCGGCTCGACATGGCGGACCGACTTGCCGCCTATTTCGGGTTGGAATTGCGGCCGAAGCGAAAGGGTAGGTGAACGGTGGGGACTGTCTTCAAGAAGACCGTGACGAAGGCGCTACCGGCCGGGGCCGAAACCTTCGTCCGCAAGGGCGAGCGATTCGCCCGTTGGAAGTCGAAGGGCAAGACGCGGACGGCGCCACTGACGACCGGGAATGACGGCGCCGACCGCATCGTGATCGAGTCGTCCCGCTACGTCGCCAAGTACCGGGATGGCGCCGGGGTTGTTCGGGTTGTCCCGACCGGATGCCGCGACGAAGACGCCGCCCGGCGAGTGCTCGCCGACCTCGAACGCAAAGCCGAACTGGTGCGGGCCGGGGTGATAAGTGCCGCGGAGGCCGCCGTAGGCGAGCACCAGGACGTACCTCTCGCTGAACACCTTGGCGCCTACCTCTTGCACCTGGAAGCGTCGGGGGTATCGCCCAAACACTTGTACGAAGTCCGCCGGCAACTCGACAGGCTTGCCGCTGACTGCCGCTTCGGCCGGCTGGCGGACATGAACGCGGCGCCCGTCGAGCGCTGGCTTGTCCAACGTGCAGCCGAAGGCATGTCGGGCCGGACCCGGAACACCTACCTTGCCGCCGCGATTGCCTTCGCCAACTGGTGCGTTGACGACAGCCGCCTTGTCGTCAACCCGTTCGGTCGGATCGCCAAGGCCAACGAAGACGCCGACCGCCGCCGCACCCGCCGTGCCCTCGACGACGCCGAACTGGCCCAACTGCTCGACGCGGCCCGGCGCCGCCCCTTGCTCGACGCGCGGACCGTCCGACGCGGCAAGCGGAAGGGGCAAGCCGTCGCCAGGTTGAGCGACGCCACCAGAGACCGGCTCGCACTGCTCGGCAGGGAAAGGGCGCTGGTCTACAAGACGTTCCTCCTGACCGGGCTCCGCCGGGGCGAACTGGCTTCCGTCACCGTGGGGCAGTTGCGCCTCGACGAGCCGGTTGCCTACCTGGCGCTGGACGCCGGCGACGAAAAGAGCCGGGAGGGAAACGACATGCCCTTGCGGGACGACCTCGCCGCGGACTTGCGCGACTGGGTCGCCGACAAGCTGCGCCGGCTGCAAGAGGAGGCCCGCCAGGCGGGCACGCCGATTCCCGCCCGGCTGCCACCTGATACCCCGCTGTTCACCGTGCCCGTCGAACTGGTCCAGATTCTCAACCGCGACCTGCGCCTTGCAGGCATCCCGAAGTGCGACGAACGGGGCCGGACCCTCGACGTTCACGCCTTGCGGCACACGTTCGGAACGCATCTGAGCAAGGGCGGAGTGGCGCCGCGGGTAGCGCAGGCCGCCATGCGGCATTCGACGCTGGACCTCACCATGAACGTCTACACCGACCCGAAGCTGCTCGACGTGGGCGGCGCCCTCGACGCGCTGCCGGCGCTGCCGTTGCAAGGCGAGCAGGCCGAAGGGGAAGCCGTCCGGGCGACCGGCACGGACGCATCCCCCCCAGCGCTGCCGCCGCAAACCGAGCCGCGAAAGTTGGCACCAGGGTTTGCACCAACTCAGGGCACTTCAGGACAAATCGGGGCAATGGCTGGGAAGAGGACCGAGGCGGGAAAAAATGGGGGCGACGCCGTAACTTCAAGCCCTGTCAACGAAAAGGGCCGGCTGTCATCTCCTGACAGCCGGCCCTCAGAGAGCGGGCGACCGGATTCGAACCGGCGACGTCCAGCTTGGGAAGCTGGCATTCTACCGCTGAATTACGCCCGCAAGTTGTTATACCGTAAGGACTTACGTCAAGACGGCTGGTTGCCTCTGTACCTGGTTGTTACACTGGTTGCCACACTTTCCGCCCCGGTCCCATAAGTCGTTGCCGCTTCAAAAGTTGCGTCTTGGTTTTTGCTGGTGCCTGCCGGGCTTCGGTCTCAAGCAGAATTGTAGCGGCCGCCGTGTCGCCGGCAAGGCGAAAAGCGGCCGATTCCTTTCCGAGAAGCCAGCTCGGGGCGACCTGGCGGCTGTGGTCATCCGGCTCATGACCGGATGCGGATGCCTTGCCGCGGTCGGCCTTCCCTGTCATGCTGATGGCAAGGAACCTGTACACTTGCTCCTCCTCTCTGTCTGTCACCTGCAAGGGGCCGCCCCGGGCGCGTGCCGGACGGCCCCTTGGGCAACCCCGTAACCCGGAGGGGCACGTGCCGCCACTAGCCTCGATTTCCACGGAGCCCAATTGAGCTAACAAAAACAAGGCCACGACCCGAAAAACGTGGGAAAAACTGAGCAGCACTGTTAGTTGTTGCCGTCACTGAAAACGAGTCCGCAACGCATACACAGGCGTTGATCTGTCCGTGGATGAGGCAAGAAAGCCGTGAGTCTTGACGTATGCATAATGTCTTTGCCTCATGAACACGCGCCGCGCCGTACCTTTTCAGTGCCTGAATCGACCTACGCGGTAGTCGCAGCTGATGCCGGGAAATCCGCAGCTGCGCACGACTCAAGGCGTGGTTTTGTTAGTCGAATAGAGTGCCGTGGAAATCGAGGCTAGGGATTGCCTGGCGCGGTGCATACACGGCGCGGCGTCACCCCGGCCGCGCCGGGCGTTCCTTCCCCTCGCCGGCTGTGCCAGGGGCCGTTTCGTTTCACGGCTGGTGAAACGAATCGCGGTGTATCGCGGTTCCCGAAGTCCTTGTCCTTCCCCGCTTTGCGCCGCCGAAAACCCATTGAACTAGGCATGGTTCAGAAACGGGACGTTTCAGGTGGCCCGGGTCCGTGCCCGTGCCCGTGCCCGTGCCCGTGCCCGATTCCAGACCGGGCACGGGCACGGGCACGGGCACGGGCACGGGCAGAGCGCGACCCGCGTTTGAACCAGCCCGTTACCCTGGGCCCCGAGTGTTACCCTGGTTTGAACCATGCCTTGAACTAAACCGCTCCGCGGTGGTCCAAGGGCCCTTCCCTTCTACGCCTTCTTGACCTTGCCGTCGGCGTCGCCCCATGCCCGCTTGTGCCGCCTGGGCGGGCTGGGCCGCTTTTGCTGACTTGCGCCCGACCCTTTCCTCGCGCATGCTTCGGCTACGCCCTTCTGACTCCATCCCAACCCCGCTTCAACCCGAGAGGTCTTCCCATGACCCCCTTGCGCCAGCGACTCATCGACGACCTGCGCCTCC
>DATFNV010000461.1:0-5119 GCA_035266225.1 Gemmataceae bacterium
ACCTTTTCTTCGAGGTGCGCCGGCAGCTCGAATGTGATCCTCATAATCCGTCTCCTTCGCCGACTCGGTTGTCGATCCTCGCGCATTATACCCTTCGGCCCTCGCCTCCCTGCAAGTGCGGTCTGCGAGCTGTAGGCCAAGCCTCACTTCTTCCCGACGCTCACCGTGAAGTTCGGCGTCGCGGCCGTCTGGTTGCCCGCAGCCGTCGCCGTCCCCAGCACACTCACGTCGGCCTTGTCCCCCGCGACCGCGTTGGCGGCCGCCGTGATCTCCACGTCCACCGCCGTCTGTCCCATCGCGATGGTCCCCTTGGCCGCCGTTACATTGGCCGGCAGCTTTTGCACTTCGACCGTGATCGGTCCCGCGTAGCCGCCCTTGCGCGTCGCCGTCACCTTCAGCGTCGCCTTGGCGCCCGGCAGCAGCTTCACCGGCAGCGGTTCCGCCTTGAGGTCGAACGGCAGCGCCACCACCAGCGCCCCCGGCGCCGACGTGCTCCTCACGTCTTTCATCTGGTGCTTCGACGTGCCGACCAGCGTGAACGTGAACGACCCCAGGGCCGCGTTCGCCGCCGGCGTCAGCGTCACCTTGACCTCATTCGCTCCCTTGGGGATCGGCTTCAGGGCCGGCACCACGTTTGGCGGCAGCGCCCCGGGCGCCAGCGCGATCTCCTCGGTGAAGCCGGCGTCGCGCACCGCCGTTACCGTCACCGTCGCCGCCGCCCCGCGCAGCGCCTCGCCCGCATCGACCTTGGCCGTCAGCGTGAACGGCGGCTTCTGCGTCACCGCGATGGCCAGCTCATCGAGCAGCTGCCGCGGCGGGAACGGCAGGCCCGCCATCGCCGTCCGGACCGGGGTGGCCACGTTGGCGCCGACCACCACTGCCTTGCCGTTGATCGTCGCCTTGCCCTGCACGGTGACGACGTACGGCCCCATCGGCACGTCGGGCTTGACGCTGACCAGGAGCTGCCCCGCCGGCACGTTCGGCGCCGCCGGCTGGCCGGCGGCAATCGTCAGCGCCCCGCTGATGCCGGGGTGGCCGACGACGCTCAGCTCGATCGGCCCCGTGTAGTCGCGCCGCACCGCCAGGATGGGGATGCTCAGCGTCCCGCCCTGCGGCACGTCCCAGCGGTCCAGGCCGATCGACAGCTCGAAGCCCGGCTCGTAAGGCGCCACGGTCAGGTGATACGACTCCGCCGGCCCGCCCCAGTAGTGCAGGTGCTCGACCGACAGGATGTAATCGCCGTCGGCCCCCGCGGTGAAATCGACGCGCTGGCCCGCCGCCGGGTTCGACGCGGCCACCTGCCCGCCCTTGGCGTCCTTCAGAACCATGTACACTTCCGTCGGCGAGTAATACTCCTGCGTCTGGGCGTCGATGACGTAGCGCTGCCCCTTCTTGGCGGCGAAGACGAAGTGATCGACGTCGCCCTTCTGCTCCAGCCGGCCCGTGACGCCGCACGGCACCGGGATGCGGTTGGCCTTGGCCGGCTCGTTGTTCGGCTCCTGTTCCACGACCTCGTCGAGGTCGCTGACGGCCAGCGACACCGGCCAGCCGTACAGCCCGCCGGCTCCCTTCGGCGCCACCTGGACCGCCGTTACGGTCGGATCGGCCGGCACCGTCACCTCGACGGGGGCGACCCCCTCGACGTTCGGGCCGGCGAAATGCACGGCGACCTTGCTGCCGCGCTTGGCGGCCATCGGGATCGGCGTGGTGGCGCACGGGAAGTCGCCGATCCGCAGGCGGTAATGGAAGTCCGGCCCACCGCGGAAGGTGACGTCGCGCAGCTCGATGAGGTAGTCGCCGGCCTCCTTGAAGGTGTGCGTCAGGCGAGCGTCGCTTTGCAGGCCGGGCGAGTCATTGCTGTAGGCCAGCTCGCGGCGGGTCCGCACGTCGATCAGCGACAGCTGCGGGTCGAAGGCGCTGCCGAGGCGCCGGCCGAGCACCTCGACGCTGACGCGCTGGCCGGCCTTGACGTTGATCTTGAAGTAGTCGGTCTGCTCCGCGGTCGCCGTGCCGACGACGACGGAGGGCACCGGCACCGCCTGGGCGGTCTCCTTCTTGCGGGCGGCGGCCTCGGCAGACACCTGCGGCAGGTCGTCGATGCAGAAGGTGCGGACATTGGACATGCCGCGCGCCGTGGCCAGGCGGAAGGCGTAGAGCCCGAGCGGGGTCTCCTTCGGCACGTCGAGCTTGACGCGCAGTTTGGCCGCCTCCTTGCCGTTGTTGGCGTCGGTCGGGATGGTGACCTTGGCGCCGGGGATGCTCGTCCACAGGGCGACGGGGTCGGCGAGGTTGGTGCCGGTGAGGGTCAGCTCCAAACCGGTGCCGCGCTGCAGGCCGAGGGGCAGGACGGGGTTGAGCGTCGGGGCGGCGGGATTGGGCGGCGGGGGCGGCGGCACCTGGCCCCGTGCGGTCGGGACCGCTGTCAGGACGGCGAGGGTGAGCAACGCGGCGAATCGGCGGGAGAGACTCATGGCACTCCTCGTGGGTGAGAGACGGCGGCGGGAAGGCGAGTCGCCTGTGGGGTAGGCAGCGTCAAAGGAGATGATAACGGGCGAGGCGGCGGGGGGGAAGGAAAAAGAAGAGGAGGCGGTATCCGGTGGACAAGGAGGGAGGTGGTGGAGTACCATCCCTCGTTTAGCGGCCGCTCGCAGAGCGGCGCTCCGCCAACGCGCCGCCCCGAGGGCGGCCGCTAAACTTACGAGGGCGGCCCATGTCCCCGTCGCTCGCGCCCGACCTGCGTGATCTCCTCGCGCTGCACCTGCTGCCCGGCCTCGGCCCGCGCTTGACCGCCGCCCTCCTGCAGCGCTTCGGCTCGGCTGGAGCCGTGCTGCGCGCCGGCGCGGCGCAGCTCCGCGACGTGCCGCACATCGGGCCGAAACTCTCCGAGGACCTCAGCCAGGCCATGCGAAGCGTGGACGTGGACGCCGAGTTGGTGCTGATCGCCAAACATGGGGTCCACCTGCGGCGGCTTGGCACCCCCGAGTATCCCGCTGCCCTGGCCGAGATCCACGACCCGCCGCACCTGCTCTACGTCCGCGGCACCATCCAGCCGGCCGACGCCAGGGCCGTCGCCCTCGTCGGCTCGCGCCAGTTCACCGGCTACGGTCGCCGTGCGGCTGAGCGCCTGGCGACGGAGCTGGCGCGCGCCGGCTACGTGATCGTGTCGGGACTCGCTCGCGGGATCGATGGGATCGCGCACCGGGCGGCTTTGCAGGCGGGCGGGCGCACCCTCGCCGTGATGGCGGGCGGGCTGTCGCGCATCTACCCTCCGGAGCACGCCGGCCTCGCCGACGAGGTGGCCGCCGCCGGGGCGCTGGTGAGCGAGGCGCCGATGAAGCAGGAACCGCTGGCCGGCATGTTTCCGGCGCGCAACCGCATCATCAGCGGCCTGTCGCGCGGCGTGGTCATCATCGAGGCGGCCGAGAAGAGTGGGGCGCTCATCACCGCGGAGCACGCGGCCGAGCAGGGGCGGACCGTCTTCGCCGTGCCGGGGCCCATCGACAATCCGTCCAGCGCCGGCACCAACGCCCTGATCCGCGAGGGGGCCGTGCTGGTCCGCGGCGCGGACGACGTCATCGAAGAGCTAGAGGGCGTCCGCGCGCCGCCCGGGCCGTCACCGGCACGGGCCGTCTCCCCGCCGCCGGACCTGGATGACGTGCAACGACGGCTGTGGGAGTTCCTGGGTGAGGGGGCGCGACACCTCGACGAGATGGCGCAGCGGCTGGGCCTGCCGGTGCCCCCGCTGACCGGGGCCTTGCTGACGATGGAGATGAAGAAGCTGGTGCGCCGACTGCCCGGCAACCGCTACGAGCGCTGCTGAGGCACCCTGAAGGAATCGCGGCCGCGTTGGGCCGCGTTGGCGCGGCGGGATTCTTCTTGATCGGCGGCTCCGCGTCGCGTTACCCCGTCGGTGGCGGGCGCCGGCACTTGAGCTGGCACGAGTCGGCGACGTGGGCGATGCCGACGCCGTTGACCAGGGCCTGCGTACCGAAACTGTGCCGCATGGTGTAGCTGATGACGCCGGCGAGGTGCGGCAGCTTCTGGCGGAGGATCCGGAAGCGGCACTGCACACCGTTGCGGGTGAAGCCCCGCTTGCTCCTGGGGCCGCGGAACAGCGGTCCTTCGGCGTATTTCTCCATTGGACGATGCGGACGCATGAGCTGAAGCCTCCCGTTCCAGAGCCACGGGTAAGCCGAGAGGTTTGCTCAAGCCGGCCTTGCCCGCCACAAGCAGGCAGGGCCGGTGCGTTTCCTGCATCCAGGAGAGAGCGCAAAGTCAAGGGCTGCCGCAACTCGTTGTTACGACAGCCCTTGCGATGTCGGGGCGACTGGATTCGAACCAGCGACCTCCTGAACCCCATTCAGGCGCGCTAGCCAAACTGCGCCACGCCCCGGTCTTCTCTAACCACCAACGAATCCAACACTTACGTCCAGTGGGGTGAGTCTCGCGACTCCCGAACGCTGTACGGCATTTTACGTCTTTTCGGCCATTTTGCAAGGCCTTCGCTGACACATCGCTGACGGCTGATGCGTCGGCCTTCGCCTCAGAAACCGGCCGGGAAGGGCCGACGGGAGGGATTATAACCGCCGGGCTGCGAGACGCCAGGTGTACGCCCGCTACGCCTTCTCCTCCCAGACCGGGTTCAGCCGGGCGAACTCGCTGGGCTTCTTCACGCGGGGGAGGATGCTGGATCGCGCTCAGGTTTGCAGGTGACAGAAACACAACAATGAGCCCTGCACGTCATCGTGCAGAGCGGGCATCCGAGCGTCACTTCGCCGTCTTTCTGGCCGGCGTCTTGTTCGGCGCCGGCGCGGTGGAGGGTGAGGCGGGCGGCCCGGTGTGCCCAGAACCCCTTCGGCTGCCCCGTCTGCTGCGACCTCTGCTCCTTCCCCGGGCCGCTTTTCGCGGCTATCCTTTCTTCGGCTGGCAGGGTTTGGTAGGGTTCTGCGCTTCTTTCGGTAATGGACTAATGTTCAAGAGTATCAGCCCAATAAGTCTGGGGGAGAGCAGCTGCGCCGGGCTTTCTGCTGCGTAGAATGGAGCATGACCCTGGCGCTGCCTGACATCCCCGAATCCGAGCGCACCCCGCTTGTCCTCACCCTGCTCGACCTCATCCACC
>DATFNV010000462.1:0-7294 GCA_035266225.1 Gemmataceae bacterium
GTCACGGTCGGCGAGTTCGGGGAAGCGGCCCTGCTCGGCACTGCGGCAGAAGCTGTCGAAGGCGCTGAGGGCCACGTCCTCCTCGTCGGCGGCGCGGCGCCGGGCGCCTTGCAGCCTCTTGCGCGCCAGGCCGACGAGGCGGCCGAAGAAGCGCTTCCAGAGTTGCTGTGCCGCGGCCCGGTCGCCGGCCTGGAGGTCGCCCAGCCAGCGCGTGACGGACCCATCAGCGGACGGCATCGGCAGGGCCCTCCCGACGGGACTCAAGCGGGATGGAATGTGGCCCCGATTGTACGCCACGCGGCGCGGAAGCGATAACGAATTACCCGGCGCACTTGGTTTCATGTCGGACGGCGGCTCGTGAGTCCGGAGGGGCGACGATCACTCTTTAGGGACATGACCGAATGCGCCCGCGAGGGGACACACAATCCGGGCCAGGCCGGCGCCAGCCTTCGCGCATTTTTTCTGTCCCCTGTCCGGCGGGTTCGGTCATGGCCCTGATAGTGCCAGTGCTCGATTCGCACGGCGGTGACCCAAGTCCTTCGATCCTCGTGGCTTTCGCAAAAACCTGTATGAAAGGGTGACGATCATGAAGCTCCTCCGCAAGCTGTTCGCCAAGCGTCCCGCCCCCCGCCCGACCCGTCCGACCCGGCTCGGCCTCGAGCAGCTCGAAGCCCGGGAACTCCTGGACAGCACGCCGGTGGGGCCGCCCATCCACCTGCACAATTCCCTGATCGCGTCCGTGGCCCAGGCCGAGTTCCTTCAAGACAATGGCCAGCTGAGCCGCACCGACATCAGCAACCTGCTGGACGTGGTGGACGGCACTGAAAGCGCTGTCTTCACCAAGGGCCAGGTCAGCTTCGTTCCCGCAATGCCCAACTCCCAGGCCACCCTGGCGGCGTTGCAGTTGACCGACCTTCAGACCCTGGTCCACGACGCCGCGGCCTGGCACCTCTCAGCCCCCGTGGCGAACCTGCTCGGCAAGACCGTCAACCAGAACCCGGCCAACGACACCTACCAGGGCGCTCCCCTGCTGCCGACGGGCCAGCTGACGGCCGGCACCTCGGACACGGTGCTGCAGGACCTGGTCGATAAGTGGTTCTACGGCACCGACTTGCCGGCCACCGCGGCCGCCGCCGCCAACAACAACATTCCGGACACCGTCGTCTACAAGACCGCCCAGGGGGTCCTGTTCGGCCCCAACGGGCCTAGCCCCAACGACATCGCCCAGGGCTGGGTCCCCGATTGTTACTTCATGTCCGCCCTGGGCGAAATCGCGCAGCAGTCGCCGCAGACGATCCAGGTGGCGCTCTCGGCTGACTTTTCGGGCCTGTTGACGGGCGAAACCGCGCAGCATTCGGGCCTGTTGACGGGCGAAATCGCGCAGCAGTCGCCGCAGACGATCCAGAGCATGTTCATCAACAACCACGACGGCACGTACACCGTCCGCTTCTTCGAGTACGATGCCGCCAACAACACCTGGCAGGCCGACTACGTCACGGTCAACCTCGAGTTGCCGGTGCTGCAGCAGAGTGGCCAGTTCGCCTTCGCCGACTGGTACCAGGGCGGCCGGCCGACGACGTACACGGATACGAGCGCCGTCCTGTGGCCGGCCCTGGCGGAGAAGGCCTACGCCCAACTCGCGGAAGAAGGCTGGAGCCGGTCCACGGGCCCGGGCGGCTCCGGCAACAACAGCACGCCCAGCGACTGGAACACCAACAGCTACGATGCCTTGGCCTACGGCGACGGCGTCGCCCTGCAGCAGATCGGCGGCTCCAACATCACGCAGAACGTCGTCCTGGCGAAGGCGAGCACCAGTGACGAGACCGCCCTGGAGCAGGCCTTCGCTCACGGCAGCCTGGTGATCTTCGGCTCACTGGCACAGGAGCCGTCCGGCATGCCGACCAACACGGCGGGTGCCCCGCTGATCATTTCGGGCCACGTCTACGCCTTGACCGCAGTGAACGCGACGAAGGGCCTGTTTACCCTGGTCAATCCCTACGACGACAGCAGCTGCTGGGCGCCGGACGGTCAACGGACGGTCACGCTGACCTGGTCGCAGCTGAAGCAGTACCTGAACGGCTATTTCGTGGTCGCGCCGCCGCCGATCTCCCCGGAGCACGCGGTGGTGCAGAACGGGCAGAACACCGGCGTGAATGGGCACGCCCAGGCGGTGAATATTCAGTGGTTCGACAATGGCAAGCCGATCGCCAGCCTCAGTCAGCTCCACCAGGGCGACACCGTGACGGTGACCTTCGACACGCTCGCGGGCGCTGCGGAGACGGAGTTCTCCCTGGTCGCGTATGCCGCGCCCAACGGCACCTTCGACGACTCGAACATCGACCAGCAGCAGGAGTGGAAGCTGGGACTCAAGGAGGAGGTGAAGTATCAGCCCTTCGACGACTCGAACATCGACCAGCAGCAGGAGTGGGCCGACACCACCGGGACCTATACGGGCGCCGGACAGCACTCGCTCACGGTCACCCTACCGGACGGCTACTTCCAGCTCGACTTCGTCCAGGGCGCCGCCATCGCGGACTTCGGCACCGGCGAGCGTTACCAAAGCGACGGACGCTACCTCGCAGGCGGAGGGTATCACTCCGACTACTGAGTCCAGCGTGGCGAATGCCCGTGTAGGGAACGCCCTCCGTGGCGTTCCGCTGTCTAACGGAACGCCACGGAGGGCGTTCCCTACAGCGCGGCCTGGCTTTGCCCGCACTGGACTCAGTAATGGCGTGGTGTCCACTGGTAAACTTGCTGCGAGCGCTGTCCGTCAGCGTGGCCTGATGTCGGCCCCCATCATCTGAGCGAGGGCCTCCAGGACGGCAGGGCCAAATCCTTTTCGCCGGCGCCCCGGGGGCTCGAACTCAGCGGTGTGGCCGGGCGGTTTGCTCATAGCGCAACAATGTGAGCAAACCGCCCGGCCGGCCCGAAAAGTGAAGGCGCAAGCAACAGCACAGCAAGGAGTCGTGCCTGCGAGGCGGTTTGCTCACATTTCCCGCGACAATGTGAGCAAACCCCCCGGAGCGGCCTTGGGGGAAGCCAATGCGGCCTTCTCAGGGCCACGGAAGTGATGTCGTCAGCGCTTACTGCGCGACCAGCGGCAACTTGAGGCGCCCGCCGTTGTGCGACGGCGCCGCCGGTTTCCCATTGGGATGTTCGCGCTCCCAGAGTTCGACCTCCTCCATCAGCGCATCGACCATGTCGGCTTCGAGGACGTGCTTGACGATCTCGCCGTTGCGGAAGATGACACCCTTGCCGTTGCCGGCCGCGATGCCGATGTCGGCCTCGCGCGCCTCGCCGGGGCCGTTGACCACGCAGCCGAGCACGCTGATCTTCACCGGCGTCGTGCGCCCGCCCAGGCGCTGCTCCAGCTGGGCGATGATCGCTTCGAGGTCGATGGCCAGCCGGCCGCACGTCGGGCAGACGATCAGTTCCGGCTTGCGCACGCGCCGCTGCGTCGCCTGCAGGATGTCGAAGGCCGCCGCGATCTCCGGCACCGGGTCGCCGAGCAGGCTGATGCGGATCGTGTCGCCGATGCCGTCGAGCAGGATCGGCGCCAACCCGCACGCCGACTTGGTGACGGCGTACGGCGCCTTGCCCGCCTCGGTGATGCCGATGTGCGTCGGGTAGTCGGCGTACTGGGCGTACAGGCGGTAGGCCTCGACGGCGGTGATGACGTCGCTCGACTTGAGCGAGACGATAACGTCGTGATAGCCCTCGTCCTCGGCGAGTTCGAGGTAGCGCAGGGCGCTCTCGACCATCGCGGGCGGACAGGGGTAGCCGTGCTTCTCGACCAGCTCGCGTTCCAGGCTGCCGGCGTTGACGCCGATGCGCATGGGCAGCCCCTTGTCCTTGGCCTTGCGGATCACCTGGCGGTAGCGGTCGTAGCCGCCGATGTTGCCGGGGTTGATGCGGATCTTGTCGATGGGGTGGTCCATCGCCGCCAGGGCCATCTTGTAGTCGAAGTAGATGTCGCAGATGAGCGGGATCTTGATGCGGCGTTTGATCTCGCCCAGCACGGCCGCGTCTTCCGCCTTGGAAAAGGAAAGAAAAGGAAAGAGGACGCGGCTCGTTTCTTGTTGAGCGGATGAACGAGCCGCAGTTGCCGGCGGCAGCCAGGCCAGCGTCTACCAGCGCAACATCAAGGCGACCTTGTCGGGTAGGGCCCTCGCATCCTCGCGCCGGGCGGCGGCGCTCACGGCGCCTGCTCAGGTTGCTCTCTCGGCGGCACGTCCCAGACCAGCACCTCGGGCGCCTGCGGCTTGCCGTTCAGGTCGGGCGGCAGGTCACTGTAGGCCGCAAGAAACATGCCGTCGGGCGAGAATGCCAGGGGCCTAAAACCGCGGAGCTGGCCCGCGAATTCCGCACGGCGCCGGCCGCTGACCACATCCCATAGCTGTACGGACTTGCATTGTCCCCCCTCCCCGGTCTCCACTGCCAGTATCTTCCCGTCCGGGGCAAACACCACGGGTAAGTTGAAACTCCTTCCTCCTCCCGGTTGGATGATACTTTTGAGGGCGGGTGCTGCGACATCGTACAGCCACACAGCACCGTTACCAGTTGTTATCCCGGCAAACATCTTGCCGTCGGGCGAGAGTAGGACGTGGTCGAAAAACTCCCGCACCGTACGGTCTTGGTTGGAGGCGACCTCGTGGACCACCACAGCATGGTGACCTTCAAACTTGAGGTTCTCCATTACGTCGTTCTGAAAGCTTTGTAGCTCGTCCTTGTTGAGAATCTTGCTGAGTTCCGTGGAGAAGTGTTCCCGAGTGTCAAACTGCTTACCGCTCACAGTGCCATTGACCGCATCCACGGTCGCTGTCAAGACCTTGAGCTTTGCTCTCACGCTGTCGGGCGCTTTTATCACCTTGCCGGCCAAGGGTTGATAGAATAACGGCGCCTTCAGGATCGATTCTGGGAGGTAAAACGATACCGTCGTCCTCGGATAAGACAGAAGAGCGCCGTCAGCGCTCATCGACACGCTTCCCCGAAGGGCCATGGGAACTCGAGCCGGGGGCAGCTGAGGCAGTCCAATCATCCGACTTAGTTCCGCTGTCTCCCGATCCAATTCCCGCTCATACTCATCGTCGGGCAGACGCAGGGTATGCCGCACCTTGAGCGTGGCCTGCTCCCAGCCCCACAGCCTCACCGTACAGTCGGTGTCCAGGGTCAGCAATGTCTTGAAATCTGCCGCGGTTGCCAGATGGACGAGGGGCGGCCCGTTGCCCTGGAGCACCTGCCGATCCATCCGGCACAGGCGGTAGTAGCCCTCCCACGCGGACGCGCGCCGCTCAGGCGGGAATACCCGAGCGTCTTCCAACAAGCGCAGGGCTTCTTCGGGATGATGGTTCCACAGGACGGCCACCTTCGCTAACTGCCGGTTGCACAGCTTGCCGGCCGCGACCTCCTGCTGAGCGCGCGTCCGCTCGTCCTCATCCCGCTGTTGTTGCTCGCGCTCGCTCGCCACCTCGGCGCGAAAGCGGTCGAGTTCCTCCCGCGCCGCCTTCTCCCCCGCCTCCTTGCTGCCGGCCCAGGCCGCCGCCAGGAACACGCCCGCACCGAACAGCAGCAGCACGCCCCCGATCACCGCGGCGGCGGCCGCCGGCCGCCGCTTCACCCATTTGAGCGCCCGCTCCACGGTCCCCACCGGGCGCGCCCGGATCGGCCGCCCCTCTTCAAACCGACGCAGGTCGTCCGCCAGTTCTTGCGCCGTCGCGTAGCGCCGCCGCGGCTCCTTCATGAGGCACTTCAGGCAGATCGTTTCCAGATCGACCGGCAGCCGCGCGTTGAGCAGTCGAGGCGGCACCGGCTCTTCCGACACCACCTGGAGGATCGTGTCGAGTGGCGTCGCGGCGCGGAACGGCGGCCGGCCGGTGAGGCACTCGTAGAGGATCGCCCCCAGCGCGTAGATGTCGCACGCCGGCCCGATCTCCTTCGACCGGCCGCTCGCCTGCTCCGGCGCCATGTAAGAAGGCGTGCCCAGGATGGCCCCGCTGGCGGTCACACCAGCGGCTGGTTGCTGTCCGGGGATGGCCACGCCGAGCTTTTTCACGAGGCCGAAATCGGTCACCTTCGGCGTGCCGTCGGGGGCGAGCAGCACGTTGGCCGGCTTCAGATCGCGATGGACCAACCCGGCCGCATGCGCCGCCGCCATCGCTCGCGCCAGCGTCTCCATCAGGGCCGCCGCCTCGATGGGTGGCAGCGGCGTGCCGGCCAACCTGCGGTCGAGGCTGCCGCCCTCGACGAACTCCAGCGAGAAGTACGGTAACCCGCCCGCCTCACCGATGTCGTAGATCTGCACGACGTTGGGGTGCTTCAGCCGCGCCACGGCCTCCGCCTCGCGCCGAAAGCGCGCCAGGTCGTCCGGCCCGGCGTGGCCGCCGGCCAGGATCATCTTCAGCGCTACCACCCGGTTCAGGCCGACGTGGCGTGCCTTGTAGACGACGCCCATGCCCCCGCGCCCCAACTCGGCGAGGATCTCGTAACCCGGCACGGCGGCGGTGCCGCCCGTGGTCTCAGCGCGCGGCCATAGCCCTGGCGCCTCGTCCGCAGGCACGGTGGGGGGCCGGGGCGGCTGCCGTCCGCTGGGCAACTCCGCGAAGAGGGCGCGGATCGCCGTCGCGTCGCCGGGGCAGCAGGCGGCGTAGTAGTCGGCCCCGGGGTTTTCGCCCCGTCCGCGCCGGTAGTCGGCGTCCAGCGGCACCAACTCGCGCAGCAGCGCCGTCCGCTCGGCCCCCTCCCAGCCGGCGACGAAGTCCTCCAGCCGCGGCACCGCCCCCGCACGCCAGGCGGCCTCGAAGCGGTTGCACGCCTCATTGATCCGACGGCCCAGCGCCGGCGGCACCTCCCCGACTCGACCCAACGATTCGCTCACGGTGCCAGCTCCTTTTCCCAGATGCCACGGATCAATTGCAGCTTGCGCTTGACCGATCGCGCCACGCACCCCAGCCGGGCGGCGATCTCCTCGACGGCGTACCCCTCCATGCGCAACAGCGCCACCGACTTCAGCTCGCCGTCGCCCAGCCCGCGCAGCAGCCGCTCGTACTCCTCGGTCATCTGCGCCGCGAACTCCGGCGTCGGCTCGCGGCTGAGCACCTGCCCCAGCACCGACTCCTCGTCCGGATCATGGGGCGTGTCGGTAGCGAAATGCGCTCCGCCGCCGCGCTTCTGCCGGCCCTCGTCGCGCCGCAGGCGCATCGCCTTACGGGCGGTCATCAACACCAGCAGCCGCCAGAGGCCGTCACGGTCGGCGAGTTCGGGGAAGCGGCCCTGCTCGGCACTGCGGCAGAAGCTG
>DATFNV010000463.1:0-2886 GCA_035266225.1 Gemmataceae bacterium
GCAAAACCACCCTATCCCGCGGAGGCCCATTTGACTACCCGCCGGGCGGCCGCAACTCCGCTGCCGAGAACTGATTACGTCAGAGCGGGCGACCGGTTACGCCCTCCTCGTTTAGCGGAGCATCCCTTTCAAGAAAACTCATGAGATCCGGGTTCTGATGGGCCTGGTTCCGCCAAGATATCGTCCTGTCCTGGACGACACGATGCAAGATCGGCTGACAAGATACGCCGGAACGACGCGCTATCCCGAGTCGGGTCCGGACATCTCCTTGACCAACGAAAGGGATGATCCCTCACGACACCCCCAAGGGCCTCCGCCGCCGGAACTCTGGCCGCACGCGGGGACGACTCAACCTCCGATTGCCTTGACCGCCGACCCGCCGACCCCTACGATTCCGGCATGCCACTCCCCGACCCCAAGGGTGAGATCGCCTATGTCCATCGTGCAGGCGCTCCGCGCCGTTCAGGAAGCCTACCACTGTCTCCCCGATGACGCCCTGCTCGAGCTGGCGAAGCGCCTGGGCGTCAAGCCGTACCGCCTCCAGGAAGTGGCCAGCTTCTTCCCCCACTTCCACCGCGACCCCGCGCCGGCCGCCCGCCTCCTCGTGTGCCGTGACATGGCCTGCCACCTCGCCAGGGGCCCCGAGCTGCTCGCCGCCCTCCGGGCAACCCCGCACGCCCGGGACTCCCAACGCCTCGTCGTCGAGCCCGTATCGTGCCTCGGCCGCTGCGACCGCGCCCCGGTGCTCTGTGCCGAGCGGGCGGGGCCGACTGGCGAGCGGCCCGGTCCCAGCCGGGTCGCGGCCCGAGCCGCCCTGGCTACGGACGGCGAAGCTCCGGTTTTCCATTTCTGGGCGCACTGCGACTCCGCCCGGGCCTGCCAACTGGCCGCCGCTCTGCTCGACCCGGCCGGACCCCTTCGGCCCGACACCGACCAGGGCTACGCCGCCAACGTCAACGACTGGACGATCGACGTCTACGCGACCGACAGCCTGCCCCCGTACGAGGCGGCCCGTCGGCTGGCCGAGGGGCTGCAGCGCGACCGGGCCTTGACCGCCCGCCCCGCCCCGTCGCCCGATGCCGCCAGGCCGAAACTCAAAGGAAGCTCCTACGCCCAGCTCAAAGAATTCCTCGAGCGCCGCTACCCCTCCACCGTCTGCAGGCTGCTCGAACAACTTGACGCCGCCGCCCTGCGCGGCATGGGCGGCGCCGGGCAGGCGGCGTTCGAGAAATGGCTCGACGTGCTGACGGCTCCCGGCGACATCCGTTACGTCGTGGCCAACGCCGACGAGAGCGAGCCGGGCACCTTCAAGGATCGGGAACTCCTGCTGCGCGCGCCGCACCTGGTGATCGAAGGGGTCATCCTTGCCGGCCTCCTGCTCGGCGCCGAGCGCGGCTACGTCTATGTCCGCCACGAGTACGCCGAGGGCATCGCCCGGCTGCATGGGGCCATCCGCGACGCTGAGGCGGCGGGCGTGTGCGGCCGGCGCGTCCTCGACTCCGAGCGGGCCTTCCCGGTCGAGGTCTTCGTCAGCCCCGGCGGCTACATCTGCGGCGAGCAGAGCGCCCTGCTCGAGGCAATGGAGGACCGGCGGGCCGAGCCGCGCAACCGCCCGCCGGAGTTGGCGACCAACGGCCTGCGCGAGCGACCGACGCTGGTCAACAACGTCGAGACACTGGCCTGGGTGCCCGCCATCGCTTTGAAAGGCGGGGCCTGGTACGCCGGCGCCGCCGCCGGCGAGAAGAGCAAGGGCCGCCGCCTCTTCTCCGTCAGCGGCGACGTCGCCCGGCCTGGCGTTTACGAGCTGCCGGTCGGCGCCCCACTGCGCCGGCTGATCGAGGATTGCGCCGGGGGGATGCGCGACCTGAAGTACGCCCTCAAGGCGGTCGCCCCCTCCGGCCCGTCCGGCGGCTTCGTGCCTCCCCTGATCAAGGACCGGGGCGGGGCGAACCAGGACCTCCTCGACCTGAAACTGGACATCGACGCCTTCCGCCAGTTCGACCTGATGCTCGGCGCCGGTCTCGTCGTTTACGACGCCACGCGCGACCTGCTGGCACAGGCGCTCAACTGCACCGAGTTCTTCCGCAACGAGTCGTGCGGCAAGTGCGTCCCCTGCCGGATCGGCTCGCAGAAACTCGTCCAGATCGGACAGGGCCTGTTGGAAGGGCTGCCCCCGGCCGCGAACCTGAAAGCGCAGGAAGACCTCGTCGAGAGGCTGGCCGAAGCGATGGAGTTTTCGGCGATCTGCGGGTTGGGCATGGTCGCGTACAAGCCGCTGCGGTCGTTGCTGCGTCACTTCCCCGGCGAGGTGCGGCGCCCGCGGGCGCCCGGCGCGCTCGTCTCCCCTCCCGAGGCAACCCGGAGCTGACCGTGAACGATTTCCTCGACCTGCCGGGCGGAGCCCGCGACGAAGACGAGAGCCCCTTCGCCCGGGACATCGATGGCTTCCTCGTGCGCCTGGACCAACCGACGGCCGCCGACCTCGACACCGACGTCAACCTGACCATCGACGGCCACCAGGTGACTATCAAGAAGGCCGCCCTCACGCTCGACCCCCTCGGCCACCCCATTTACCGCGACGGCCACACCGTCCTGCGGGCGAACACCATTTACGATGCGGCCGTGCAGGAATTCGGCTGCGGCGACGCCAACCCGATCCCGGTCCTGTGCCACCAGCCGCACCAGCGCCCAGTTGCGGTCTGCCGTGTCTGCTCGGTGTTCATCACCCGCGCCACGGACAAGCGCCGGCCGCGGAAACTGCTCCCCGCCTGCCAGCACCGCGTCGAGGAGGGGATGATCGTCTACACGGGCAACTACCAGGGGACGCACGCTTACGACGGCCGAACGATGGAGCCCGGGGCCGTCGTCCGCCGTACCGTCGAAACT
>DATFNV010000464.1:0-8228 GCA_035266225.1 Gemmataceae bacterium
CTCCCCTCCGGGTCGCGGCTCAACTACGCGGCGTATCCGATGGGCAAGGGGTCCGGCTCGGTGACGACGTTCAGCCGCGCCGACGGCTTCGTCATCATTCCACGGCAGCGCGAGTACCTGGAGGCCGGCGACGTGGTAGACGTCCACCTGCTGGGCCGCGGGCTGCGGCCGGCCGACCTCGTGGTGATCGGCAGCCACTGTGTCGGCCTGGATTACCTGCTCGGCCGCTTGCAGGAGCAGGGAGTGCGGAGCAAGTTCCTCGCCGTGGGCAGCAGCGGGGGGCTGACGGCGGTGCGGCGCGGCGAGTGCGACCTGGCCGGCATCCACCTTCTGGATGCAACAACGAACACGTACAACAGGCCGTACCTCGGCGACGACCTGCGGCTGATCCCGGGTTACGGCCGGTTGCAGGGCGTCGTCTTTCGCAAGGGCGACCCGCGCTTCGAGGGACGGTCGCTGTCCGAGGCGGCGGCCGTCGCCCTCGCCGACCCGGAGTGCGTGCTGGTCAACCGCAACCGCGGCAGCGGCACGCGCATCCTCATCGACCGCCTGCTCGGCACGCACCGGCCGGCGGGCTACCTGACCGAGGCGCGATCGCACAACGCTGTCGCCGCCGCGGTGGCGCAGGGCCGCGCCGATTGGGGCGTGGCCATCGCCAATGTCGCCGGGGATTCCGGGCTGGGCTTCCTGCCGATGCAGGACGAGCAGTATGATTTCGTCGTGCCGAAGGGGCGATGGGATCGGCCCGCCGTGCGGCTGTTCCGCGAGCTGCTCCGGCGAGACGACGCGGCTGCGGCGTTGGACGCTATGGGGTTCCGACCGGTGGTCGGACAGGCCCTCGCCAGCGAATCATAAGGGCCTGGTTCAAGAGCGCGGGCACCTGGTTACCCCTGGCGTGGCACGGTCGCGGACTTCGCGGCCCCGTGGGGTACGCTGGCGTGGGATCTGGCGTCGCCCCGGCCGCGCCGGGTTTTCCTTCGCCTGGCCGGGTGTGCCCTGGGACGATTCGTTTCACGGGCCGGTGAAACGAATCGCGTTTCCCGATGTCCTTGTCCCACCCCGCCTTGCGCCGCCGACAACCCATTCGTTTCACGACTTTGGTAGACACACTTCGGGGGGGGCAATGAAACGATTCGGCAGGGAGGAAATTGGGCCGAAGCGACGGGCGCTGTGAACCTCCAGCTCAACCGGGGACCGAGCCCACCGGGGGGAAAACAAACGGGATGCGTCCCCTTGTATTCTCCCCTGGAGCCTGTGCGGCTCGTTTCCCGGTACCAGGTGATGAACGACAGCTATAGTTCCCGCCCGACGACAATCAGATTTCCCGTCCCGATGTGACCGCGAAGCCCGTCAGCGACAATTAGAATTCCCGCTCCCGGACGACCCGTAGGCTATCCGAAGTCCTTCGCCCCAAGGAGTTTCGGATGGTCAGCGATCACCAGGTGCGCCGCCTCCGCCGCCTCGACCTCCGGGGACTGCCCCGGGGGCGGGCTGCGGCCCAGGCCGGCATGGACGACAAGACCGCACGCAAGTACCGGCGGCTGGGACGGCTGCCGAGCGAGGTAAGCATGGAGCACCACTGGCGAACCAAGCCCGACCCCTTCGCCGACGTCTGGCCCCAGCTGGGGTGCCGCGTTCCCACCGGACGGCAAGCGGGCCTTGGCCGGCAGCATGGACGGGACAATTCGTGTCTACGATGTTTTAACCGGCAAGGAACTGGCCTGCCTGGAATCACCTCGGGGCATGCATGGCGTCGCCGTCTCGCCAGACGGTTGTTCGGTCCTCGGCGGCTGTGTTGATGGTGTCATGCGACTTTGGCGGTTGCCGAACGGGTCGCGGTCGCTGCATTCGCCATCGCGAGGTGGTTGCTTACGAGCCCGATTCAGTATAGGCTAACCACATGCTGCTTTACCTCGACATGTGCAGCCTTTAGCGGCCCCTGGACGACAGGACGCAACTTCGCATCGCGTTGGAGGCGGAAGCGGTTCTCGGTATCCTGGCGTTGTGCCAATCGGGACAGGCACGGTTGCTCTCTTCAGACGCCTTGGAATACGAAGCCGGGCGCAATCCCCACCCGTTGCGCAAGGCCCACACCGAGGAGGTTCTCGCCCGGGCGGCCCAGGTCATCCGGGTGAACCCGGAGATCGAGCAACGCGCCCAGGCGTTCAACCAGGCCGGCCTCAAACCGCTCGACGCCCTTCACCTCGCGAGTGCTGTCCAGGCGAGTGCGGATTACTTCTGTACGTGTGACGACCAGCTGCTGAGGCGCGCGCGTTCGCTCCACACCGGGTCGCCCAAGGTTGTCACCCCGGTGGAGTTGATTGGGGAGATAGGGTCATGACCGTGCAGACAAAGCCGTTAGCCGACGTAACACGGCGGGCTATTGAAGTTCTCACGCGCGAGCTGGGGACCGCGGACACACTCCGGTTCGTCAATCAGTTCACGATGGGTTTGGGGGACTACACGGCCGAGCGGGAGCATCTGCTCGGTGAGGAGTCCCTCGAGCAGATCATTGCCGCCATCAAGGCGAAAGGGGCCTGACTCGCCAGCTGCTGAGCACGAGTCTCGGAGTGGCCGCGGGTCGGGTATCATGTCCGTAAGGTCCATTTGCGGAGGTGACTGCGATGGTCATTACTCTCGGCCCCGAACTCGAGGCCGCCCTGAATGAACACGCCGGCCGGCAAGGTGTGGCCCCCGAAGTGTTGGTCCTCAGCGCCCTGCGAGCGCGCTTCCTCCCCGCGGACACGCTGCAGCCACGCGATGAATGGGAACGACGCCTGCTCGGGGCCGCGAGGGACTATGGCGTGTCCCTTTCTGACTCCGCCGTCAGCAGCGAAGGGCTGTACGATTAGTGGCTTACCTGATTGATACGAGCGTCCTGGTTCGGCTGGCGAACGCTGCGGATGCGGACCACACCGTTGCCGCCCAGGCCGTGCTGGAATTGCACCGGCGCGGCGAGGTGTTACACATCACGCCGCAGGTTCTCGTCGAGTTCCGCAACGCCGCCACCCGCCCGGTCGCCGTGAATGGCCTGGGGATGTCGGCCGTGAACGCAGAGGCGCACGCTGCGGCGTTCGAGGCGACGTTCCTTTTGTTGCCAGAGACACCGGACATCTACCCGGCCTGGAAGGCCCTTGTGGCCGCGCTGGGGGTGATCGGGAAGCGCGTACATGACGCTCGGCTGGTGGCAGTCTGCCACGTCCACGCGCTGACCCACGTGCTGACGTTCAACGTCGCGCATTTCACCGGGATGTCGGGATTCGGCTCGGGTCTTGTGGTGGTCGATCCAGCGAGTGTGTAGGTTGGCGCAAAAATGATCGGCTCCCGTGCCTGCGGTTCCAGCATTGGCCCACGAGCGGGCGACCGATTACGCCCGATTCACCAGAAAGTTGTACCCGGCGGGGGCTGAGCGGGCAGTAAAGGGAGGCAAGCCAGACTGTGACGAGAGGTCGAAGTCGGGCCAGCGAGTCCGGCTCCGGTTGGCCTGGAGGTCGTCGGGCTCGCCGCTGCCGGGGAAGGGCCAGGGGTTGATCGTAACTTCCTTCGCGCAGCGGCGAGCCCATCGACCACGAGGCAAGTCATCCGGATTCGAGGCGGCGATCCCGTTGATGCTGTCCGTCGCGGGGACTCCCCGGCGGCACGCCCTGGGCGACGAAGGGTGTGGTTGCCAGTTCCCCCCGCCCTGAGAAACACAGGGCGTGCCACCCGGCGATGCTCCCCCGCGGACCGCATCACCTTCTGAGCAGAAGGCCCAGGGCCTCCAGTCCCAACGGCGTGATCGGCACGTCGCGACCCGCCTCCACGATCCGCTCCCAGACGTACTCGCCCAGGTCCCAGGCGACGTAGATGCGCAGCCCGGGCAGCGACCGCCCTCCGGGTCGCACCAGCAGCGCCTCCACGCCGGCCAGGGCCGTCTCCGCGCAGGAGTTGACCGGCAGAGCCGAGGGACGGACGTCCAGGTGGGTGAGGCGGCACAGCACCTCTTCCAGGCGCGGCCCGATCACCTCGAAACCCGCGTAGGTCGAGGTCACGTCGGTCTTCACGACCGCCCGCCCTTCGTGGAATCCGAGGAGGTGCGGATTCAGGGCCGTCGCCGTCGGCGTTGCCGCCAGCAGCAGGAGATGGTCGTCAGTCAATCGGCATGCCAGTGCGGGCTCGTCAGTGACGGGAGTGACGCCGCGCGGGCTCAGGGACAGAACCTGGGACGGCACCCCAGGGCCGCGCAGACTGATCTTGGCGAAGGCGCTGACGTCCGCCAGGCCGAGGCCGGTGCGAGCCGCTTGCGCCTCGTGCTCCACACCGCCGTAGGCGGCGACCACCTGCCAGCCGTCCCGATCGATGAAGCGGCCGCCGTGGCCGGCGTGCCACTCGTGCAAGGGAGTGCGGGCTATCGGAGAAAGCGTGTCGGGCATGGTTGTGTCGGCCTCAACTTCGCAAGCGCTCACCTTCCGGGTCGTAGAACGGCACCGGCGCCAGCGCGGCGGGCAGGTCGGCGCCGGCACAGCGGATCAGGAACTGTCCCCCCACCGCCGCCCCATGCTCGGGAACCCAGGCCAGGCCGAGGAATCGCTCCAGCGTCGGACTCCAGCGGGCGCTGGTCACCCGGCCGAGCGAGCGACCCTGCTCCACCACCTGACAGCCTTCCAGTTGCCGCGCCCAGTTATTGTCACCCCGCGGCGCGGCGCCGTCGGGGACGTGAAAGCCGACCAGTCGGGTGCGTGATCCCATCTCCTGGAGTCGCAGCAGCGCCTCACGCCCGTGAAACAGCGGCTTGCCGAATTTCACCATCCGCCCCAGCCCGGCGCCGAGCGGGCTCGACAGGGCGTCGGTGTCCTGGCCCACGATCAGATGGCCTTTCTCCAGGCGCAGGATGCGCTGGGCCTCGACGCCGAACGGCTTCAACCCCAGCTCCGCCCCCGCCGCCAGGATGGCCTCCCACAGGTGCTGGCCGTGCGCGCTGGGGCAATGGATTTCGTAGCCCAGCTCGCCGACGAAGCCGATGCGGAGCAGGCGGCACGCCACCCCGGCCACGTCGCCTTCGCGCAGGGCCAGGTACGGAAAGGCGGCGGCCGACAGGTCCAGCGCGGTGAGCCGGGCGAGCACCTCGCGCGCCCGCGGTCCGGCGAGGTTCATGGCGGCGAACGCCGAGGTGCGGTTGAGGACCACCGCGTTCAGGCGCCACGTCGTCCGCCACAGCTCCAGCCACTGGAAGACCGCCTCGGCGTTGCCCGTGGTCGCCGTCAGGTAGAAGTGCTCCGCCGCCAGGCGGGCGCCGACACCGTCGTCGAAGACGATCCCCTCCTCGGTACACATCACCCCATAGCGGGCCCGGCCGGCGCGCAGGTCGGCCCACTCATTGATGTAAACCCGCTCCAGCAACTCCGCCGCATCCGGGCCGACGACCTCGATCTTGCCCAGGGTGCTGACGTCGATGAGGCCGGCGGCGGTGCGGACCGTGCGGACCTCGGCCGCCGGGTCGCCGTAGCTCTCGGGCCGCTTCCACTGGCCGGCGTCGATCCAGCGGGCGCCGTGGGTTTGGTGCCAGTGATGCATCGGCGTGCGCCGCACCGGGTGATGCCGCCGCTCCGCCGCCAGCACGGCCATTTCCACCGGCACCGCGGGCGGCCGGGCCGTGGTGGTGCCGATGGTTTCCGGACTGCGCCCGGTCACGAGCATGCAGGTCATCGTCAAGGCGTGGCCGCACGTCTTGCCCTGGCACGGCCCCATCGTGGCGGTCGAGTACCGTTTCAGAGTCTCGATGTGGTCGAAGCCTTCGGCGACGGCCCCAGCCACGTCTTTTTCCGTCACGTCCTCGCAGAGGCAGACGAAGCTCTTGCGGGGCCTATTATCGGCGACACGCTTCCGGAGCCATTCCGGATGGTCCCAACTCTCCACCTCGGCGGCACATTCGGCTAGTCTTGCGTCACGGCGATGTGAGTAGGTCATCCAGAGCGAGCGCCAGGTATCGAGGCCGGGGGAAGAGTACCCCAGCGCGGCCGCAACTTCGGCGCCACGCAAGTGGCCTTCGAGTATCTGCTCGGTCAGGCCGGGTGTTCCCGCCGCGGCACCCGCTGCCGATAAGTCGGAGACGGCCGGGTTCGGCTGCCAGCACCCCTGACGAAAGGAGGCGCCGCCCTGCCGCAGCAGCTCGTTTGCCGGCACCAGGGGAGAGGCAATGCACAGAAGGTCGCAGTCGATAACTTCCTCGCGATTCTGCGACAATTGCCGCACATTGACCCCTTGCAAACACCCTCTTCCGTACGCCCCGGACACGAAGCCGACGTCCCATACTGGCCACGGTTTCCCGGGGCCCGCCGCGATGGAGGCAGCCGGTCGTGTATCGACCACAGCGGCAATCTCCATCCCCAATCCAGCAATTTGTGCGGCGATCCGATGTCCGTCGTCGTTCAATGTGAGCACCACGGCCCGATGCCCAGCGCGCACCCCGTGGAGGCGCCCGAGTCGCTGCACACCGCGCGCCAGAAAGATACCGGGCAAGTCGTTGTTGTTGAACATGAGCGGCTGTTGCCGCCCTCCCGTGCAGACGATGACGTGTTTCGCCCGCACCTTGAGGAAGCGCTGTGTCACACAAGCCCGAAGCGCAAGCGAGGGAGTCATTATCTCCTCGCTTGCGCTTCGGGCTTGTGTGACACAGCCGAGCATGTTCCCTTCGTAGAGGCCGAACACGCTGGTGTCGCACAGCACGCGAGCGCGGGGGTGGCCTTGCAGGGCCGAGATGAACCCTTCGACTTCCGGCGACAGGGAGCCGTCGTAGAGGAGGTGGCCCCCCAATCGCGGCTGCCGGTCGAGGAGGAGCACGTCGGCCCCCGCCGAGGCGGCTTCGGCGGCCGCGGCCAACCCGGCTGGCCCGCCGCCGACGACGCAAACCTCCGTATGGAGATGCTCCACCTCGGTTTCCAGGTCCGGCACGTCGTGTACGTCGATGCGGCCCAGCCCGGCGACGTGGCGCACGACGCGCTCGAACACCGGCCACAGCCAGCGCGGCTTGTGGAAGCGCTTGTAATAGAAGCCGACCGGCAGGAAAGCGTCGAGCTTATCGAAGACCCGCAACAGATCGAATTGCAGCCCCGGCCAGGCATTCTGGCCGCGGACGATCTGCCCTTGCCGCGCCGGCTCGGTGCAGGTGCGCACGTTGGGCCGGCCGTCCACCTGCATGAGGCAGTTGGGGCAGTCGCCGGACACACAGAACAGGCCGCGCGGCCGGTGATACTTGAAGCTGCGGCTGAAGATGCGCACCCCGGCCGCGTACAGGGCGGCGGCGATGCTCTGCCCCTCCAGCGCCGGGACAGCCCGCCCCTCGAAGGTGAAGGTGAGCGGCCGGGCCGGGTCGGTGAGGCAGCCGGCCGGCAGCGGAGTGGCGTCGGCGGTCATGGCGCTTCCTCGCCGAGCCAGCCGGTTTGCAGCACTTCGTTGGTGCGGACGTCGCGGCGGGCCGTCAGCCAGCGGCGGCAGCCGTGGCGGTGATACCAGCGCTCCGTTTGGACCTCGGGCAGGTTGCCGCCGGCCGGCGGTTGCGAGAGGACCTGGCCGCCGTAGCGGAATTCGGAGACGTCGCGCGGGCCGCAGTTGGGACAGCGCAAGAGGAAGGACATCACGGTCCTCGGTGCGGGTGGCGGCCCCGGAGGGCCGAGCAAGCGGATGACGTTCTCCCCATTGTCATAGGCATCGTCATCCCGGAGGGAAGGCGACCACCTCCGCCGTGCCGCCGCAGTGGCGTGTCACCAACTCGGCCACGTCGGCGAAGACTTGCCGCAGCGCCTCCGGCGGATGCTCGGCGGTCCCCTCGACGATCAGCAGGACGTTGGTCGCGTCCGTCGTCACCTTGCTGAAATCGGCCTGCAGGACGTCGAGCCGGCAGAGCACCCGGTCCCGGGCGTCCACGTAGCCGTACTCGCCTGGGACGACGGCCGCCGGGGCGTCGCGGCCCAACGGCGTGAACGATTCCCGACCGGTCAGCAGCCGCAGCGCGACCGGCAGGGCGATGCGATCGAGGTCGTGGGCCCCGAGGGAGCAGAACGAGCGGACGGAGACGAGGTTGTAGGCATCGACCAGGCTGTTCACCGCGGGGAGGTCGCCGCGCTTGAGGGCTAAGGTCAGCAGCCGCTCGAGCGACGGCTGTTCGCGGCGCGGGTTGACGCCGGCCTTTCGCAGCAGGTCCTGGAAGCGGACCACTTCGGCGGCCGACCGGACCGCGCCCGGGTCCGCGA
>DATFNV010000465.1:0-7175 GCA_035266225.1 Gemmataceae bacterium
CCGGCGAGGCGGCCCGCATCGCCGTCGCCCTCGCTTCGGACGAGGTGGTCGCCTACCAGATGGACCTCCACTCCGCCGAGCGCCTGCGCGAGGCGCTCGGCGAGATGGGCTCGCGCGCCCGTGTCGAGACGGCCGCCGACCTGTGGGACCTGCCGCCGGACTTCCAGACCCTCCTCTACCCGGCGTCGAAGGGCGGCGAGCGCGAATTGAAGATCGACATGGTCGAGCAAGCGTTCCACGTCCTGCGGCCGGGCGGCGTCTTCGCGGTCCTGTCTCCCTATCGCAAGGACGACTTCTTCCCTCCGTTGTTGAAAAAGGTCTTTGGCCGCGTCCACGCCCCGACGTTGGGCGGCGGCACACTCTTCTGGTGCCGGCGCGACGCCGACCGGCCGCGGCGCCGTCACGAGGTCACCTTCCAGGTGCGGCTCGACGAGGGGCGCTCGGCGCGCTTCCTGTCGCGGCCGGGGACGTTCGCCTACGGCCGCTTCGACGACGGGGCGCGGGCGCTCGTCGCGGAGATGGACATTTCGCTGGGCGACCGCGTGCTTGACGTGGGCTGCGGCTGCGGCACCAACGGCGTCATCGCCGCACTTCGCGCCGGGCCGTCGGGACACGTCGCCTTTGTCGATAGCAACCTGCGGGCCCTGGCGCTGGCGCGGCACAACGCCGCGGAGAACGGCGTGGCCTCCTTCGAGGTGGTGGCGTCGAGTCGGGTCGAGGGATTGCCGGAGAAGACGTTCGACGTGGCGCTGGCCAACCCGCCGTACTTCGCGCAGGCGACCGTCGCCGGGCTGTTCACCCTGCGCTCGCGGTCACTGCTGAAGCCGGGCGGACGGTTCTACCTCGTCACCCGGCAGGCGCACGAGGTCGCGGAGATTGTGGAAGACGTCTTCGGCTCGTTCGACGTGGCGCTGCGAAGCGGGTACACGATCTTCAAGGCGCACGTGCCGGGTAGGTCAGGCTTTCCAGCCTGACCGGAAGAGGGGTCAGGCTGGAAAGCCTGACCTACGGCGCAGGTGCCTGCGAAGCCGCCGGCGGCTCCTCGCGGTGCAATTCGACGATGATGCCGCCGATACCAAGGCGGGCGTGCAGCCGTGAGAAGAACAACTCGCGGCCCCAGCGCAGGCCGCACTCGCCGCAGACGTTCTGCAGTTCGTCCCGCCGGTAAGTGCGGCAGTGCCACAGCCGGCCGCACCAGCGCCCGGTGAAGTTGTCCTCCGTCGTCAGCAGCAGCAGCTTGCCGCCGGGCCGCAGCACGCGCGCCAGTTCGCGCAGGCCGAGGCGCGGGTCCGGCAGGTGCTCCAGCACCCAGCCGCACACGGCGGCGTCGAATACTCCGTCGGGATACGGCAGGCGCGTCAGGTCGGCGACGGCGAAGGTGACGCGGTCGGAGGCGAGGCGCCGCCGGGCCCGCTGCAGCATGTTCGGCGACAGGTCGAAGGCGGTGACGAGAGCGCCGGGGTCGGCGTGCTTGAGGAGGAAGCGCGAGTAGCGGCCGTTGCCGCAGCCGGCGTCGAGGATGCGCCCGCAGCCGCGGACGTCGAACGCCTCGGGGCGGATCAGCCGGCCGGCCAGCGCCTCGTGCCCGGTTAGCAGGCCGGTCACGGAGGTGAGGGCGCCGGCGGGGCCGTCGTAGTGCCCCTGGATGAAACGGCGGTAATCGAGGAACGAACGACTGGCGGTCATGGAGTGCTCAGGGGGGGCCGCTTGCGATTTATCGTTTCGCGAATCGATAAATCGGGCGAACGCTAAGCCGCAAGCGGCTAAATGTACACGCGACGGTTGTAAATGTACCACTCCAGCAGCAGCAGGACCAGGGCGCCGAGGGCCACCCACTTCCAGGTGTCGCGCGGGGTGCCGCGCGACTCGCCGGCCTTGATGCTGTCCTGTCCGATGTGGATTTCCGTCCGCGGGTCAATATTGCTCTCGTCGGCGTCGAGCAGGTTGACCGCGAAGTTGCGTTGCGGCTTGCCGTCCCAGCGCACTTCGTAGACGCCGACGCGCTCCGTGTTGCCGAAGGAGAAGTCCGGCCGCCCCTTGCGCTCCAGCGTCTCGGCCTTGCCGCCCGAGTCGGGCCCCACCACTTCGATCTTCTTGACGGCCATGTCCGGCCGCAGCGTCTTGACGTCCCCCGGTTGCACCCGCTCCTCCTTGACCCCGTCGTTCACGTTGCCCAGCACGTAGGTGACGTTGTGCAGGAACAGGGGGAAGTTCACCAGCGTCGGCCAGTTGGTGTTGAACTTGCCGTCGTCGGTCATGATCGCGAACGTCTGCACCAGGTCGGTGTACGACTGCCGGCTGAGGGTAAACAGCAGGGCCGTGTTCTGATCGCTCTCCAGCAGACGCGGCGTCCGCGGCGGCACTCCGTCGGCTTTCAGGTCGAAGCGGAAGGCGGTGTCGATGCCGATCTCGTGCAAGCTCGTCAGGTAGCGCAGCAGCAGACTCTTCTCGTCCCAGCCCTTGACCGGCGGCCCGCTCAGGACGTTGGCCTTGTCCTTGACGATGTCAGCCTTCTTCCAGGGCGGCGGCACCTCGTCGATGAACCAGGTGTTCGCGGCCGGCAGGTCGTCCTCCTTTTCCGGGGCACAGCGGTCGAAGACGACCAGGTCCCACGCTCCTTCGCGCGCCGGCTGGACGTACTTCTGCGGGTCCTTCAGGGCGCCAGGGTCGAGGTACGTCACCGAGGCGACTTTCTGCGTCGCGGGGTGGTCGAAGAACGCCGACAGCGGCTTGTTCTCCGGCCCAATGACGAGGACGCGCGCCTTGCGGATGACGCCCACCACCAGCCACGCCTCGTCGTCCAGCGGGAACTTGTCCTTGTTATCTTTCAACTTCGCATGCATGACCACGTCCGCCCGGTCATCGACGTCGCTGACGACGAAGGTAAACGTGCCGCGCGAGATGACCTCGCGCCTGGGACCGTCCGGCTTGCTGTCCTCGACGGGGACGGAGCGGCGCTTATCGATCGTACCGTCATTGTTCCCGTCCGCCGCCTGCGGCTTGTAGATGTCCCGGGGCTGGCCGTTGACGAACACCTCCAGTTCGATCTGCACCTTCACGTCGTCGCTGCGATAGTTGGCGACCTGGGCGAAAACGAGGAGGCGGCCCAGCTCGCGCTCGTCGCGGGCGGCGTTGAGCGTTACGATGCCGACGTTGTCGCCCCCCTCGCCCATCGCCTGGTACTGCATGCTCAGGTTGCCGAGGTTGAAGTCGGTCACGTCGGGAAAGCGGCCGTCGGAGTAGAGGAATACTTCGGTGGGCATGCCCTCGGTGGCGACGTAGGTGCGGGCCTTGGAGGGATCCTCGCCTGCGGGGCGGGAGGCAGCATCGTCGGTCGAGCGCGACGGGTTGGCGAGGCCGTCGGCCAGCGATAGCGCCTCCTCCAACCGCGTCACCCGCTGCGTCGGCCGGATACCCTCGACCGCCAGGCGGAGCAGGCCGCGGTCGTGCGTGTACGACTGGAGCGTCTCGGCGGTGGAGTTGAAGACGATGACCATGCCGGTGTCGTTGTCGGTGTGGGCGTCGATCTCCTTGAGCGCCTCCTTCTTGGCCATCTCCAGCCGGTTCGGCGCGACGTCGGTGGCGCTCATGCTCGCCGAATTATCGACCATGAGGATGTAGTGCCGGCCCTCGACCATGTTGCCGTGGACCTGGAACGACATCAGGGCGTAGAGGAGCACCACGACCGCCAGGATTTGCAGCAGAAGCAGCACGTTCTCGCGCAGCCACTGGAAGAGGCTGTTGACGTGCAGGTCCTCGATGCTCTTCTTCCACAGGAAGGTGCTGGGGACCTGCAGCGGCTTGCGCTTCAACTTCAAGAAGTAGAGCAGCAGGATTAACAAAGGCACCAGCAGCAAGACGAGGCCGGCCCACCACGGGACGGGGATGTGGTAGCTGAGCCGCCAGTTCTCCTGCAACCAGGTGTTGGCCGAAGTCTCCAGGCCCAGGAGGTTCAGCACGAACAGCACCACGCCCGGGACCGCCAGCAGCAGTAGGGCCAGCAGCGCCAGCGGGAACCAGGCACGGGCCACGGCGGTAGCGACAGGGGAGGAACGTACCATGACGCAGGATCCATGAGTTTAGCCGCCGCCCTCGGGGCGGCGCTCTGGAGCGCCGCCCCGAGGGCGGCGGCTAAACGGGTTCAGCGCACCAGGCCGCGCTGCCGCAGGTACGTCAGCACCAACCGATCGAACGGCACCTGGTTGCTCGTGAAGAGATAAGTCACACCGCGGCGGGCGCAGAATTCGTGCAAGCCCGCCCGGTAGGCCGCCAGGTTTTGCTTGTAGCGGCGCAGCAGCGGGCCGCTCACGGTGATCTCGGCCACGTCGCCGTCCTCGACGTCGGTCAGCGTCAGGTCGCCGACGATGTCCGGCTCGATTTCTTCCTGCGAGAGGATCTGGATGACGTAAATGTCCATTTGCCGGGCGACGAGGTAGCGCAGGGCGTCCTCGTAACCGCCCTTGTCCATCAGGTCGCTGAGCAGGACGACGATGCCCTTGCCGCTCGACTTGAGGCTGAACGTCCTCAGCGCCTGTTTCAGGTCGCTCGGGCCGGCCGGGTCGATCTTCTGAAGGAAGTCGAGCAGGCGCCACAGGCTGCGGCGGCCGCGGATGGCCGGCAGCGTCTGCGTCAGGCGGTCGTTGAACGCCTCCGCCATCACGCGATCGAGGTTGACCAGGCCGATGAAGCCGAGCGCCGCGGCCACCTGCTTGGCGTAGTGCAGCTTGCTCGGCGTGCCGAAGTCCATCGACAGGCTGTTGTCGATGAGGACGTAGAAATGCAGGTCCTCTTCCTCCATGAACAGGCGCAGGAAGAGGCGGTCGAGGCGGGCGTACAGGTTCCAGTCGAGGAAGCGCAGGTCGTCGCCGACGACGTAGTTGCGGTAGTCGGCGAACTCGACGCTCTGCCCCTTCTTCTTGCTGCGCCGCTCGCCCTTCATGCGGCCGAGGAAGATCTTGCGCGACACCAACTCGAGCTGTTCGAGCCGGGCCAGGAACTCGGGGTCGAGGAGCTGCTGCTTCTCTTGCGTCTGAGGCATGGCCGTCATTCCCCGATGTGCCTGGGGGGCCCGAATCCCGAGACCGCGGGCGGCGCATTCTTCGCGTCCTCGCGCGGGGGTGCCGTGACTTCGCGCTCCTTCGGGGCGGGCCCCTCCGCCGGGCGCGGCGCCGCGGCGACCGGGGGGCGCTGCGGCGCTGCGGCCGGCGCGGGCCGCGGGCGCGGTTCCAGGCCGCTCGGCTGCTCCGCCGTCACGCTGCTGGTCCGCTCGGCGGCGAGGTACTCGTCGATCCGGCCCAGCGCCTCGTCGCGCTCCTCCTGGGCCCTCTTCAGCGCCTCCTCGGACTCCTGGCGCTCGGCCTCGGCCTGCCGGGCGGCGACCGAATGGTAGACGCCCGCGGTCCCAATCACCCCGAGCAAGACGCCGAGGAGAAGGACGATGATGAGAAGACCAATGTCGTTGAATCGCATCGCTGTGTGCCCCTGGGGGTGTTTCCTGTCAGGCCCGTCCGGCCGTCACCAACTCGGGTCCCTTCTCCTTGACCTCGTCGAGGATGCGTTCCAGCACCTGGTCGGACGGGATGTTCTCCGCCTGCGCCTCGAAGTTGAGCAGCACGCGGTGCCGCAGCGCCGGCAAATAGACGCGGCGCACGTCGTCGAAGCCTACGTTATAACGCCCCTCGAGGAGGGCTCGGACCTTGCACGCCAGGATCATCGCCTGCGCCGCGCGCGGGCTGGCGCCGTAGCGGATGAACTTGCCCGTCTCCTGGGCCGCGAACTCGCCGCCCGGGTGCGTCGCCAGGACCAGGCGGATGGCGTAATCCTGCACCGGCGGCGCCACCAATACCTCGCGCACCAGCTGCTGCCATTGCTGGATTTCCGCGCCGTCCATCACCTGCGTCGGCTTCGGGTATTCGCCGCGCGTAGTGCGGTCGATGATGACCGACATTTCCTCGCGGCCGCTGTAGTTGACGAGCAGTTTGAAGAAGAAGCGGTCGAGCTGGGCCTCGGGCAGGGGGTAGGTGCCCTCCTGCTCGATCGGGTTCTGCGTCGCCATGACGAAGAACGGTTCCTGCAGCTTGTGGATGGTGCCGCCGACGGTGACGCTGTGCTCCTGCATCGCCTCGAGCAGCGCCGACTGCGTCTTGGGCGTGGCGCGGTTGATCTCGTCGGCGAGGACGATCTGGGCGAAGAGCGGTCCCTTCTGGAAGGTGAAGACGCGCTGGCCGTCGGGCGTCTCGTTGATGATGTTGGTGCCGATAATGTCGGCGGGCATCAGGTCGGGCGTGAACTGAATGCGGTTGAAGTTCAAGTCGAGGACCTGGGCCAGGGTGCGGACCAGCAGCGTTTTGCCGAGGCCGGGGACCCCTTCGAGGAGGGCGTGGCCGCCGACGAAGAGGCAGGTCAGCACGCCGTCCACGATGTCGCCGTGGCCAACGATGACCTTGCCGATCTCCTTCTTGAGCCGGGCGTAGGCTTCGCGGAAGCCGGCGGCCCGCTGCTGCATCGACGCTGCGGAAGACATGTAGGGGATGACCTTTGGTTGATGTTCCGGCGAGCGGCGCGGCGTCAGCCCGCCGGTAGAAGACCGGCGGGCTGACGCCGCGCCGCCCGCCGGGTTCTATTACTCCTCGTCCTTCTCCTTCTCGCGCTCCTCCATGGCGCGCTTCTTCGCCTTCTTCAAGCGGCTGAGGTAGTCGCCCTCTTGCCCGGCCTCGGCGCCCTGCTTCGGCCGCTGCGGCGCCGGGCGCGGGCTCGCCGTGGGGGCTGGCTTCGCCTCGCCGGCGCCCGGGGGCGGGGCCGCCGGGGGGGCGTCGCCGGCGTCGAAGCGCCGCGCCGCCTTCTTCCCCTGGCCGATGGCCTCGCCGACCTGGGCCTTGCGCGCCTTGAGCCGGTCGATGTACTCCGGCACGCGATCCGCGGCGGCGTTGCGGCCGCGCAACCGGTCCCAGGTGGCGACCACCGCCGCCACCACCACGCCGAACTCCAGGGCGATGCGGCGGGCGGCCACGTCGAAGAGCAGCAGCGTGGCCGTCAGGAACAGCAGCCAGTGCCAGACCGGCTGCAGGTTTTTCGAGAACGCGGGGGCCTTGCGGAAGACCAGGCCGTCCCGCGCCGCCTCTTCCAGGGCCGGGTCGCTGTCCACGTAAGTCTCGCCGTCGGTCAGCGCCCGCAGC
>DATFNV010000466.1:0-2010 GCA_035266225.1 Gemmataceae bacterium
CATCCCCACCGGATTTCGACGTAACATCCTGTGGGGAAACGGTTTAACTGTCGTTCGGCCAATGCGGAGGAGGCGGCCCGGCGAAACGCCCCGCTCATCTACGCGGGCGGGCAACCGTCAGCAGAATACCCCGAGGAAAACCGGCCTCTGCTGCGTGTTCAACACCCGTACAGGTCCGTTCAAGGCCCTGTAAAGCGGTGGGGATGGGCGCGGAGTGTCGAAATCACCGTGCGCGATTCGGCAACACTCCAGCCCGAAGCGCCAGCGCCGGGGACACAAGCCCGAAACGCTAGCGCGCTCTCTCTTGCATCCTGCTCGCCCTCGCTCAGCGCGATACCGTATTTCAGGTCCATGTCTACGGCGCGGTCGTGCTCGCCCGGCCCCATGACAACCACCCGCGAGTCGAGCGCCCGCCAGAATTCGACCGTGCGCTCGACGGCGCCGCTGTCAGTCCGCGGCGTCGGCGTCACCACGGTCACGCGGCCCTGGAAGAGGTTGGCGTCGCCGTGCTCCGGGCCGCGCTTCTCGGAGCCGGCCAGCGGGTGGCTGCCGACGAACGGCACCCCCGGCGGCAGTTTGCCGTCGAGGGCGCGAAGGGTGGCCCCTTTCGTGCTGCCGGCGTCGGTCAGCAGCGTACCGCTCCCGCAGGCGGGGGCGACGGCGAGGACCTACTCGGCGAGGAGCGTGACGACCATGCAGAAGACGGCGACGTCGGCCCGCCGTACCGCCTCGGTGACGTCGAGGGCCACGTCGTCGATGGCGCCCAGCTGCCGGGCCCGTTGGAGAGTCGGCACCTGCCGGCCGGCGCCGATGACGCGGCCGGCGAGCCCGCGGCGGCGGGCGCCAAGGCCGATCGAGCCGCCGATCAGGCCGACGCCGACGATGGGGAGGGTGCCGATGCGCATCCGTGGGAGTGAAAGAGCCGGGTCGCGGGCGATGCTGGGATTAAACGAGGTCCCCCGCGGTGCGCCTCACGGCGCGGCGTCGGCCCGGCCGGCGGGGCGTTGCGGGTAACGTGGCTCACTTCCCCTTCTCGATGCCGTGACGTGCCGTGATGCCCCGGATCGCCTCGCGGGCGCTGAGGGCGGAGAGGCGGTCGCCCTCCAGGGCCCTCAAGGCCGGGATGCTTGCCGGCGTGCCGCTATCCCTGAGGATCGCGCACGCCGCACCACGCACGAGGAAGCTGTCGTGTCTCAAGCGCTTTACCACGGCCTTTTCCGCCGCCGGCCCGAGCGCCCGCAGCGCCGCGGCGGCGGCATCGAGGTCAGCAACGTCCTCCAGGCGCTGCGCGAGCGGCTCGGCACTCCCCTCGTCTTTGAGTTGGCCCAGCGCCCTGATGATGCGATCGTGAGGCCCGTGCTCGGCGTCCTTCAGAACAGCCTCCAGCGCTCGGGCGACTTCCCCGCGGCGCTCGTCGGGCAGCATGCCGCCCTCGTGCAGCCGGCGCAGGGCTTCGGCGGCAACCCCGCCCATCTCCCGATCACCCAGGACCTCGAGCAGTGGTGTCACACTCTCCTTAGTGCCCCACACGCCCAGCGCCTCGACGACCCCCGCGCGGGCCGCGGGGTCGGGGTCGTTCAGGCGGCGCTCCAGCGCCCGGGCCACCTGCCCCCGGCGCTCGTCTGGCCGGACGCGCAGCAGACGCCGGGCGGACGCGTTCCATCGATCAACATTGTCGGAATTCAGGTCGGACAATGCCTTCGCGACCCGGTCGGCCCTGTCCCCGCCCGCGAGGCTGCGCCGGGAGGAGAAGCAGATCGACAATGGCATGGCCATTTTGATCTATCTATCTATTTAATATCGGCATATAGTGCGATATCCTGTCGCATCGGGATTGGCGCTTCGTGTTCCTCTACGAGCATCACCAAAAAGGGCTCCGTCCCGTACTTCGCGCACCCGGCTTCGTATGCCTCGTCTTCAGACCGGTATGGGCCAGCCGCAGTATCATCGGCGTGAATCAGGACGAATTGCCCCTTCATCGTCCGCAGAAGTTGCGGCAACTCCTGATCA
>DATFNV010000467.1:0-3734 GCA_035266225.1 Gemmataceae bacterium
ACGCTCCAACCCCAGCCCGTGCGGATCATCCTGGCCAAGGTCGGCCTCGACGGCCACGACCGGGGGATCAGGGTGGTGGCGCGGGGGCTGCGCGACGCCGGCTTTCACGTCATCTATGCCGGGCTCTGGCAGACGCCCGAGGCAATCGTCCGCGTCGTCGCCGACGAGGACGCCGACTGGCTGGGCCTGTCGCTGCTCTCCGGCGCCCACATGACCCTGGTGCCGCGCGTCCTGCAACTGCTGCGCGAGGCCGGCCTCGATAACGTCGGCGTCCTCGTCGGCGGCATCGTCCCCGAGGCCGACGTCACGAAGCTGCTCGACATGGGTGTCGCCCGCGTCTTCGGGCCCGGCACCTCCCTGCCGGACATCGTCGCCTTCCTCCGACAGCGCGCCGAGGCCGGCCATGCCTGACGACCTCCTCGAGCGCTTCCGCCACCGCGACCGCCTCGCCCTCGCCCGCCTCCTCAGCCGGGCGGCGCGCGGCGAAGGGGTCGCGGACCTCCTCGCCCGGCTCGGCCCGCCGGCCAAGGGCGGCCGCGTCGTCGCCGTCACCGGCAGCGGCGGCGTCGGTAAGAGCACGCTCGTCGGCAAGCTCCTCGAAACCATCCGCCGGCACGGTCCGACGGTCGCGGTGCTGGCCTGCGATCCGCAGAGTCCGTTGTCGGGCGGCGCCCTGCTCGGCGACCGCTTCCGCATGCCGTCGCGCCCCGACGACGACGGCGTCTTCATCCGCAGCCTCGCCGCCGCGGGGGGGCACGGCGCCGTCGCCGACCACCTCGACGTGATGGTGCGCCTGCTGGAGAAGTTCGGCTTCGACGTGCTGCTGATCGAAACGGTCGGCGCCGGGCAGGGAGACACGGCGGTCCACGCCCTCGCCGACGTGGTGGTGCTCCTCTTGCAGCCGGAGACGGGCGACGACATCCAGTGGGAGAAGGCCGGCCTGCTGGAAGTGGCCGACGTCATCGTCATCCACAAGGCCGACCTGCCGGGGGCTGCCGCCGTCGAGGCCCAGGTGCGGCAGACGCTGGCGCTGTCCGCCGGCCGGCAGCCGGCGGTGCTGCGCGTCAGTTCGCGCACCGGCGAGGGACTCGAGCCGCTGTGGGAGGTGATCCGCGACCTGCCGCCGCGCCGCGCCGCGGACGAGTCGGGCGGCCGCGACCTGCTGCGGCTGGCGCAGGAGGCGGTCGCCGAGCGCTTCGCGCGGGCCGAGGCGACCCGGGATCCGGCGCTGCGGCGCATCCTGGCCGACTGGCGCGGCGGGGTGGTCGATGGGGATCGAGCGGTGGCGGCACTGCTGCGCCTGCTGGCCGGCGGGTAGCCGCTGGCGGCTCCTGCCCTCCGCAGGCGCGGCTGCCGCCGCCTCTTTGCGGAACCAACGCCGCGGCGGGGCCGTCTGATCCAGGGATGTTCTTCCTTCGGCAGCGCGGGGAAGCCGCGACAACCAGCGCCAACGGACCGGTGACGGGTTGACTACGCTTTCCGACACGTCCATACTGATTCTGGTTCACGTTCCGCCTCGGTGGCCCTGGTCCGCGCCGCGCGCGAAAGCGCTTCCCCGGCCGTTCCTCCCTGCCGTCCCACGACCGCTAGATCGGGAGCCGCACCCATGAGACGTCCGCTCGCCGTGTTCGCCCTCGCCGCCCTCCTCGGCACCGCCGGCCCCCTGCCGGCGGCCGACGAGGTGCCGCACCTCGAATTCGTCAGCGAGCTGCGCGCCCGTTACCCCGACCTCGCCCTGGAATACCTCGACAAGCTCGCCAAGAGCAATCCCGCTCCCGACGTCGCCGCCGTCATCCCCCTGGAGCTGGCCAAGGTCCACCTCGAACTGGCCAACGCCGAGGTCAATGGCAACCGCCGCCTCGACCTGTACACCAAGGCCCGCGGCGAATTCCAGCAGTTCATCGACAAGAACCCGACCAGCCTCCTCGTCGCCGACGCCCGGGTCGATCTCGCCCGCGTCACCGCCCTGCAGGCCAAGGCCCAGCTGAGCCGCGCTCTCATGCAAGAGGAGTTGCCCGCGCGCGAGAAGGACGCCCTCGCCGCCCGCGACACCTTCCAGAAGGCCAACGCCCAGCTCCAGGCCGCCGCCGATCAGATCGCCAGGGACGTCGATAAGTATCCCGAGCCGAAAACGGAGCAGGAGAAGAAGGCCAAACTCCGCCTCCAGGAGGCCCACCTCCAGGCGCAGCTCGACATCGGCCTGAACCTCATCGACCAGGCCCAGACCTACCTCAGCAAGGATGACGCCGTGCGCCTCGCCCGCCTCAAGGTCATCGGTCAGGCGCAGCCCATCCTCGCCCGCGTCGATAAGGATGCCTCCGCGAACAGCCTCATCGGCTGGCAGGCCCGCGCCTGGGTCGCCTACTGCGACAACGAGAACGGCGATACGCCCAGGGCGATGAAAAGGCTCGACGAGGTGATTGGCCGAACCGAGCCCGCCGCCGCCGCCGGCAAGCGCCTCGCCCACTTCCTCAAAATGAGGATCCTCATCGACGACCCGGACAAGAAACCGGCGGAAGCGGACATTACCCAGGTCCACAAGGACGCTGACGCCTGGGTTTCCGACTACCGCAACTTCCTCGGTACCGCGGAGGGGTGCGGTGTCCGCTTCTACATGGCTTACGTCCTGGTTCACCAGGCCGCCGAAACCAAGGAGAAAGCCGCACGGACGCAACCGCTCAACCGGGCCCGCGCCCTCTGCACCGAACTGATGCGCTCCGAGAACGACTACACCGAACGGGCCCGCGGCCTCAGCATCGAGATCATCAGCCTGGAGGGGGGGTTCAGCAAGGAGATCGGCAAACTCGCCACCTTCGAGGAATGCCTCCTCCGCGCCGAGTTCGAGGCCGAGCAACTCCACAAGGCCGAGGGGAAGTCGGGGGCCAACGCCGAGGACCTCGAGAAGGAGCGCAAGGCGCGATTCGGCAACGCCATCGAGGCGCTCACGCGCGGCCTGGACCTCGCCGGCAAGTCCGCCGTGGGGGTACCTCCGGCCCAGCTCGGCAAGGCCCGGTCGATGCTGTGCGGCTACTACCTGTTCTCGAACAAGTACAAGGAGGCGATCGCCGCCGGCGAAGAGGCCGCCCGCGCCGTGCCGCCGACCGCCCAAAGCGCCCGCGCGGCGATGTACGTCCTCGAGGCCTACAATAACTCCCTCAATGAGAGCCTCCGCGACGGCACCGCCACCTTGGCCGACCTGGAGAAGGACGGCTTCATCACCCGCATGAGCGAGTTGGCCCTGATGATGGAGCAGCGCTGGCCGGCTGAGCAGGCCGGCGACGTGGCCCGGCACATGCGCGGCCTGCTGCTCATCAAGCAGAAGAAACCGGCCGAGGCCATCGACGCCCTGTCGAAGGTCTCGCCGAACTACCCGGCCCTGATTTACGTCAAGTTCTCGCTCGCCCTGACCGCCTTGCAGGCCGCCCAGGACCGCGACGTCCAGGCCAAGGCCGAACCGGACAAGGCCAAGAAGGAACAGTACAGCAAGGAGCAGGCGGAGTTCGAGAAGCAGGCGCTCGAAGCACTCACGACCATGCCGCCCCTGCCGCCGGGCGCCGACCCCGTGACCACGAGCATCTATCTCAAGTCGAAGGAGGAACTGGCCCGTGCCTACTACCGGCGGAAGGAGTACGGGCAAATCGACAAGTTGGTCGATCCCCTCATCGACGGCCTTCAGAAGGGCCAGTTCAAGTTGGGCGGCAAGCGCGAGACCGACCAGGCGGAATCGACACTCA
>DATFNV010000468.1:0-40460 GCA_035266225.1 Gemmataceae bacterium
GTCAACATGTTCATCGACGACCAGGGGGAGCGGCGCCCCCTCGCCCGCAGCAAGGGCAAGCCGACGCTCTTCTTCAAGCCGTTCTCCGACATGGACCGCATCACGGGTCACGGCGGACAACTGGACTCCTTCGACGCGGTCTTCAGCCCGCGCGGCAGCGACGGCAACCCGCGGCCCCTCTGGGACCGCGACACCGGGGCGGTCGATCCTGACGTGGCGAAGCACTGGGAGAAGTACGACATCCGCCTGACCTTGGAGAACAACTGGAAGGCGCTCGGCCCGAAGTTGGCCGGCAAGCTGCACGTCTTCACGGGGAGCGAAGATACGTTTTACCTGGACGGGGCGGTGGTGCTGCTGAAGGAATCGCTGGCGAAGCTCGGCAGCGACGCCGTGGCGGAGGTCGTCCCCGGCCGTGACCACGGCAACCTCATCGACGCCAAATTACGCGAACGAATGAACAAGGAGATGGTGGAGGCGTTCAAGAAGAATTATCGGCAGTGAGCCGCTTGCGGCTTAGCGTTCGCCTCACCCTGAAGAGGCGAACGCTAAGAGTCTGTTGCAGAAGCCTCGAGTTCCGTAGCGACAGGCGGGCCGCCTGTCGCTTTCTCCGCGAAAGGCGACAGGCGGCCCGCCTGTCGCTACGAACGAATACCCTTGCGGAACAGACTCTAAGCCGCAAGCGGCTCAACCGGCACCTGCCCCCGACCGCAGCTCTTCCAACCAGAATTGTCGAGGGCTCACTACGTTTCCCGGTCCTCCCCATGCGAACGACAGCAGCGCCTTGTCCCCAGTGACAATGAAGTCGGCTGTAGCCTCGACGGCTGCCGAAAATAGCATCGTGTCATCGGGGTCGGGGGGCGGAGGTTTGATTGAGGCTTGACCGGGGACGAGGATGGCCGCCTGGGAGAACCGCGCGAGCAGACGGAGGACGTCCTCTTCACTGATGTGGTACTTATCTCGGATCCGGGGCAAGCGCAACTTCTCGGCGATCTCCGCGAGCAGTGCCGGGCAAACGACAACCTCGAAAGAGTCGGCGCGCCAGGCGTTCAGGATGGCCGCCGGCGCCCCGTGCGGCGCGATGGTGCCGCTGATGACCACGTTGGCATCAACAATCGCACGCTTCATGAGGCAGGGGGCTCCGGGCAGTCCACTTCTTCCAGTTCCTTCAGAATCTCATCGGAGTCGGCTCCGGGGTTGCGCCCACGCAGCCCATCGACGAGGAGGAACAACGCTTCCTTGGCACGACGCCTTTGTTCCAGCACGCCCGCGGGAACGGCAACGAACCATGCCTGGCCGCCCTGCTCAAAGACGATCTCCCCCTCCGATGGGTCGAGTGATGCCAGGAAGTCCCGGGCCTTCAACTCCGCGGGGATCTCTTCCACCTTGATAGTCTTCATTAGCAAACCCTCTGGGCGTCCCCATCTCTGGCTTCTCGCCCCGGCACGCGGGACAAACCGAGCGGCAGCGCTGTCGCTCCCATTGTATCCCACCCAGGGACACGTGCGTGAAGCATCCGGCTCAGCTGCTGGCGCTGCGGTAGCGCCGCAGTGCCAGCCGAAACACCTTTCGGCTGACCACCAGCAGCACGACCGTCGCCGCCGCCGTGAAGCCGACCGTTTTCGCGTCGAGGGCGTTCACCATCACGTCCGCCGGCACGCTGATGACGAGCATCGCGGGGACGACGAAGCTGAAGAACCAGCCCACCGGGGTCACGATGCGGCCCTGGAAGATCTCGCGCGGGTAGCGCATCAGGCTGCTGAACAGCCACCACAATTCGTAGAGACTTTGGTTGCGCACCAGCCAAACCGAGGCCGACGTCAGCAGCAGCAGGAAGCCGTAGGCCAGCCCCAGCCCACAGAGGAACATCGCGACGAACAACCCGAGGCGCAGCGGGTCGAACGGCCAGTGCATCCGCCACAGCGACACCACCATCACGGCGGCGCCGACGAGGACGTTGGGCGCCGTGGACCAATCGATGCTGCGGCAGGTCACCAGGAATTGCTCGTCGATCGGCTTGAGCAGCAGGAAGTCGAGGTCGCCGCTGCGCACCAGGTCGGCGAACTCGTTGCAGTTACTCAGGAAAAACGTCTCGACCAGGGCCGCCATCGCGAAGTAGCAGCCGACGAAGAACAGGTAGCGATCCTCGGTCCAGCCGGCGACGCTGCTGGTGTTCTGGAAGATGGTCAAATAGAAGATGAGCAGGATCGCCAACCAAAGACCCTCGACGGCGACCTTGGCGATGAGGTTGCCGCGGAAGGCCAGCTCCCGGGCCAGGCCGTATCGGGCCAGCGCTCCCAGCAGTCGCAGGTAACGCGCCATGTCACCCTCCGTAGGTCAGGCTTTCCAGCCTGACTCTTCTGCCTGTCAGGCTGGAAAGCCTGACCTACTTATCCTCCGTAGGCGCTGTAGCGCCGCAGGCCCCAGCGGTACAGCAGCCGCGCCAGGACGATGAAACACGCCGCCCACGCCACCTCGGCCACTAGCCCGTAAACCAGGTCCCAGCCGCGCACCTTGCCCAGGAAGACCATCGCCGGGAAGTAGGCCAGGTACTTGAACGGCAGCGCCTTGAGCACGTCGGACCACGGCTTCGGCAGGAAGTCCGGCGGCAGCATCTGCCCCGACACGAAGAAGTTGATTGCCCCGACGATGTACAGCAGCGACGTCACCTCCAAAAACCAAAAGCCCATCATCCCCAGCGACGCCTCGAAGAAGAAGCCGATCAGGAACGCCAGGAGCAGCGACACGACGTAGCCCGTCAGCGTCAGGGCGTCGGGGAACGGCGGGAAGTACGCGCGGAACAGAAAGAACAGCAGCGCGTACGGCAGGGCCGTGGTGGCGATGTACGCCGTCTTGTGGGCGCCGCGGTAGGCCACCAGGTAAGCGATCATGTCGATCGGCTGCAGCAGGTATTTCTTCAGCGAACCGTCGCGGACGTCGCGGGCGATGCCGTAGGCCAAGCCCGGCATGCTCGAAAACATGCGGCTGACGTGGACCAGCAGCAGGTAGGCGATCATCTCGTCGCGCTTGAACCCGCCCAGCTCGTCCTTCTTCGAGCCCTCGTAAATCGCCTCCCAAAGCAGGATGGTCGTCACCGTCGGCAGGAAGCGCAGGATGGTGCCCAGGAAGAAGTCGGCCCGGTAGACCAGGCGCTCGGTCAGCGAGACGCGGTAGATCTTCAGGTACTTCGGCAGCGCGACCAGGACGGCGGACAAGGCGCGTTCCTTCCTGGCCGCTTGCGGCTTCGCACGACCTGCGAAGCCGCAAGCGGCTATACGGGTGCCATCTGTTTGGCCGCCTCCTGGAACACGTGGGCGATGACCTGGTCCAGCGGCGGGTCCTGCACGCTCATGTCCACGTCGGTGTAGCGCTCCAGGATGGCGCCGAGCACCTCCGGCACGCGCGCCCGGTCCACCTTCAGGCTCGCCGCCGGGCCGACCCGCTCCGTCACCTCGCCGTACTCGTCGAGCCCCTCCGGCGTCGTTTCGCCGAGGAACTGCAGCTTGACGAGCTTGGTACGGCCGAACTGTTCCGTGATGCCCGACAGCGCCCCGTCGTAGATGAGGTGGCCGTGGGTGATGACCAGCACGCGCTTGCACAGCGCCTCCACGTCGCGCATGTAGTGGCTCGTCAGCAGCATGGTCACGCCGCGGTGGGCGTTGTACTCCTTCAGGCACTTCGTGATGGTCACCTGCGCCACCACGTCGAGGCCGATGGTCGGCTCGTCGAGGAGCAAGAGCTGCGGCCGATGGAGGAGGGCGGCGATCAGCTCCATCTTCATGCGCTCGCCCAGCGACAGCTCGCGCACCGGCTGGCGGGTCAGGTCGCCGACGCCGAACATCTCGGTCAATTCGCCGACGGTCTGGTTGAATTGGTCGAGCGGCAGCGAGTAAATCTCGCGGTGGAGCTGGAAGCTGTCGGCGGCGGGCAGGTCCCACCAGAGCTGATTCTTCTGCCCCATGACCAGGGCGAAACGTCGGCGGAAGGCGTCGGCACGCTCCCACGGGACGAAGTCGAGCACCCGGGCCTCGCCGCGCGTCGGGTAGATGAGGCCGGAGAGCATTTTCAGGGTGGTCGTCTTGCCAGCGCCGTTGGGCCCGAGGAAGGCGACCATCTCGCCGGGCTCGATCGCGAAGCTGACGTCCTCGACGGCCCGCACTTCCTTGTACTGCCGCCGGACCAGGCCGCGCAGCGCGCCGAGGAAGCCTTCCTTCTTCTGGGCGACGCGGTAGGTCTTGGTCAGCCCGACGGCTTCGATGATCGGCATCAGCGTCCCCGTCCCGCCGCTGGAGGGAGGAAATTCCGCCCGGCGATGCCGCGCGGAAAAGTCCCCTCCATTGTACGCGGGCGGGTCCGCGTTTGCGTGCGCCAGCTCACTTCTTCGCCGCCAGGAGCAGGTCGGAGTACGAGACCTTCACCAGGTCGGCCGGGGCGATGCCGAACATCCGAAGCAACTCCTGCATCCGCGCCCGGCACTCCTCCCGCGGGTGCGCCGCCGTCACGATCAGCTCGAATTCCAGGAAGCGCCCCAGCGGCGGCACCTCGTCGAGATGAATCCGCAGGTTGTCCTTGACGTAGACGACGCGCTCCTTGTCCACCCGGACCAGGACGCCGAGGGCGGCGGCGAAGAAGTCCAGGGTGCGCGGCCCGTCGGCGATCGGGAGCAGTTCGTAGTCGCTGGTCTTGGCGGTGGGGCGGTTCCAGCGGCGGTAGTAGATTAGCTCGCAGCGCTCGACGGGACCGGAGCGTGTGTGCCGCAACTTCAGGCGGCCGGGACGGATGTTGAAATAAGTATCCGTTTGTGCCAGTCGGCCGTGCAGGTCGGCGCCGAGGTCGCGGGCCAGGCGGGCGCCGCGGTCGTGGTCAGCGTAGCGGCACTTGATTTCGAGGTTCTGCATCGTCAATCCTGCGGATTCGCCCGTGCCGGACGCCGCGTCATTCGCCATCCTCGTCAGGGTGCGTCAGCATGTACTTGGCCCACTCGACGTTATGGCGGGCCGCTTCCTGGTTCTCGCCGGTAAGCCTCTCGGCCGCAAGTTGATACCAGTTCAGGGCGCCGGCGTAGTCCTTCTTCTTCCCGCACACGTCGCCGCGGTGGAAGTCGTAGAGACCGTTCCAGGGCATGTACAGCGTGGCCAAGGCCAGGGCGACACAGAGCAGGCTCACGCCGACCGTAGCGAGGAGCTGCCGCCGAGACAGCACCGCCTGGCCGAAAAGCCAGCCGATTACGGCCCCGGCGCCGTGGGCGACATTGGCCACCGGGAGGATGTTGGCGTAGGTCAGGAAGATGCACAGGAAAAACCAGAATACCAACGTCTTCACCACGCCCGGCGTCATCTGCTCCGCCGCGAACGGCTCGTCTCGCCGGAGCGCGTAGAGGAACCCGAACAGGCCGTACCCGACCCCTGAAAGGCCCACGCCGGACCCGCCGCCCAATACCTCGGCGGCGAGCGGACCGACGGCCGTGGCGAGGAAGAAACCCGCGAAGCGGAGCGAGCCCATCCACTGCTCAGTGGCCTTCCCGAAGCGCCAGATGAACACCAGGTTGAATACCAAATGGAGGGGGTGCGGGTGGGGGAAGACCGAGGTGAGCAGGCGCCACAGTTGCCCGTCCCAGATGCGTTCGATGCCTTCGGGGTCCGCGGCCAGCCAGCGCAGCACGGGGAAGCTACACCAGTAGAGCAACGTCACCACCACCGCCGTCGCCACGGCAAACGTCGTCACCGGCGGCCAGCGCAGGAAGAAGCTGGAGCGGTGCCGCGTGGGCACGTTGGTCGTCGGGAAGCGGCGCTGCACGCATTTCGGGCAACGCAGCTCGTCCGGCGGGCCGTACATCTCTTCGCGCGGCGTTTCCGTGCCGCAGTCCACACAACGGGGCATGAGTCGCCTCCCCTCCACCCTCAGGCCCCAAACTCCTCGCGCGCCAACTTCACCACCAGCATGTACCAGATCACCATCGCGAGCACCCCCACGAAGGTCGTCAGGGTGATGATCATGGCCACGGCCCTCAGCGCGCTGAAACTCGACACGTTTCGGCCGACGATCCCCAGGATGAGGGTCACCACCAGTAGGGCGCCGGAGATCACCCCGAGGCCGATCACGAGGACCTTGGTCCGGGCGGCGAGGTCGTGCTTGTTGAGCGTCAGGGCCTGGGCCCGCAGTGTCAGCGCGTACAGAATCATCCGGGCCAATTCCAGCAGCGAGGCAAACACGGGAACGAGCAGCACGGAGCGAAAGACCAGGAATAGGGCCGGCAGGGCCTCCAGGTTGGTCACCAGGCACTCCCAGCGCACGGCAGGCCCAAACGGGCCGGACGATACCCCGAGGCCCACCAGCGCGAACAGCAGGTGGGCGCCGGCCACAGAAATGGTGGCGATGCCCAAGCCGCGGGCCCCGTTCCCCGTCGGGCCGGCCAGGCCGTAGCCAAAGCCGATCAGAGCCACCACCAAGTTCCCCAGGCCGATCAGGGCGGGAATGGCGTACAGGTCGTAGGGCATCCGACCGGCGAGCCAGGCGATGAGCCACAACAGGATCCAGACACCGAGCGCGCCGATGTACAGCCCGGCGGCGATGAAGTTCAAAAACACCGACGTGCGCAGGCGCATCACTTCCAGGCCACGCGATTTCTTCGACTTCTTCCTCGGCTGGTCTTCTTCCTCGTCCTCGTCGTCCTCACGTTTGCGGCGCTTCTTCCGCGGCCGGTCGTCGTCATCCTCCTCGTCCTCACGGCCGCCCCGCTTCTTCCGGGGGCGGTCCTCGTCCTCCTCGTCGTCATCGGGCTCGCGGCGCTTCTTTCGGGGCCGATTGTCTTCGTCCTCGTCGTCCTCGTCATCGGGCTCACGCCGCTTGTTTCGTGGGCGGTCTTCGGCTTCCTCGTCCTCGCGCTCATGGCGCTTCTTCCGGGGGCGGTCGTCTTCCTCCTCGTCCTCCACCGTCTCGTAGTCGCTCGGCTCGTTCTCGCCGGCGGTGTCCTCGACGATTTCCAGCACGTCTTCCGGCGGGGCGGGGCTCGCCGGCGCCTCGGCCGTGAACTGGTTCTTACACGATGGGCAACGCAGCCTCTTCCCGATCGCGGTATCGGGCACGCGGCCCTTCCATCCGCAGCCGGGACACTCGATCACCCGAGGCATCAGACTTCCTCCTGGCTTCTGCGCCCTGTCTCCCTGGAGACGAACGCGGCAGAGGGCGAGCAATCAATCGACCTTCGTCTTCAGCAACTTCGCCATGCTTTTGACCATCAGCTCCTCGCTCGGCGCCGCCAGCGCCACCGTCGGCTCGTAGCCGCCCTCGAGGTACGCCTTGTTGACCGGAATGTACCCGGGGCCGTCGTCGCCGTAGCCGGCCACGCACACGAAGTCGTCCGGCCGCAGCTCCTGCGCCTTGAGCTGGTACTCGATGAACGGCTCGCCCGGCAAGTGCAGCACCACTGCCTTGCCGAGGTCGAGGCAGGCGAAGTCGATGGGCCGGTCGCGCCGCTTCAGCCACGCCAGCTGGTAGGCACCGTTGTTGCGCTTCGCCGGCTTCTCCTCGGGGTTCTCCAGCGCCTTGCGGCTTTCCTCCTCGCCGAACGACGCCTCCTTGCGCGGCGGCAGCGTCACCGGCTCGACGCGCCACACCCATCCGGTCAAGGCCTGCCGCTCCGTGGCCTTCCACGCGGCCGTCATGCCGTCGAGAATGCGATCGCGCAGCACCGGACGATTCTCCTTGGCCCCATCGTTATACTTGCCGGCTGTGATGTTGCCTGCGCAGCCGGTGAAGTAGACCTGGAACACCTTCGTCTCCTCGCGGCGCTTCTCGCGCGCGAGGCCGCAGAAGTCGCTGCTCACCCGGCCGTCGCCGTAGTAGCTCATCGGGTGCGTGGCGTAGTAGTGCAGTGCCGCCAGCGGCTTGTCGTCGTTCCAGAAGCTCAGCGTGCGCAGCCACGGGTCGATGAGCCCTTCCGGCTCGTCGCGGATTTTCGGGTCCTTGGTGGCGCTGTAGCGCGTGGACTTCCATTTGCCGTCCGGGCCGATGATGCGCCGGTTCGACGCCACGTGTTCGACCTTGCCACGGCCGACGCCGTAGTGTGTGATGAGACTGGTTTTCGCCAGTGCCGCCTTTGCCGCCTCGGCCACCTTGTCCACGGCGCGATCGAAGAACTTCAGGTCGAGCGAAGGCGCCGGCTTGGCCGCCTTCTCGATGAGCTTCTCCGCCTCGGTGTCAGCGAAGGGGGCGTTGTGCGGGTGAACGCACTGGACGGCGACGTTGCCCGTCACCGTGTGCGTCGCCTTCGCCAGCGCCTGCCGCCAGGCCAGGTGGGCGTCGTTGCGGATGCCGCACCAGTCCACGGCGCAGAGGACGACCGGCTCGCCCATGCCGAGCAGGACGACGCCGTGGGCGTAGAGCGGGTCATCGATGGCACGCACCTCCAGGATCCAACCGCCGCAGAGGGGGTGGCCGACCGGCGGGGTCACGTCGGCGGTGAAGGTGGCCAGGTGGAACGTCGGCATGGCTGCTCCTCATCATATCCCCCCTCGCCCCGGTACTCCGGGGAGAGGGGCGAAGAGTGGGTTGTAACGCCTGCGCAAGCCCTTTGGGGGACGGCGGTGTTTATACTGAGAACGACCGCCGCCGCCCGGGCAGGGGGGAGCCGACTCCAGTACAATAAGGATTGAAAGGCGCGGTCAACGTCAATAATTGCTTCGGCCCCTCCCCACGGGTCATCTCCCCGCCGGCGGCGGCCGATGTCAATATCACCAAGGGAAGACAGAGGACAATTCATGCGTACCCGCAGTAATGCATTCCGATTCCTGGCGGCCTGCGGCCTGGCGGCGGCGGCGCTGTTGGCCTGCGACATCAGCGCCCACGCCCAAACGCGCACCGGCAGCACCGGCGGCGGCAGCAGCATGGGCAGCGGCGGCTTTGGCGGCGGCGGTGGCTCCGGCGGCGGCAGCAGTCTTGGCGGCGGCAGCAGTCTTGGCAGCAGCAACGGCTTTGGCAACAACAGCAGCGGACAGTTCTCCTTCGCCGGGGGCTCCTCGCAGAGCTTCGTCGGTGGTTCCGGGTCCGGGTCCACCTTCGTCGGCAGCAGCGGCAGCGGCAGCAGCTTCAGCGGTAGCAGCGGCGGCAGCTTCAGCGGGACCAGTGGGACCGGATCCTACCGCGGCGGCACCAGCAGCCAACTCGGCGGCGTCTCGCCGATGAACGCCTTCGCCTCCAGCTTCGCCGATCCCCTCCAGGGCGGCATGTCCAGCAGTAGCAGCGGCACCGCGACCTTTGGGCAACCCATGTACAGCAACCTGTACTCCACGCCGAGCCAGATTGTCGGCCGCACCACGGGGGGAGGCCTGATGGGCGGTGGCGGCATGGGCACCGCCGGCATCCGTAGCGGCACGGGCAGCGGCATGGGCAGCGCCGGCGGCTCCAGCCAGACCGGTAGCGCCGGTTACGGGGTCTTCTCCCTTCCCCCCGCCGTCGCGAGCGCCGTCGCCAGCACGGCAGCATTCCCCCTTCCTCCCGGGACCCGGGCGACCCCGTTTGTCCCCGGCGCGGCCGCCCGTGCGACGGCTGGCCTGTCGGCCCTCTCGCCGCGCTTGCAAACCGATTTGCAAGACCTCCTCAGCCGCTCCGACCAGGTATCCCCTGCGACCCGCAGCGCTGTTCAGTTCGGCCTCGACGCGCAGGGGACCGTGGTCTTACGCGGCACGGCCGCCAGCGCCTCCGAGGCGCGGGTGGTCGAAAGCCTGATCCGCTTCGCCCCCGGGGTGACCGCCGTCCGCAACGAGATGAACTCCCGCTGACCGGGTTCGAGCGCGGGCCGGGCGGGATGGGAAGGGCCCTCCTATAATGGTGGGGAGACCTTTCCCATCCCGTGAGGCGCGTGCCGCGCATGGCCACCGACACCGTCCCGGCCGTTCCCCCCCGCTGGGAGTTGGCCGCCGAAGCCATTGCCGTCAAGATCCGCTGGTTCGGCCTGCTCGTCGGCTACATCCTCGTCAATGTCGATGACGCCAGCCTCGACCGCCGCTGGGTCCTCAGCGCCATCCTCACCCTCGGCGCCGCCTACACCCTCCTCGACACCTGGTTCAGCTTTCGCGGCCGCGTCTTCCTCGGTCGCTACCCGCTGTCGATCAGCTTGATGGAGTCGCTCTTCATCGGCCTGCTGTGCTACTTCCACACCGGCCTGGAGAGTCCCTTCCGCTACTACTACTTCCTCTCGCTCATCTGCTGCGCCGTCCGCCACCCCTCGCACGTCACCTACGCCACCTGGACGTTGCATTGCGCCAGCTACACGCTGCTCTACCTTGCCCTGCCCCCAGAACAGCACCACCCACTGACACTACTGCTGACCCTCGTGGTGCTGGGGTGGATGACGTGGGCCAGTGACGCGCTGGGCCTCCTGATGAAGCGGATCGGCGCCCACCTGGGCCGTCTGAACGCGGCCCTGCGCGAAACCCAGGCCCAGCTCGAGGCGCGCATTGCCGAGCGGACGCGGGAGTTGCAGGAGGCCCAGGCCCAGATGCTCCACCAGGAAAAGATGGCCGCCTTCGGACTGCTGGCGGCCGGCATCGCCCACGAGGTCGGCAACCCGCTCACCTCGATCAGCTCGCTGGTGCAGATACTGCAGAAGCACGGCGCCGACGCCTACACCGCCGAGAAACTCGCCCTGGTCAGCGGACAGCTCCAGCGCATCCAGACCACACTGCGCGAGCTGATGAACTTCAGCCGCCCCGCCAGCAGCGAGCGCACGCGCTTCGCCCTGGCGGATGTGCTGGACGAGGCGCTGAACATCGCCAAGTACTACAAGCGGACCAAGGGGCGGGTGATCGAACGGCAGGTGCCGGCCGACCTGCCGCCGCTGTGCGGGGTGCGCGATCAGCTGGTGCAGGTCTTCCTCAACCTCGTCTTCAACGCGGTGGACGCCACCGCAAAGGGCGGCCGCATCGAGCTGTGCGCGGAGGGTGTCGGCGACGGCCTCGCGGTGACGGTGCGCGACGACGGCGCCGGCATCGATCCGCAGCACGCCGGCCGGGTGTTCCAACCGTATTTCACCACGAAGAAGAACGGCACCGGCCTGGGGCTGTTCGTGTCGCGCAAGCTGATCGCCGCTCACGGGGGGCGGATCGAGTTCGAGTCGCGGCCCGGCGAAGGGACGACGTTCCGCGTCACGCTCCCCGTTTAGCCGCCGCCCTCGGGGCGGCGCTGAGAGAGCGCCGCCCCGAGGGCGGCGGCTAAACGGACACCTATGGCATCCTCATGAAACTGACCCCCACCACATCCGCCTGCTCGATCCTCGTCGTCGATGACGAGCCGCTGATCCGGGCGACGCTGGCCGAGTACCTGACCGGCGCGGGCTTCGCCGTCACGTCCTGCGCCAGCGGCGAGGAGGCGCTCGCGGAGGCGGAGCGGCGGCCCTACGACGTGGCCCTGTGCGACGTGCAATTGCCGGGCATCGACGGCATCGAGGTGCTGGAGCGGCTGCTGAAGATCAGCCCCGAAACCTTCGTGCTGCTCATTACTGCCTACGCCACGGTCGAGAGCGCCGTGGAGGCGTTCCAGCGCGGGGCGCACGACTACCTCATGAAGCCGATCCTCCTCGACGAGGTGGCTGGCAAGGTGCGGCGGCTGCTGGCCTACCGCGACCTGTTCCTCGAAAACCAGTGGCTGCGGCGCGAGCTGAGCCGCGAACAGCAGGACGAGCGCATCGTGGGCCAGTCGGCAGTCATGAAGCGCGTCTTCGAGTTGGTGCGCAAGGTGGCGCCGACGCGCTCGACGGTCCTGATTACCGGCGAAAGCGGCACCGGCAAAGAGCTGGTGGCGCGGGCCATTCACCGCCAGGGCGTCGGCGAGGGCAAACGCTTCCTCGCCGTCAACTGCGCCGCCATCCCGCACGACCTGCTCGAAAACCAATTATTTGGCCATCGCAAGGGGGCGTTCACCGGTGCCGACCGCGACCAGCCGGGCGTCTTCGTCCACGCGGGCGACGGCACCGTCTTCCTGGACGAGGTCGGCGAGCTGCCGCCGGCAACGCAGGCCAAACTGCTGCGGGCCGTCGAGGAAAAGGAGGTGCTGCCGGTCGGGGCTCACGAGCCGGTGCTGGTGGGGGCGCGCGTGCTGGCGGCGACGAACAAGGACCTTCACAAGGAGGTCGAGGCCGGCCGCTTCCGCGAAGACCTGTATTACCGGCTCGACGTGTTCAACATCCGCCTGCCGGCCCTGCGCGAGCGGCGCGAGGACATTCCCGACCTGGTCGAGTTCCTGCTGGCCAAGCACGCCCGGGCGATGGGCAAGCGCGTCAGCGGGGTAACGCACGAGGCGATGCAAATCCTGCGGGCTTGCCGCTGGAAGGGGAACGTGCGCGAGCTGGACAACGCCTTGCAGCGCGCCGTCATCCTGGGCGAGGGGCCGCTGATCGCGGCGGCCGACCTGCGGCCCGACCTCGCCCCGGTCGAGGGCGACCCGGCCCTGGTCGATAAGTTGAGCGAGGCGATGGAGCGCTTCGAGAAGCAGCACCTCGAACGCATCCTGCGGCAGACGGCGGACAAGCGCGAGGCGGCGCAGCGACTGGACATCGGCCTGTCGTCGCTGTACCGCAAGATCGCCGAACTGAAGATCAGCGCGCCGTGACCCGCCGGGGTACGCCGGTTGCTGCCTGTTTAGCCGCCGCCCTCGATTTATCGATTCGCGAAACGATGAATCCGCGCCGCCCCGAGGGCGGCCGCTAAACGAGTATAATAACCGGCAGGACGACCCTTGTCCCAGGAGGCTCATTTCCTGTGTATGCGGCCCTGTCAGCGATGGTGACGGATGACCACTGGGTGATGGACGTGGTGCGGCTGTCGGCCGTGCCGCTTCTGGTGGTGCTGAACGGACTGTTCGTCGCCGCCGAGTTTAGCCTGGTGGCGGTGCGCAAGACACGCATCGAGGAGATGGTGAGCCGCGGCCAGAAGGGGGCCAGGAGCGCCGAAAGCGCCATCAACCGCCTCGACCGCTCCATCGCCGCGACGCAGCTGGGCATCACGCTGGCGAGCCTGGCCCTGGGCTGGGTCGCCGAGCCGGCCCTGGCCGACCTGCTGGAGCCGTTGTTCAACTTCCTTCCCGGTGGCTGGAGCGCCGCCGCCACGCACTCGGCGGCCGTGGTGATGGCGTTCCTCGTCATCACCTTCCTGCACGTCACTTTCGGCGAACTGATCCCGAAGAACGTGGCCCTGCAGGCGACCGAGCGCACCGTCCTCTGGCTGGCGACCCCGCTCATCGTCTTCGCCCGCCTTACTCGGCCGCTGACGCTGCTGATGAGCCTGACGGCGAACCTGGTGTTGCGAGTGTTCGGCTACCAACCGGCGCACGGCGAGGAGTCGGTCCACTCGGTCGAGGAACTGCTGCTGCTGATCGAGGACACCGAGGAGGCCGGCGTCCTCGACGCGGAGACGGCCGACTACGTGGAAAACGTCTTCCGCCTGTCGAGCAAGAAGGTGCGGGACTGCATGCTCCCCGTCGATAAGATGATGGCCCTGGAACTGAACACGCCGCCGGAGGGCGTCCTGGAGGCGGTGCGCAAGGGGGCGCACACGCGCATGCCGGTCTACGACGGCACCATCGACAACATCGTCGGCATCGTCAACACCAAGAACCTGTTCTTCCTCTTCAGCCTCAAGGGGGTCGTGGTGCTGGAAGACGCCCTGTATCCGCCACTGTACCTGAGTCCCGACGAGAACATGGCCACCGCCCTGCGCCTGTTCAAGAAGAGTCGCCGTCCGATGGCCCTGGTGCGCGACGCCGCCGGCAAGATCCTTGGCATGCTGACGCTGGAAGACGTCCTGGAGGAGATCATCGGCGACATCGAGGACGAGCACGACCGGCCGACGGCGAAGGTGAAGGTGATGCCGCGCCTGAAGCATGTGCTGCCGAAGACCGTCCCGTCGGCCGTGAAGCCGCCGACCGGCAACGCGGCACGCTAAGAGCGCCTCACAAACCCTCCCTCGCTGGCGCGTCGGGCTTGTGTGGGTATAAGTGGGTAAGGGAGGGGGCCATTCCCCTCCCTCCCCGTTGTCGCACGGGGGTCGGTTCCCCCGATTTACCGGCGTGCCCCTTTCGGGCACCGGGCGACGCCACGACGCTTGCCCCTTGCGGGGAGGATCGCCTGTCCCCTACACCGGGGCAGGCCGCAACTCGGTCAAGGAACAGAGCCCCAGGCGACGGAAGTAGGCCAGCCGAAACCGCCCGTTATCCGCGCGACTTTTGCGCTTGTACTTCATACACCGGAGACGCATGCGTATCCAGCGGTCCAAGCCGCGAAAGCGGTCGCCGACGTCGGAAAACGAGGTGGCGAAGTAGTTCGCCATACCCCGAATGACCGAGTTCAGCTTCGTGATGACCGTCGCATCCAGGTTGTGGTGCCGGGGCGTCAGTTCGCGAACCTTGGCCTTGAATTTCTCCACCGACTTGGGACGCATCGTGACACTCCAGGCCCAGATGGCGAAGCCCAGGAAGGCGAAGCCGTCCCGGAACTGGGTCGTCTTGGTCTTTTCGGCGCTCAAGGCGAGCCCGAGGGAGGTCAGATGACGTTGCACCAGGTCGTGTGCCTCCTGGACCTGAACCTCGGTCCGGCAGAGGACCACGAAGTCGTCGGCATAGCGCACGAAGCGGTAGCCGGCGTCGTGGAGCTGCCAGTCGAGGCTGTTGAGAGCGATGTTGGCAAGCAAGGGGGATATGACCCCTCCCTGAGGCGTGCCGACCGTAGTCGGTCCGAACACGCCCGCCTCCATCACCCCGGCCTTAAGAAATCGCTCGACCAGGTCGAGAATGTTGCCGTCGGCCACTTCCGCGGCCACGCCGGCCATGATGACCTGATGCGGCAAGTTGTCGAAGAACCCCTTGATATCAGCGTCGAGCACATGGGTGTGCCCTTGCTGATGGAGTTCCAGGACCTTGCGCACGGCCATGTGGCAGTTGCGGTCGGGCCTGAACCCGTACGAGTCATCGTGAAACAGCCGCTCGAAGAGCGGGCTCAGGAGGAGGCGAACCACCTCCTGGGCCACCCGGTCGCGGACGGCGGGCACATTCCGAGCGCACTACCCCTGCTTCCCAACCGCCTTTGGGATGCGTGACCATCACGCATCCCCATCACCCGCTCCGGGGACAGCAACTGCCCGTCGTCTGTGTCCGCCACGGTGAGAAGCCCGATGTCATCGTCTGCCTGCCGGATGGCAGCCATGCCGCCGTGGCGCTCAGCGCGACCGACTACCCCGCGGACTCCTCGGCATCCCTTCCACCCACCGCCGCTGCTCACCTTCTCGACCTCAAGGGGCTGCGTCAACTGGCTCAACTCATCGACGCACTCCGCCGCCAGGGACGCCTCCCGGACCCACGCCGCTGAGAGGCGGGCGGCCCTTGGCCTGCGCTGCGGGGGCTAGGATGCCTCCGACCGCCCTGGTAACCACGCTTCTGAGAGGGACCTCGATGAACCGTCCTCCGCCTCCGACCGAGTCACTCGCCCTCCTCGCGCACGTCTGGTCCGGCCTGCCCAGCGACCTGCAACAGCGCGCCGTCCGGCTCCTCGCTCAACTCGCCTACGTGCAACTCCGCCCACAGGCATCCCTATCCACCAAGGAGGTCCGTCATGGTGATACCACGCAGCAGTCCCAAGATGCGGCCCGACCATCTTGAGCGCCCCGCGTTCGTTTACGTCCGGCAATCCACCCTTTTTCAGGTCCGCGAAAACACCGCCAGCACCGCCCGGCAATACGACCTCACGCAACGGGCGCGGGACCTGGGCTGGTCCGAGGCATCCATCACCGTCATCGATCAGGACCAGGGACGCTCCGGTTCCTCCGCGATTGACCGCGACGGCTTCCAGCTCCTGATCGCCCAGGTCGGGCTCGGTCAGGCCGGCGCCGTTCTCAGCCTGGAAGCCTCGCGCCTGGCCCGCTCCTGCAGCGACTGGTATCGCCTGCTGGAGATCTGCGCCCTGGTTGTTGCAGGGCCTCGTGCTGTGCGGCCAGTGCGGCCGGCGGATGAGCGTGCGCTACACCGGCAACGGCACCACGCCCAGCTACGAATGCACCCAGGTCCACAAGCAACAGGGCGGACGCACCTGTCAGTTCGTCCGCGGTGATGCCGTCGATGCCGCGGTGGTCCACCTGTTCCTCGGGGCCCTGCAACCGGCGCAACTCGAAGTGTCACTGGCCACGCTGGAGCAGATCGAGGAGCAGGCGCGGCAGGTCGAGCGCCAATGGCGGCTCCGCCTGGAGCGAGCCCGCTACGAGGCCGAGTTGGCCCGGCGGCGCTTCCTGGCCGTCGAGCCGGAGAACCGCCTGGTCGCGCGCACCCTGGAAAAGGACTGGAACGAGAAGCTGGCGGCAGTGGAGAAACTGGAGCGCGAACAGGCCTCGCTGTCCGTAGGGGCGGCCCGGCGCCTGAGCCCGGAAGAACGGCAACGTATCCTGAATCTCGCTGAAGACCTGCCCGCGCTCTGGCACGCCCCGACCACGACGCCTGCCGAGCGCAAGCAGCTGCTGCGCTTGCTGGTCAAGGACGTCACGTTGACCAAGGAAGCCACGACGATCCGGGTGGCCCTACGCTGGCAGACGGAGGCCTGCACGGTTGTGGCGGTCCCGCGGCCGCCGCGCTCCTGTGACGCCCGCCGGACGCCGGCCGCGGTCGTCGAGCGGGTCCGCGTCCTGGCCGGGGATCACAGCGATCACCGGATCGCGGAGCGGCTGAACGCGGAAGGATACAAGAGCGGCCGGGGCGGAGCATTCACGGCTAGCAAGGTCCAGTGGATCCGTTATATCCACGAGATTCGCAGCGGTTGCCCGGAAGGGCCGGCGGCGTGTGTCCAGGGACGGCGTGGGGATGGCCGTTGTTCGGCCCGGGCTGCGGCGAAGGCCCTGAACGTGGATGTGTCCACCATCGCCGCCTGGTGCCAGTCCGGGCGCCTGGACGGCCTCCAGGCCACCCCGCACGGCCCGTGGTGGATCCTGTTGACGCCCGAGGTCATCGCGCAATTGCGGAAGCCGGCGCGGCGTCGCTGGCAGAAGCGGTCGTCGAAGTGAGCGTCGCGAGGTATGCTGGTGGGCGGCAGCCGCGGCTGCCGCCCAGCAAACGGGCAACGGCGGTGGCGCCGGGCCACGGGCAAGGACTCGATCCTCAAGGCTCCCTGTAAGGAGTGCAGTATGCACGAACCATCGGGATCCCCAGAGGGCGCGTCTGGCCCTGTCCCTTGGGAATCCAGACACGTCGCAAGGGGAGGGGCTTGTAAGACCCATCCTTCAGGCGGCGCATCAGGGCGAGCAGGTTGTCTTCGAGATTGCTCTCGAAGCCAGCGATGCTCACCCGGTCGATTCCCGCAGCCCCGCGATTCCGCCGGACGTTGCGGAAGGCGTGGTGCAGGAGAGGCAGGGTGATCCGTCCCGTCAACGAATGGTGCTTGATCTTGGCCACGTTGGGCCCTTTCCAGTGGAACCCCATGAGACAGAGACCCTGGAGGCGTTCGGCAGGAAGGCCCGTGGAGGATGTTTCTTAGCGTGCCCCGCAGGTTTCGGAAGAGGGCCGAGCGGCCGTAGTGCCGTCCCGTGGGGGCTAACTGTCCTCATGGTCCTTCCCGCGTGTTCCTCCGCGAACACGGAACCTCCTTTCACCCCTGGGCGGGGCTACTCCGGAGATGCTGCCATCCCTGAAGCGGCGTCTCGTTGGGGAGAGACGTTCGCACCGCCGCGTGACCGGACCGTTTCGCAGTGCTTATGGGTCCGGCTTACCCGGCCTGTGCCGGGACGGCGTGGGACTTTCACCGGTCAGTGTGGTCAGCCGTTGTGCCCAGGCGAGGCCACCAGTCACCTTGTCGGTTCGCAGCGCCGACCCGTCGTACGTGCTGCGAGGGGAAGAGGGCGGTCCCTCTTCCGCGAGGCTTCGGCAGGCTTGGGAGCGTGGCCTACCGACCCGGCCGAAACGTGACCCCTCCCGAGCTACTCTTGCCTGGCCCCTCCGTCATCGTCCGTTGACGTCCGATGCTGGCTGCATAGCCTCCCGGATGGGAGATTCGAGCAAGAGTTTCCGTACGGGGACGGCCCCGCACGGGTAGGATTAAGTGGCTGGGGTGTGACCAGACCACCGCACCGTTTGAGACTGAGCCGTCCACACCTGCGGCTCACACCAAGCCCGACGCGCCAGCGAGGGTTCTGTTAGGCCCTGTAAGCGGCCATCGATCAATATTTCGACACTGTAGCACGGTCGGTGGATCGTTCCAGGTAGCCCCGGAGGGGCGGCCGTCGTTAGGGCGCGTTAAAAAATAACTTGAACACTTATTCGTTGGGGAGGATCGTGTAATTCCATTCTCCATGGAACTCATTCTTCTTGATCCGCACCTCGGACACTTCCTTATCCGTCACTTTGATCCCGGTTGGGTATTCCTGCTCATCCAGCGCCGCTTGAATCGCCAAACCGGTATCTGTCTTTGTATTCCCGATCAGGCTCACGATTACCGCGCGACTCGTCAACGGCCGACCACGCCAATTCCGAGTGATGTGACAGAACATCCGATGCTCAATCTTGTTCCACTTGCTCGTCCCCGGAGGAAAATGGCAGACACCTATTCGTAACTCGAGGGCGTCGGCTAGACGCTGCAAGCACACCTTCCATAACCGACTCCGTGACCCGTTGCTGCCGCCGCCATCGGCCGTTATCAGCAACTCCGTTGCCCCCCGATACGTCGCCTGTCCCATTTCCTCCCACCAACGGCGAATGCTCTCCGTCGCAAAGGCCGCCGTATCGTGATCGATGCCCACACTCACCCAGCCCTTGTCACAGGTCAGGTCATACACCCCATACGGAATCCCCTTGCCCAAACGCTTATCCTTGAAGTCCTTGGCACGCACCTTTTGGGGCTGCTCTTCGGGTTCATACTCGGCCCCGTTGTTCTTGAAATCCCCGATCAATTCCTTCTTCTTGGTGTCCACCGACACCACGGGCTGACCCCGCTTCTGGAACGCCATGACCTGAGCGTTGATGAACTCGAACTGCGCGTTGCGGTCCGGGTGGGAAGTGATTTCTCGTGTCTTGCGGTTGGCCTGGAGATTATACTCCAGGTGGTGAAGTAACAGGGCAACCGTCGGATGGCTGACCGCGTGACCCTGACGCCGCAACTGCTGGGCGAGCTGGCGCGTGCTCTTGCACGTCCAACGCAGGGGGGACATGGTATCCCCCCGAGTCGCCGGATCAACCAGTTGTTCCAAATCGCGGCACAGCGTTGGGTCATCGACTTCGACACAAGGTCGCCCACCCCCGCTTCGCCGATTGCGTTTGGAGGTGTCCGCCTTGGTTCCCGGAGAGGGACCGGCCCGGAGTTCTCGGATGCCCGTCCAGATCGTGGTACGTGAGAGGCCCGTGGCTGCAGCGACGAGGGAGATGCCCCCCCGCGGCAAGGTCAAGGCTTCGCTGGCAGCCCAATGGCGGCGCAGGCGTTCAGTCATGACCGGCTGGAGCAACTCGAACTTCTGGCGGACGGTCGCTACAATAGTCTGTGCGTCCATAAACTTACTATAACCGATACGGCCGAAACGTTCAAGGTATTTTTTAACGCGCCCTTAGCCAGGGTTTCAACCCCTGGGCCAAGGCCAGCGGTCCGTGGTAGCCCCGGAGGGGCGGCCGTCGTTAGCCAGGGGTTTCAACCCCTGGGCCAGGGCCAGCGGTCCGTGGTAGCCCCGGAGGGGCGGCCGTCGTTAGCCAGGAGTTTCAACCCCTGGTCCAGGGCGACGCCGGCGGTCCGTGGTAGCCCCGGAGGGGCGGCCGTCGTTAGCCAGGGGTTTCAACCCCTGGTCCAGGGCGACGCCGGCGGTCCGTGGTAGCCCCGGAGGGGCGGGCGTGGCACGCCGATGCCGGCCACGGCCGCCCCTCCGGGGCTACCGAGGCGAGGATTTCGCCCCGGGTCCCAGGGGTTGCACCCCTGGCTAACGACGGCCGCCCCTCCGGGGCTACCTCAGATCGTCACCAACCGTGCTACAGTCTCATACTTTCTCTGTTTTGGCGGCGGGTCGGAGACCCGCGCGGGTCTCCGACCCGCCGCTCAACTCCGATGGCTGCGTTAGGGGATGGTAAAAATGGATGCGGCGCAGGCTTGCCCGGGAGACCGGCCCGCGCGGGTCCGCCGGCTCATCTTCGTCCTGGCCTGCGCCGCCAGCTGGCTGCTGTACCTGCATCGCTATTCCTGGGGCGTCATCAAGCCCGCCTTCCAGAAGGAACATCCCGACGTCACGGCGACGGAGCTGGGCTGGCTCGATTCGGCCTTCCAGGGGGCCTATGCGCTTGGGCAGGTGCCGGGCGGGCTTGCCGGGGACGTCTTCGGGGCGCGACTCGTCCTCACCGTCCTCATCCTCCTCTGGTCGGCGGCGGTCGTCGGCGTCGCCTGGACCGGCAGCCTGCCCCGGCTGTTTGGACTCCGCTCGGCGTTCGGCCTGGCGCAGGCGGGAGCCTATCCCACCCTGGCCCAGGTGACGCGCCACTGGTTCCCCCTGTCGGTGCGCACCTCGGTGCAAGGGGCGGTGGCGGCGCTCGGCCGAGTCGGGGCCGCCTGCTCTGCGCCAATCCTCGCGACGCTGCTGATGGGAACGCTGGCCCTGTCCTGGAGGACGTCCCTGTTCGTCATCGCCGCCCCGGGGCTGCTCCTGGCCGTGGCATTCTGGTTGGTGGTCCGCAACAGCCCGCGGGAGCATCCGTGGTCGAACCGGGCGGAGCACGACGAGATCCATGACGGCGCCGCCCCCCCGGCCGCGGGGAAGCGCGGCACCTTGCTGCTGAACAGGGGCTCGCTGTTCAACCTGGGGATGCTCCTGGTGTACGCCTTCGCCAGCACCTTCCAGGATCAGCTTTACGTCAATTGGATCCCGATGTTCCTGACGCAGGGGAGGCAACTGGATGACCGGGCGATGGGCCTGTTCACCACGCTGCCCCTGCTGGGAGGCGCCGTGGGCGGCGTCGTGGGCGGCGTGCTGAACGACTACCTGCTGCGGCGGACGAGCAACCGCCGCTGGGCGCGAGGCGGAATCGCCTTCACCGGCAAGTTCGTGGCGGCGGGCCTGGTCCTGCTCAGTGTCCAGGTGGCCGACGGCCGGGTCGCGATGGTGATCTTGCTCCTGGCGCGCTGCTTCGGGGACTGGAGCCTGCCGACGCAGTGGGGGACCATCACCGACGTGTCCGGCCGCGCCAGCGGCACGGTGTTCGGCCTGGTCAACACCGCGGGCGCCGCCGGCGGCTTCGTGGCCGGCCCCGTGCTCGGCTCCCTCCAGGAGCACTACGGCTGGGAGGGGCTCTTCCTCGGCGTCGCCGCGATGTGCCTCCTCGCCGCGCTCACCTGGCTTTTCATCGATTGCACGCGCCGGCTGGTTGCCGATTAGTCATTAGTGCGGGGGCAAGAGAGCTATTGTTCGACCCCCGCCGGCAAGCCGGCAGGGGTCGAACAACAGGTTCCTTGTTCCTGCCCTAGGCCCCGCTCGGACGGGCCCCGGGCCAGGCCAGCCGCGGCGGGTCGGTGCCGGGTACGCAGGGGTAGCCGCTGAAGTCCGTCACCCCCTCGGAGCGCAGGAAGTCCTCGTCGAGCAGCGCCTGCCCCGTCACGTCCCCGGGTTCCTTGCGCGCCAGGCGCAGCACACAATCGACGAGGATGTCGGGCTTGCGCCACTGCTCGCGTGTACCCAGCCCCCAGTTGATCGAGGCCTGGCTCTCGATGACCGTCACCGGCCAGAGGGAGTTGACGGCGACGTTGTGCGGCCCGACCTCCGCGGCCAGGCCGATGGTCAGCAACGTCATGCCGAGCTTGGAGATGGCGTAGGCGATGCGGCCGGGCACGATCGTCAGGTCCAGCGGCGGGCTCATGTTGACAATGTGGCCCCAGCGCCGCCCGATCATCGCCGGCAAGACGGCCCGGCAACAGAGGAAGGCGGCCCGTGCGTTGACGCCCATGACCAGGTCGAAGCGCTTGGCGGGGGTGTCGAGGAGGCCCTGCCAGTGCAGGGCGCCGGCGTTGTTGACCAGCAGGTCCACCCGGCCGAAGCGCTCCAGCGCCCGGGCGACCATCGCCTCGACCTGGGCCTCCTCGCGCACGTCCACCTGCACCGGCAGGGCCTGGCCGCCGAGCGCCTCGACTTCCGCGGCCACGGTGTGGATCGAGCCGGGCAGCTTCTCCCGCGGCTGCGTGGTCTTCGCGGCGATGACGACGCCGCAGCCCTCGCGCGCCAGGCCGAGGGCGATGGCGCGGCCGATGCCGCGGCTGGCCCCAGTGACGATCGCCGCGCGGCCTTCCAGTGTCCCCATCTTGCGCCTCCTTTACTCCGCCCGGTACGGCTGACGCTGTTGGTAGAGCTTCAACTGCTCGCGGGCACTCTCCATGTCGTCGTCCTCCTCGAACCCGATCTCGATCGCCTTCGTCTGCCACTTCACGGCTTCCTTGAAGTTGCCGCACTCGGCGTGCGCGGCGGCGAGTGTGCTGACGTGCTCGGCGTCCTCCCACTCCGACAGCTCGCAGGCCTTGGTGGCCAGCTCGACGGCCCTCTTGCCGTCGCGCACGCCGTCCGCGGGGCAAGTGGCGAGCAGCCAGGCGAGGGAGTCGTGTGCCTCGGCGTGCCCGGGGTCGAGGCGCATGGCCTCCTGGTAGTCCGCGATGGCCTTCTCGTATTCCCCCCGCTCGGCGTGACCGTCTCCCCGCTTGACGTAACTATCGGCATCCCACGGCGCGCGGGGGATCGCCTCGTCGTCCATGAGGGCCTCGTCCTCCTGCTCGGCCGCGGCCGGCTTCTGGCCGACGTTGCCGCGGGAGCAGGCGACGGGCAACAGGAAAAGGAGGGCACAAACGAGGCGAAGACCAGTCATGGACGCTCTCCCTATCTCGAGAAGGCCAATCGACACCCTACCGATAGTATCACGTCCGACTTCGCGTCAGGCCAACTGCCTCTTCGCCAACTCGGCGAAGAGCCCCCCCTGGTCGAGCAGCTGTTGGTACTTCCCCTGCTGCACCACCCGGCCGGCGTCGAGGACGTAAATCCGGTCGGCGTTGCGGATAGTGCTCAGGCGATGGGCCACGACGATGCGGGTCGCCTTGAGCCGCTCCAGGCTGCGGCTCACCTTGGCCTGCGTCTCGTTGTCCAGGGCGCTGGTGGCCTCGTCGAAGAGCAGGATGCGCGGCTTACCGACGACGGCCCGGGCGATCAGCAGCCGTTGCCGCTGGCCGCCCGACAAGGTGCCGCCGCCGTCGCTCACCACGGTGTGCATGCCCATCGGCATGTCGGCGATGTCGTCATCGAGTCCCGCCAGGTACGCCGCCTCCCAGGCGTCCTCCAGGGTCAGCAGCGACGAGCCGATGATGTTGCTGAAGATGTCGCCCATGAGGATCTTGCCGTCTTGCAGGACGACGCCGATCTGACGGCGGACCGCCTGGCGGTCCAGGCCGGCCAGGTCCTCGCGGTCGTAATAGACCGAGCCTGCCGTCGGCGCCTCGAAGCCCAGCAGCAGGCGGATGAGGGTCGATTTCCCCGCCCCCGACGGCCCGACGAAGGCCACGAATTCCCCCGGGCGGACGTGGATCGACACGTCGTCGAGGATCGGCAGGCCGTCCGGCCGGTAGCGGAAGGAGACGTGGCTGATCTCGATGTCGCCGGCGAGGTCTCCCGGCACGGCCTTGCCGACATCCACCTCCGGCGCCGCGTCGAGGATCGGCCGGGCGCGCTCGTACAGCGGCACGACCTGGATGGCGGTGGTGATGGCGGAGCCCATCACGACCGCGGCGGCCAGGATCTGAACGAAGGCCACGTTAAAGGCGAGGAAGTGCCCCAGCGACAGGCCCTCCCGCGGCAGCAGGGCCACCGTGCCGAACAGGGCCAGCGTACTCACGATCGGGACCGCCGCGTTGAAGGTCGCCAGGTTGTTCCCCACGCAGCGCGCCCGGAAGGACAGGCGGCGCTGGGCGCCGAACTCCCGGCCCCAGACGGCCAGCGCCCGGTCCTCGGCGGCCGCCACCCGCAGCCGCGTGATGCCCGTGATCAGTTGCAGGACCAGGCCGGCGATCTTCCCCCGGAGCTGGTAGACCGAGCGCTGGTAGCGCAGCCCCCGGGCGGCGGCCAGCGCGGTACCCAGCAGCACCACCACGAACAGGCCACAGGCCAGCAGCGCCAGCCGGACGTCGTAATAGAAGAGGAGTCCGAAATACGCCAGGGTGAAGACGAGGCCGAGGACCGACGACAGGGCCACGTCGGTCAGCACCTGGCGCATGGCGGCGATCCCCATCGCCCGGTCGGCCAGGTCACCGGCGGTAAAGCGGCGGAAGAATGGCGCGGGCAAGTTCAGCAGCCGGTCCCAGATGCCGGCCTGGACCGTCCCCTCCATCTTCGATTCCAGCCGCAGCATCGCGATGCCCCGGGTGAGCTGGAACAGGGCGGCCACCAGCGCACTCACCGCCAGGGCCAGGACCACCAGCAGCAGTTCGTCGTGTTCCGCCCCCGGGATGACGTGATCGAAGACCCAGCCGGTGACGATCGGCGTGAACATGCCGAGCAGGCTGCCGGCCAATCCCAGCAGGGCGACCCTCAGCCAGTCGCGGCCGCCGCCCGCCACCCCGAAACGGAAGAGCCTCCACGGGGTGAGGGAGCGGCTCTCGAAGGGCCGGTAGAAGGTGTAGGCGAAGGGCTGGACCGAGCCGGCGTTGGCCGCCGTCAGCGGCACCGCCTTGCCATCGACGGGATCGATCACTTCGTAGCGGGACGTGGACACAGGCAGCAGGGCGACGGGCCGGTCGTCCTCCGCGGAGCCGCCGCTGCGGGCCCAATAGCCAAGCAGCGGCCCGTTGTCCTGGCAGAACCAATCGCCGGACAGCAGCACCCGGCGGACGCGGATGCGCGAGGCGCGGGCGATGGCGGTGACAGGGTCGCTCCGCCGTTTCGTTTCGCCGCCGCCCAGGGGGCGCTCGATGGCGACGCCCAGGCGGGCGCCGACCAGCCGGCAGGCCGACAGCAAGGGGTCGTCTTCGAGGCCGCCGTCCAGGCCGACCTCGTCGCCGCCGTCGGCCACCTCGGCGAGCCGCGCCAGGGTCGAGCGGAGCAGCCGTCGCTCAGCCTCGGAGCGGCGCTCGAGCCGGCCGCGGTCGGTGGCGTCGGCCCGGGCGTGCTGGGCGTCCACGCAAGCGAGGGCCGCCTGGTGAAAGTGGTCCAGGCCGGGCCAGACTTCCGGGTCGCTCAGCGCCGCCTCGGTCGTCAGGGCGGTGAGGCGAGTCCCGGCCTCCGCGGCCGCCAGCCAGCCCGGGGCGGCGAGCGGGAACAGGCGGTCCCCGGCCGACAGGGACGGACCGGCATGCCCCACGAAGCGCGACGATCCGTGGACGTGGCGGACCCACAACGTTCCGCGAGCCGGGGTGGCGATGCCCCCCTCTGCCAGCTCGACCTCTTTTTCCGGGTCGAGGAGGGTGACCTTCTTGGGCAGGCGGTCTCGCGCGACGCCGCCGGTCAGAGAGCGCACCCAGCCGGCCAGCAGCGCGGCCAAAGGAGCCGCCAGTTCCGCGCGGCGGGCCAAGTCCTCGAAGTCCGGGCGCCCCAGGCGCAGCACCTGGCTGCCGGGGCCGCCCACCGCCAGCAGCGAGCCGGCGCCGACGCCGAACAGGGCCTGCCCCGCCTCGGCACGGAACAGGTGCCGCCGCGCGCCCGCCACCCCGTCGCGCGGCGGACTGAGGGCGAACACGTCCACCCAGCCCGCGCTGACCAGCCAGACGCTGTCGCGGTCGTCCAGCGGCAGGGGGCTGTTCCCGGCCAAATCCCGGGGCGGTCCCCCGGCGGCGAACGCTTGCAGGGCTTCTTGCATTATACCTCTCGGTTTATTCGTTTAGCAGCCGCAACGATTTATCGTTTCGCGCTCGCGCCACTGGGGGCAACCCCGTTGCGGTCCGGTCTCCCGACCGGACCACGCGGCGCGACCGCAGGTCTCCAGGGGCTTTGGGGAGACCTGCGGTCGGCAGCGTGGCCTACCGGCTGACCGACGTGTCCGGCAACGTGGTGGAGGCGGTCGTTGCTTGAGACCGGCGGCCGCGACTTGTTCGGCCCGGCTACTCCTCGCCAAACTTCCGCCGCAACACATCTTTGACCGTATCGGGGTCCAGTTCCAGCACCGCCTCTGCGAGCTGGCCAAACCCCTTGGCCGCGGCCACCGCCGCCAGCGCCGCTCCGCAGTACCAGTGGTCCCAGTTCTTCCGCGCTGCACCGGCGACCAACTCTGGGATTCGGGCCAACGCGGCCGAGTAATCCGCTTGCAGGTCCAGCGGAACCGCAGGGCCGCGCCCCTTGGAGCGAGCGACTTCGATGCAAGCCACCATCAGGAACAGCGTCATCGGAACCTGCTCGGGCGCGGTGCCCATGACTCGGACGATGTGCGGGAGGGCTGCATACGACCCGGTGTAGATGTCCCCTTGGTGACACAACGCACTCCAAAGCGAGAAGTACGGCTCGGCCTCCGGCCCGGCGTCCGGCGGGAGTGACTCTAGGTCGGTGAGCAGCGACGGGATATCGGCGGCATCCCCGTAGGCGTGGGACAGCTTCCGCCACCGCTTGCTGTCGAGTGGGAGCATTGGCGCCCTCCCTAAATGCGGGACGCTTTACGCAAGTTTGCGGTCTTATGGCAGTTGCGTCGAAACAGCCCTGGCAGCGCGCATGTCGTACTTGCTCGGCTCATGACGCCTTGGCCGAGTAATCGCGTTCCAGCTCGGCGACGATCCGCTGAATCTCGGCGCCGTTGGCAGGATGGGCCTGCGACAACTCATCGAACTCGGCGCGTGCTCGTGCGCCCTGGCCGGCTCGCCAGAAGCAGGACGCGGCACTGATACGGCTTCGGAGAGCCCGGTCCGCCGCTCCCCCCGCGGCATAGTCCTCGGCCAGCACCAATTCGAGATGAGCAGCGGCGAGAAAGTGGCGCGTTGCGCCCGCGGTGTCTCCCGCCATCTCCGCGAGGAGCGCCCGCTGGACCTCGCGGGATTTGACAGTAGCGGTCAGGTCACTGATCGGAAGCGGTTCCGAAGACATTATTCCTCCTCCTTTGGTGGGGCAAAGGCCAGACGAGCCGTGCAGGTATCGAACTCCGCGACGCAAAGATAAAACCCGCTGCCCCAGCGTTGTGTGAGCCGTTCCCACCTCTCGTGCCACGCCGCTTCCAAGTCACGACGGCGGGAACGACCGGCAATCTCCAGGTAGTATCGGGCTTGGCCCACCAGGTAGTCAGCCCCACTGCCGCGAACGGCTAGATCTACGATCTCATGTCCGCCGGCATGGTGCAACCCCAGTGCGGCCACCGCTATCGCCGCCAGTTCGATGCGCCGCGACGGCTCGTAAGTCCGACAGGCCCGGGCGATTTGCAGCGCGGAAATCCCGCAGGGATCGATAAGCAGAGCGCACTCCTCTGAGCCGAACCCGAACACACGCTCCGCCGAGAGCGCGAAGGAATGCGGCGGTTCTCTTCCCCCTTCACCCAGCACCGCGGCGGTGGCGGCGACAATGCTCTCCCAGAGTAGTTCGGGATGCATGTCCGGCAGATCGGACAATCGGAGTACGGCATCCATTATGCGCTGGTGGACCTCCCTATCGCCTGCGATATCGCGGAAAGTCAGCGAGCGTCTTTTTTGTGGTCCTGTTCCTTGCCCGATCCTTCCTGCGCCGATTGGGATGATCGTACTGGGCGCGTGCGGCTGGGGTCAAGCGTTTTCCGAAGACGTCAGGAGACCCCGCCACAACGGCGGCGTCACCTCGCGAGCGCGAAACGATAAATCGATCGCGGCCGCTAAACGGACACCAACCGGCGGTAAAGGCCGTCCACCGCCACCAGCGCCTCGTGTGTGCCGCGCTGGACGATCCGGCCGCGGTCCAGGACGATGATCTCGTCGCAGTCGCGGATGGTGCTTAGCCGATGGGCGACGATGACGCAGGTGCAGCCGCGCCGCCGCAGGTTGTCGTCGATCTGCTTCTCGGTCACGGGGTCGAGGCCGCTGGTGGCCTCGTCCAGCACCAGCAAGCTCGGGTTGCCGACCAGCGCCCGGGCGATCTCCAGGCGCTGGCGCTGGCCGCCGCTGAAGTTCGTGCCGCCCTCCTCCACCTTGCTGTCGTAGCCGCCCGGCCGGGCCGCGATGTCCTCGTGGATGCAGGCGTCCTTGGCCGCCCGGATCAGGTCCTCGTCCGGGGCGCTGCGGTCCCACAACGTCAGCACCTCGCGCACCGTCCCCTCACACAGGAAGAACTCCTGATCGACCATCGCCAGGGAGTTGGCGATCACGGCCCGTGGCACCTCGATCCGAGGCCGGCCGTCCAGCAGCACCGCGCCCGACCACGGCCGATACAAGCCGCCGATCAGCTTGGCCACGGTCGATTTGCCGCTGGCGCTGGCGCCGACCAGGGCGACACGCGAGCCCGGCCGGACCAGCAGGTGGAAGCCTTCGATGAGCGGCGGGTCGAGCCGGCTGTAGCCGTAGGTGACCTCGCGCAGCTCCAGCTGTCCCAGGAGCTTGACGGGGGCGGCCGCGGCCGGCTGCTCCGCCGCTTTCACCGCGGGATCCTCCGGGTGGCGCAGCACGTCGTCCAGCCGGGTCATCTCCCCCTCGACTTCCTGCAGCGAGCCGCCGAGGCCGACGAGCTGGTTGATCGGCTCCATCAGGCTGACCATCAGGCTCTGGAAGGCCACCAGCATGCCGACGGTCATCAGGCCGTCCATGACGCGGAGCGAGCCGAGGGCGAGGACGGCCACCGTGCCCAGGGCCGACAGCAGCGGCGGCACCGCCCCCAGGGCCAGCGTGTAGACGCCCATTTTCTGGTCGGCGACGAGCACCTTGGCCAGGTAGCCCGCCCAGCGGCTGAAGAAATCCAGCTCCGAGCCGGTCGCCTTGAGCGTCTCGATGGTCTGCAGGCCGGACATGGACGTCCCGATCAGCTTGGCCCGCTCCTGCAACAGCCGCTGGTTCAAGTCGCGCCTCTGCCGTGAGACGTAGCGGAGGGCAAAGAGGTTGAGCCCGGCAATCAGCACCACCACCAGGGTCAGGACGAGGTCGAAACAAGCCATCAAGGCGATGTAGAAGATCGCCATCAGCACGTTGAGCAGGTTGGCCGCCAGCTCCCCGGAGAGGAGCTGGGCGATGCGGTCGTTCATCTCCACGCGGGAGCCGATTTCTCCGCCGTAGCGCTGCGTGAAGAACTCCACCGGCAGGCGCAAGACGTGCCGGAAGAAGCGGTAGGACGAGGTCAGGGCCAGCTTGGTCTCCAGGCGCAGGAGCGAGCGCCGCTGCAGCCAGGTCAGGGCGGCGCGGAGGCCCGCGGTCAGCGCCATGCCGATAAGCAGCGGGCCGACCCACCCCTGCATGTCGCGGACCAGAACGTAATCGACGAACACCTGCGTGAAGACGGGTACCACCAGCCCGGGCAGGGCCAGGGCGAGGCTGACCAGGACGGCGTACAGCAGGGCCAGCTCCGACCCCTCCAGGCGGCGGCGCAGCGGGCCGAGCAGGCCGCGGCGGGTGCCGCCCGGCTGGAACTCCGGGCCTGGCTCGAACACCAGCACGACGCCGGTGAAGGCCCCGGCAAACTCGGCGTCGCTGACGACGCGCGGGCCGGTGGCCGGGTCGTTGAGGTAGACCTTTCCGCGGCGGAACCCTTCGAGGACGACGAAGTGGTTGAAGTTCCAGAAGAGGATGGCCGGCAGCGGCAGGCCCGGCAGCTCGCCGGGCTGCTTGCTGAAGCCCTTGGCCATGAGCCCGTAGGTGCGAGCGGCCTTGACGACGTTGCCGGCGTTGGTGCCGTCGCGCGAGACGCCGCAGGCGATGCGCAGCTCCTCCAGGGGGACGAATCGGCCGTAATAGGCCAGGACCATGGCCAGGGCGGCGGCGCCGCACTCGACCGCCTCCATTTGCAGCACGGTCGGGGTGCGCGCTCGCCGGGTCCGCGCCGGCGCTGGAGTGGAATCACCCATGTCAGGTTCCCGACAGGACCGCGGGGAGGGGGAAGACCAGGCGGACCGGGTGCTGCTTGCGGACCGTGATGATGCCCTGGCACGGGGTGCCGGCGGACAACCCCACCGGCGCCCCCCGGGAGGACGACCAGCGGTAGGCCCCGGGCGCCGCGGGGTCGGGCTGCAACTCCACGACGACCTCCAGCAAGGGGCCGGTCCCCGACAGGCTGCTGACCAGCTCGCCGCTGCCCAGCTGGCGCATCATGTCCGCCTGCCCGACGGGGAAGCGGCCGGCGCTGCGCACGCTGCCGACCAGGGAGCCGAACTCGCCCTTGCGGGCGAAGGCCGGCCAGACCTGCGCGCTCATCCCTTCCTTGACCTGGTAGCCGTCCGCCGCCGGGACGTACACGACCGCCACCAGGGTGTCGTCGCGGGGCTCCAGGGTCACGAGGGCGGCCCCTTGCTCGACCGCGTCGCCGGCCTTGAGGCCGGCCGCCAGGACGCGGGCCGGCGAGGGACTGGGGACCGGCACCTCGGCGCCGCCTCCGTGGGGGGTCAGGGTCACCAGGACCTGGCCGGTCTCGACTTCATCGCCGGGGTGGACCAGGACCTTGGCGACGGTGGCGCCGCGCGGGGCGGTCATGGTCTTGATGCCCTGCGACGGGACGAGGAAGCCTTTCCCTTCGACCGTGGTGGGGATGGTGCCGAAGAAGCCCCACAGGAGGGCGGCGAGGATGAGCAGGGCGCAGGCGCCGAGCGCGATCCAGGCGCGGGGGGCGGTCACCTGCATGAGCTGGTCGAGCTGCTCGGGCGACGACAGGCGGTCGAGGGCTTCCTGGCGGAAGATCGGTCGGTTCATGGCGGTCCTCGGCGGGGCGCTCACTCGGCCAGCAGGCGCTGGCGGACGCGGTCGAAGCGGGAGCCGGCCAGGTGGAGGTTGTCCAGCGTGTGCGCGTCCAGCTCGTCCTCGTACTCGACGTCCTCACGGAGCGGCTGGCCCTTGCCGTAGCAGAGTCGGCCCACCGTGTCGCGCAGGCGGTGCGACAGGAAGACGGCCAGCGCCCGGTAGAAGCGGGCGGCGAAGCGCGGGTCGGCCTCGAGCTTGGCCGCCAAGCTCTTGCGGGGGATGCCCAGGACGACCAGCCCTTCCGCGGCGGTCACAGTGGCCGAAGGGGGACGGGCGTCGATGAAGGACATTTCGCCGACCACTTCGCCGCAGCCCAGCCGGATCGCCGTGCCGGCCACCCCCGTCCCGGACACCTCGACGCTGCCGTCGAGGATGATGTACAACGCGTCGATGGGCTGCCCCTCGCGGATCAGGACGCTGCCCGCGGGGATGCGCTGGCGAGCGCCCTCCCGGATCATCCATTCGATGTCGGTGTCGCTCAACTGGCCCAGCAGGTAGAGCGCCTTTCTCATGACGAAGAACCTCATTCCGACAACCTTCCCGGCCGCCGGGGGAAGTGACGGGCCGCAGTCGATGGGACGCAAGCCGCGCTATTCTAGTCCCGAGGAACGCTGTCCGCAACGGCGCCGGCATGCCTACTGACCTTGCACGCGCTCCCTCCACTTGCTTACCACGTAGTCAGCCGTTGTTGACAGACCAACGACGCGAGCCCGGCGGAGGACGGCGGCACCCATGAACCTCTCATCTTCATCGTTTCCCTCTCCGGAAGAGGGACTAAGGCTTCATCTCAGCCTGTACGATCCCGACCCGGTCGCCGTGGCGGAGGTCTGCCGCGCCTACATCGGCGCGCTGGAGCGCTGGGCCGAGCAGACGTTTCGGCGCGTCGATCCGCACCTCCGCCAGACGGCGATTCACGACGCCCTGTTCGACTACGTCCGGCGGCCGCAGACCTACGACGCCGACCGGCACCCCGACCTGGCGGCGTTCCTGCGTATGGCCACCCACCGCGACCTGCTCAACGGTCGGCGCCGCGAGGCCCGCCACCATCGCGGCCGCGTCCCCTGGTTGGATGTCGAACTCGGCGAAGACGCCGGGAACATATTGGGGAGAGAGGAGGAACCGCTACTCTCCCTGGAGCGGGCCGAGGCGGTTGAACAATCGCACGCCCTCCTCCGCTTGCTGCGAGAAGGCTTCACGCCCCCGGAGCGGCGCGTTTTCGACCTCATGCTGGCCGGCGAGCGCGCCACGGGCGTCTTCGCCGAGGCGCTGGGACTCGAAAGCCAACCGGCGGCGGAGCAGGAGCGCGAAGTGAAACGGGTGAAGGACCGCATCAAGAAGCGCCTGGAAAGGAGAGCTACAAATGGCTGATCCGTTGGAGGCCCTGGCGGCACGGGCCCAGGACGATCCCTTCTTCCTGGCGTCGCTCCTGGCCGCTTACGCCCGCAGCGAGCGGCTCGACGACGCCGGCCTGGCCGCCGCCCTCGGCTGTCCCACGGGAGACCTCGCCATGCTGCGCCTCTGCCGCGCCCCGCGCACCGAACCGCGGGAGTTCTCCGAAGACGTCGCCCGTATCAGCGAGCGCTTCGGCCTCGACTCGCAGCGGCTGGCCGAGGCAGTGAAGCGCGGCCGGGTGCTGCGCCGCTTCGAGGCGCCCAAGCCGGCGCAGGGCGGGTTCCTCATGGCGGCGCGCGATCACGAGCCGCCGCCGGACCAGCCCCCGGAGGCCCCGTGAGCGTTCCCCTCTGGGTGAGCGAGTTGGCCGGCGCCTTCTGGGGCCAGGCCGGCGGCGGCGAGCCGTTCCCGCGCGGCCTGCGCCGGCCGCTCGCCCTCGGTGCCTTCGACGTGACCGTCCGCGAGATGGCCGGGCTGAGCGTTCGCGGCGCCGAGCGCTACCTGGCCGATCTCGGCTTCGGTTGGCCGAGCGCCGCCGCCGACCGGCCGTTACGCGCCTGCCTGGTGGCTTTTGCCGGCGGCGCCTTCCTCTTCCTCGACGCGGACGATCCCCCGGCGGAACAGACGTTCTCGCTGGCCCACGAGGTGGCGCACTTCCTCCGCGACTACTGGCAGCCGCGCTGCCGGGCGGCGTCGGCGCTGGGCGAAGGGATCCTCGACGTGCTGGACGGGGTACGCCCGCCCCGACGTGCGGAACGGTTGCACGGGTTGCTCCGCGGAGTGCCGGTGCGCGGCCACGTCCACCTGATGGCGCGGGACGGCGGGCTCATGACGGCCGCCGTCGCCGGCGCCGAGGCCGACGCCGACCGCCTGGCCTGGGAGCTGCTCGCCCCGGAAGCCGAGGTCCGGGCGCGCCTCCCGGAGGGGGCCGGCGCGGGCAAGGCCGCGTCGCTGCTGTGCGAGGCGTTCGGACTGCCAGCGACCGTGGCGCTCGTGTACGCCGCAGTCCTGTTCCCCCCGCCGCTCCCGTGCGACCCGCTGACGGAGAGGCTGAAAAAAGCGCTGGCCGCGCGTCGAACTTCGGCCGATCCGGGGGAACCCATCACAGGAGGGAACTGCGATGAGCCGCGAGCTTGACCCTCGGGTGACGCCGGCCCACGGCTCCGACCCCGTGCTGACGGCGTCGGACTTCCGCGACGACTTCGGCGAGCAGCTGCCCGCCGTCTTGAACCTCGACACCTGGCGCGCTGGCCGCGACCTCGATGAGGAGTATCGCCGCATCGAGCGCGAGGTTCGCCAGGCGGTCGAGTGCGAATCGGATTACCAGCGCAGCATCCGCCGGGAGATCCACCCGCTGCTGGCCACGGCCCCGTCGGCCCCGCCCGGCGCCGGCTGCCACGCCGTCACGCCGGCGGAGGTCGCCGCCGTCCATCGCGGGCTGCTGTTCAACGGCGCCGTCGAGGCGTGCGACGGCACCAGCCAGGTCCACGACACCCTGGCCCTGACCATCCACCAGATCGGCGTCAGCCTGGTGTCGTACCGCGGCGAGCGCGACTGCTGGCAGCAGCGCCTGTTTCGCCGCGACCTGCGCCTGCGCAACCGCGACCCGGTCGAGGAGGTGATGGACCTGCTGGAGCGGCGCGGCCGGCGCGGCGGGCTGCACGCGACGCCGCGCGACGTGCTGTCGGAGCTGGCCCAGCGCGGCCTGATGTCCTTCGCCGAGCGGGCCGTGCTGGCGGACAAGGCCCAGGCCCCCTGGCGCCTGGGCCACGGCAGCCCGGCGCCGCTGGAATTGATCGGCGCCAAGTTCACCGACCTGGTCATCGAGTCGATCAAGGTGATCCGCCGCCTGATCGACCACCGCCGCTTCGTCTTCGTCGCCAGCGAGCCGAGCGACCGCGCCTTGTTGACCATCGGCCAGGGATTGTATCCGTTGGAGTACGCCATCGTCGGCACCCTGCCCGAGCGCATCGCCGCCTACCTCGACCACTGGACGCCGACCCACCGGCCGACGGTCGATGCCGCCTGGGACGGCGAGGTGCTGCCGCCGGAGGAATGGGTGCGCCGCTTCCGCGACGTGGTGGCGCCGCAGGTGGTCTACGGCCTGTACCGGGCGACGCTGCTGGCGCCGCCGCAGCTGTTCTACGCCCACGTCGATCACGCCCACGTGGCCGCGCGCATCGCCATCGCGGACAGCGTGCTGCTGGAGGAGCGCGGCTTCCCGCTGCTGATCGACCTGGCCGACCGCGTGTGCAAGTCGGTCTACGCCGGCGGCAGCTTGAAGGAGATGGCCGAGGCCGCTTATGCCGCGACCGAGGCGCCGTTTCGCTACCAGTCCGAGCGGGCCACGCGCCCCTCGTAAGCCGCTTGCGGCTTCGCATTCACGCAACCACTGGGGAAGCGAATGCTAAGCCGCAAGCGGCCAAGGAGACTCATCATGACACTCGACGAAGAACTGACCACCGTCGCCCGCACCCATCCCCCCGCCGACGCGCCGGCTGACGGCGCGGTCGGCCGGACGATGTTCGACCTGCCCGGCAGCGAGGACCTGAGCGTCACCGTGGTCCTGTCGCAGGAGCGCGTGCAGGTGGCGGCGTCGCAGGCGCTGGTGCGCATCGTCAGCAAGCCGGACGGCCGTCGCTACCTCGGCGCCGTCAGCGGCGGCCCCTTCGCCGAGCCGGACAGCCTCAAGGCCGACTCGCCGGTGCTGCTGGCGGTGGCCACGCGCGGCGGCGAGTACCTGCCGCGCTTCCACGGCCGACTTCAGGTGACGCTCCTGGGCGAGGAATTGCCCGACGGCACCCTCGCCCCGCCGCGCCTGCGGCCGCTGCCGCACAGCCCCGTCTTCCTGCTCGACGACGCGGAGACGGCCAAGCTGCTGCGGGCCGAGGGCGATATCCGCCTGGGCCTGGCCGCTGGCCACGACAACGTCCCGGTCGCCGTGCCGTCCACGGCCAAGGCGGTGCTGCCGCGGCACACGGCCATCCTGGGCACCACCGGGGCCGGCAAGTCCACGACCGTCGCCGGCCTGGTGTGCGGGGCGCAGCGGGCCGGCCTGGCCGTCGTGCTGCTCGACGTGGAGGGCGAGTACACCTGCCTGCACGAGCCAGCCGACGACGACCGCTTGAAGTCGCTCCTGGCCGCGCGCCAGCTGCGCCTGCGCGGCGTGCCGGCCCACCAGATGCACCTGTACCACCTGGTCGGCCGCGACACCACCAACCCGCACCACCCCAACCGCCGGCCATTCTCGCTGCAGTTCGCCCGGCTGTCGCCGTACACCGTCATGGAGATGTGCGGTCTGAATGACGCGCAGACCGACCGCTACCTGTTCGCCTACGAATTGGCCAAGGGGCTGCTGCGCGACCTCGGCATCTTCCCGGAGAAGGACGTGTCGAAAGAGGAGAGTGACCGCCAGGAGAGGATGCTGCTGCGCCTCGACGAGTTCGAGCGCGGCTACCCGCGGCTGCGGCTGTCGTTCCTGCTCGACGTGGTCGCCGTGTGCAAGGCGATCGTGACGAAATCGACTCCGAAGATCTACAACCCCGTGCTGAAGTCGCCGGAGGGGCAGGAGGCGCTGAGGAACCGCCTCGACGTGAAGCAGATGCCCGGCGTGGCCAGCTCGTGGGGCAAGCTGAACAGCCTGCTGTGGCGCTTGCACAAGCTGCGCGTGTTCGACCGCCACGGGGCCGGCAGCGCGTTCCTGAGCTACCGCGACCTGCTGCAACCGGGCCGTGTGTCGGTGATCGACCTGTCCGACGCGGGCTTGAGCGAGCTGTCGAACATCGCCGTGGCCGACGTGCTGCGCGGCATCCAGGAGTCGCAGGAGACGGCCTACCGCGACTTCGAGGCGGGCAAGGCCGAGGCGCCGCCGCGCGTGCTGCTGGTCATCGAGGAGGCGCATGAGTTCCTGTCGGCCGAGCGGATCGACAAGACGCCGCACCTATTCTCGCAAGTAGGCAGGATCGCAAAGCGGGGTCGCAAGCGCTGGCTGAGTCTCGCGTTCGTCACGCAGATGCCGCAGCACCTGCCGCGTGAGGTGCTCGGCTTGTGCAACAACTTCATCATTCACAAGCTGACCGACCCGCAGGTGGTCAACTCGCTGCGGCACACGGTCAGCGGCATCGACGAGTCGCTGTGGGCGCGGCTGCCGGGCCTGGCGCCGGGCCAGGCCATCGTCTCGTTCGGACACATGACGAGGCCCTTGCTGGTGACGGTGGACCCGGCGCCGTGCAAGCTGCGCATGATGGATTGATCTGACATACCCGATCTCCCGAGGTGCATCCATGAACCCCGCCGATACCCAGCTGATCCCGGTCCGCGCCCTGAATCAGGTGACCTACTGCCCACGTCTCTATTTTCTGCAATACGTGGACGCGGTCATGGTCCATAACGAACACGTCGAAGGCGGCCTGTTCGACCACCGCCGCGTCAACGACCCCGACCTGGCCCACCGCAGCCGCAAGGAGGGGGACGCCCTGCACACGCGCAGCGCCCATCTCTCCTCGGAGAAGCTCGGGATCACCGCGATCCTCGACGTGATCGAGGAAAAAGAGGGCAGTGCCTACCCCGTCGAAACGAAGCACGGCTCCGCCCCGCGCGACGAGGACGGCAAGGTGACGAACTGGGACAACGACGCCGTGCAGCTGTGCGCCCAGGCGCTGCTCCTGGAAGAGGAACTCGGCCGGCCGGTGCCGCGCGGGGCGATCTTCTACGCCGGCACCCGCGAGCGTGTTCCGGTCGAGTTCGACGAGGCGCTGCGGCAGAAGACCCTCGCCGCTATCGAGCAGGTGCGTGTCCTGGCGGCGCGCGACGCGCCGCCGGAGCCGCTGCCGGCCGAGCTGCGCCACCGCTGCTTCGGCTGCTCGCTGGCCACCGTCTGCCTGCCCGAGGAAACCCTCTACCAGATCGAGCGGCCCACGACCCCCGCTGCCGCGCCGGTCGCCGGCATCACGCGCGTCCTGCCGCAGTCCGACGACGGCGCCGTCCTCTATTTGAGCGAGCCCGGCTCGCACGTCGGCAAGCGCAGCGAGCACCTGGTCATCCGCAAGGACGGCAAGGAAATCGGCCGCGTGCCGATCCACGCCATCCGCCAGGTCGTCGTCTTCGGCCACGTGCAGATCAGCACGCAGGCCCTGGAAACGCTGGTCGTCAACGAGATTCCGGTGGCGCTCTTGACCGGCTACGCCCGCTTCATCGCGACGGTGGCCCCGCCGCCGGCCAAGAACGTCTCGCTGCGCGAGGCCCAGTTCCGCCGCTTCGCCGACCCGGCCGAGTGCCTGTCGCTGGCGCGCGAGGTGGTGCGGGCCAAGCTGACCAACCAGCGGGCGCTCCTCATGCGCTGCCTGCGCTCCCGGCCGCCAGCGAGCGGAGGGTCTGAACCTCCCGATTCGGCGAGCGGGGGGTGTGAACCCCCCGGTGTCGAGCCGAGCCGCGGCAGCGACGAGCCGGCCGCGCGCGACCTGGCCGAGCTGCTCAACCGCCTCGACCGGGCCACGGAAATCGAGTCGCTGCTGGGACTGGAGGGACAGGGGGCGGCGCTGTACTTCGGCGAATTCGGGAGGTTCTTGAAGGCACAACCGCCCGGCCGCGGCTTCGACTTCCGCGTGCGGAACCGGCGGCCGCCGCGCGACCCGGTGAACTGCCTGCTGTCGTTCGCCTACGCGCTCTTGGTGAAAGACTGCTTCTCGGCGCTCTGCACCGTCGGCTTCGACCCGTACAAGGGCTTCTACCACGTGGGGCGCCACGGCCGGCCGTCGCTGGCCCTGGACCTGATGGAGGAGTTCCGGGCGGTCATCGCCGACAGCGTGGTGCTGTCGCTGATCAACAACCGCTCGGTGACGCCGGACGACTTCCTGACGTGGCGCGAGGCCTGCCAGCTGACCGACGGAGGGCGGAAGAAGTTCTTCGAGGTGTACGAAACGAGGAAGTCAACCGTTGTGTCGCACCCAGTTTACGGGTACAAGATGAGCTATTCCCGGATGCTGGAGGTGCAGGCGCGCATGCTGGCGGCGTACGTCCGTGGCGACGTGCCGCGCTACACGGGCTTCACGGTGCGCTGAGGGAGGCGGCATGGACAGCTGGATCGTGGCCTACGACATCTCGGACCCGAAGCGTCTGCGCAAAGTGGCGACGGCGTGCGAGGACTACGGGGTGCGCAAGCAGAAGTCGGTGTTCCTGTGCCGATTGAGCGCGACGGACTTCGTGCGGCTGCGGAGCCGGCTATACGATCTGATTCATCTGGAGGAGGACCAGGTGCTGTTCCTCCCGTTGTGCGGGAAGTGCGTGACGGCGATCGAGGCCATCGGCCGGCCAACGGAGGCGCACGACGTGCGGGACGTGGTGATTGTGACGTGAGAGAGGAGGACGCACACCACTCGCAGGCGCAATACCTTGCTGGTGTGCCGCTTGCGCCGTCATTTTTCGGCAGGCAGAGCGAGGACGTGGGGAAGGACGCTACTTCCCGACAAAGTTGTTGTAGTCCTCGTGAGAGCCGATCCAGTACCAGACGTTATCGTTGCCGTCTGGCACATAAATGCCGCAGTATCGCCTCGTGACGTGGACGGCCCAACTGCCGGCTCGGTGGCGTCCCTTCTTCGTGTCGTTCAGTGCGTGGTGGGCGAGCGAGGGGTGGTTCGGATCCGCGAGGAACTGCCGGTAGGCTTCGGCGGCAGCCTCCTGGATGCGCTCGGGCAGCGAGGCCAGCATCCGTTTGAACTCGCGGGTTCGGACGTTCCGTCTAATCGCCGATGCTCCTCATTTCTTCCGCTTCGCCCCGACGATTCGCGTCTACCGCCTCATCTCGGAGGCGGGCCAGGCGGTCGTGAATGAAGAACTCCTCGTCAGGAGTCAGGATGCCCTGAACCTCGCGGCAAGCCGAACGGAACTCCTTGGCCCCTGCCACGTCGAAGTGCTTTTCCAGCGCGGAAAGCCGAGCGAGAACACGGTCGTACGGCTTCAGCCACCCGCGGTAAAGTTCCTCGATCACCTTGTCCACGGCCGGGTCGTGCGGCACGAGATTGCGGTACACCTTGACTCGCCACGCCTCATCAATGCGGTTGATGTAGTCGTACAACGACAGGCCGAAGGCGAGCAACCCTTCAAAATCGAAGCAGCACATCGCCGCCTCGTGGTCTTGCTTCCACTGTTCGGGCTGCTGACTGTAACGCTCACTCCTCTTCTCGTACCGCTGCAAGGACTCCTGGGCGTCCTGGATCGTTTCATCGGTTACGCTCATCGTGGTACAGCCCTCCGACGGGCGCCCCTGGCCCGCTTACCTCCGTAAAACCTTCTGTCCCAAGGAGCAACGGCAAAGAAGCGCTGAAGTGCTTCAGCCCTTTGCTCTTGCGACAGGCGGCGACCCCTCCTGCGCCTGTCTAGTCCTATCGTAGCCGACAGCGGCAGTCAAGCAAGAGTTCGGAGCCCATAAGACTGCACTGCTGAGGACGATTCCCAGGTCGGGCAACTTTTTTGTCGAAGAACGACAGTTCCTGGGGAAGAAAGAGGGAAGGACATGACGGAGTTCGTCCGTCAAGGCAAGGCGGCCGGATGCCGGTGCTGGCCTTGGCGGGGACGGGAAGGGGCGAGAAGCGATGGCACGCAGTCGGCCCTGCTGCTGGGGGTGCCGTGCCTCATCCGGGCCGACGACGGCGTATGCACGACAGGACGGGATTCTCGGCGCGGCGGACTGGGCGGCGGACCAGGATTTCCTCCGTAACGGTTGAGGAGCACGCGCGATGACTGCTGCGGCGATGACCACTCCGCCGGTATCGGGGGCCCAGGCCCTCGCCGTGGCTGAGGCCGATGCGCTCCGGGCGTATCGCGATCTCTCCGCCTACCGCATTCAGGTGGCCCTGGAGGCGGACGGCTGGCACGTCGATTACCAGCTGACGGACCCGCGCCGCAAAGGCGGTGGGCCGCATTACGTCATCGACGCCACCAGCGGCGCCATCCTGACGAAGCGGTACGAGCAGTAATGCCCGGAAGGAGTCGGCCGACGGCGCTCAGTCGCCGAAGGAGACGTTGCCCGGGTTTACGTCCACGAGGAACACCCCGTGTCCTTCGAGATCCCGCAGAATCGCCTGGACTTCCGACCAGCGCGAGCCGAATTGCTCCTGTTTCTCCGCGCGCCAGTCGGCGAGCACCTCGTCGGAGAAGTCCGGTGGCTCGTCCAGGTAGGCGCCGGCGAAATCGAGGACGAACGGCCGGGTGACGATTCTCATTCGGAGGTCGCAAACTCCGCGGC